>DATAVW010000067.1:0-14057 GCA_036267515.1 Rhizomicrobium sp.
TGGATAACAATACGGGTGACCCACTGGGAAGCGCACAGCTGTTCCCGCTGCTTACCAATGCCGATGGCAGCACGCGGCCAGTCGCATCATGGGCGTATCGGCTCGTTGGTGGCGCCGACCTGACCGGGTCCGCGAATGGCACACCCAGCGTTGATCCGTTGCGCGTTGTGCCCGGCGCAACCGGGAATCTCATCATCGAAGGCGAGCAAAGCTACACCTATGCCGCCTCCAAGGATGGTGTGAGTTCCAGTTTTGGCGACACGTTGCTGCTTGGGATTGGAAACCAACTGCTCACGGCGGATCAGTGGGAAAACGCATTCCTCGCCGACAATCCGGGGCTGGACCCGAACTCGTACACCTTCGTGAATTTCAACTCTGCGCCGAAGGACGTGCAAGACGTTCTGCTGGACGCAGCGAACAAATTCTTCGCGCAGTACCCGGATCAGTTCCAGATATTCCAGAGTGGCGGGCAGCTTGGTGTGGCCACCACGCTTTCGCTGGCGGCAAAGTTCATGGCGCAGGCCGTTGCACCCAATTTCGACGAGTTCAAAGGCGACTACAAGCCGCCGAAGCCGCCGATCATCACCAAGCCGGCCACCGCCACCACGCGCACTCTTGTCCGTTCCGGTACCGGCAGCATTGATCTTGCCGCGGCCGGAAATATCGATCTGACGAACGGGCCGGTGGTTTACCGGGATGTGGACGGCAACGATTGCACCAAGAACTGCGGCGAAGATCCAAGGTTTGTGCAAGTCGGCGGCACCGCTGTTTACACGGCAGGCCACCTCGTCGATCCAAGCAAGCAAGTGATTGTCGATGCGCTCAGCGGGCTTACGGTCTCGCTCGATCCGAGCGGATTCGTGCCAACTAACGACTTCCTCTCCGATCCGATGGTTAATGGCTATCACTACGGTGCTGGCGGGGAGCCTGACAGTCAGGGCGCCGGATACACAGGCATTCTCATTGCCAATCCCGTTTATGCGGAGGGCGGTGGCAACATTTCGCTTCACGCCGGCAACGACATTCTCGGCCGCCGCGATATCTGGGAAGCCGCGCGGATTGCAAAATACTACAATGCAACCAGCGGCTACGGTTACACGTGGATCGGTGCCGGCGATCAGCCCTGGCGATCAGGCATCATCGGGAACGCGACGAACATTCGCATCGATCCGCAACTGTTCACTGAAGGCGTGGGCGCTCTCGGCGGCGGCGACATCACTCTGGTCGCAGGACGCGATATTTCGGACCTGTCCATTGTCGATACAACCTCCGTGACCACGGCATCGGTCGATTTCGGCAAAGCGCGCCAACCCTCGCTTGCGCTGTGGACCTTCGGCGGGGGAAATGTCGCTCTCAGCGCAGGACGCGATCTTCTGGGCGGACGGCTTGATGTCGGCTCCGGCTTTGCCAACGTGTCCGTTGGCGGAAGCATCGAAAATGCGGGCGACATAGCGATCGATTTTACCGGCACAATGCAGCCAAACGAACTGCGCATCCGGTTATCTGACGCCGACGTGAATCTCGATGCGCGCGGAGATATCGACATTCAAGGCATAGCCGCTCTGGGCGTAAGCGGCACCACGGACGATGCCGAGGAAAACCTCAATTCGCGCGGATTCTACTCCAGCAGCGCCGGGGTTTCGCTGATCGCCGATGGCGGCGTCACGATCGACAATACCGGTGCCGACATACTGTCGGTAGGTAATGTCCCCGAGCAGGACACAGCGGTTACCGTCTATCCAGGGTCACTGACGGCGATGTCTCTCACGGGCGATCTCGTCTTGGGTACTGGCGGTGTCGGACAGGCCGACCAGATCGTCCTTTATCCATCTCCGACCGGCGAGCTCCAGCTGGTCGCCGCTGACAATATTGCCCCCACCGTGATCGGAATGCTGGACGCCGATCCTGGTCTGCTTCCTGGTCTGTTTTCGACCTTCGAGGCCGCTGATCATGTGACCGCGGGCGAACTGTTCCAGTTCCCGGGTGTGCTGCCCAACATGACGGCGTTGCAGCGCAGGGCCCTCCACAACCGCAACGCAACCCATGAGGACGATACGATACCCAACAGGATTTATGCCGGAAACGACATTCTCGACATGATCGTCGCGGTACCGAAGGAAACGCGGATTGGCGCCGGCCGTGACATCGTCAATATGATGTTCTTCGGCCAAAACCTTTCGCCCGACGATATCACGCGCGTGGTTGCCGGACGCGACATCACGGCCACGACACAGCTTGTGCAGCCGGTGACCGGTCTCGACGAGAACGGGGCGCCCATCTTCGGCGAACCTGAAGCCGCGGTTCAGGGCAACACCTTCATCATCGGTGGTCCCGGGTCGTTCTTCCTCGAAGCCGGCCGCGACATGGGACCGTTTTTGAATTCGGCGGTGACCAACGGTTTTGAATCGCTTCAACAGGGACAGATTGGCGCCGCTGGAGAAGCAACCTTTGCCGGCGGTATCCTTTCTGTCGGCAACGATTGGAATCCCTGGCTGCCTGCCGACGGCGCCAGCCTGTTCGTCGAATTCGGCGTCGGGAAAGGTCAGAATTTCGATGGCTTCCGGGATTACTATCTCGATCCGGAAAACCTGCCGAATCTGGACGGCGATCTGTTCGTGCAGGTGAAGGATGCGAACGGCAGGCTTGTGCCTGACCGCAACCAGCCGATTTATGGTCCGATTCTCACCGGCTGGATGCAGCAGCATGCGGCTGCTGCGCTAAAGAATGCCTACGGCACGACAGATGTCAGCTTCCAGCAGGCCTACGATGTGTTCAAAACGCTGCCGGAACTGGAACAGCGGGTCTTCATGTTGGGGAATGTCTATTTCAACGAGCTGATCCAGACCTCGATTCCGGATGGGCCATCTTTCAAGCTATATTCCCGCGGCTATCTCGCGGTGAACACGTTGTTCCCGTCATCCTACGGATACACGCAGAACGATCTCACGGGCGGCGGCAACGGTTCCAACAATCCGGTGGAGACCGGCAATCTCGATCTCCGTCTTGCCACGATCCAGACGGATCACGGCGGGAACGTCTACGTTCTTGGACCAGGCGGCCGCGTTCTCGCAGGCTCGACCGTCCGGACTGCCGATCAGGCCGCGCGGCGCACCTACGATGGCGGGCGACTGTTTGCGGGCAATGCGACCGACGTTCCACTGCCGGCCACTATCACTGCGATCCCTATCGGCTATGAAGGCATCCTCACCCTGCGTGGCGGTTCGATCTACACGTTCACCGACACCGACTTCCTGCTCAACCAGAGTCGGCTCTTCACCGAAGGCGGCGGCGATATCGCCATGTGGTCATCCAACGGCGATCTGAATGCAGGACAGGGCCCGAAAACAGCTGCAAACTTCCCACCCGTGGTGGTGCGCGTGGACGAGGATCTCTTCAGTGAACTTGACTCCGTCAGCGGCGTCAGCGGTGCCGGCATTGCCGCGTTTGAGCCGGCGCCGGGCGAACCTCCGCCGGATGTGTTCCTCATCGCGCCGCGCGGAACGGTGGACGCGGGCGATGCGGGCGTCCGTGTGGCGGGCGATTTGTTCATCGCTGCGCAAACCGTCGCCAATGCCGAGAACTTCAGCGTCGGTGGAACGGCGTTCGGTGTTCCGGGCTCGGCGGCCGTCGATGTCGCCACGCAAACGAGCGGCAGTGCCGCCAGCGCCGCGGCCGAGCAGGTGGCGCAGAGCTTTGTCGCCGCTCACAACACGCAGAACGCGCCGTCCATCATTTCCGTCGATTTCCTCGGGATGGTGAACGAAGCGCCTTCGGCCGAGGATGAAAAGAAGAAGCGCAAGAAAGTCCCGAACGCCTAACCGATGAAATTTGTCTTGAACTCTCCGCTCGCCACCAATGGCGCTTCGTTTGATTGCGTTCCATCCCGGCCGCGCGGGCCCAAGGAACGGGCACTAATACGGAGGAGTACAATGCGGCCCGCTTCGCCCCGTGGCGGTCATTGCAAGCCTGACGCTCGCGGCGACCGATGCACCACTTTTTTGGCGCATCAAGCTAAACCCTCAAGGTATTATATAATTTCAGCTCGCGGGCGGGTGCTGTCCTAATTAGCCCAAGTGTCCTAATTCGCCGGAGCGGGTGCCCTAATTTCTCGGATAAAACGATCCGCCTCTTCTCGTAGCCCTACAATAATACTTCGTATCGCAGTCGCCAGCCAATAAATGGCGCCAGTAGCCATTGGGATTTATGGCGAAGGTGATCGCCACGCTGGCTTCCGCTGGGTTGTCCAGCGCGCCGTGAAAGTCTGATCCAACGGTCATTTTACAGCAAGACCGGGCATCGAGGCGCGCAGGGACGCCAGAATGTTCCGCAAGACGGAGGGTGCCGGTGCTCGGCATCGTCAAGAACATGATCGTGTTCGTATGCGCGCATTGCGGGGAGGCTTCGCGCATCTTTGGGGCACGGTGGCTTTCTCCGCTAGTTGCTTGAGAACATCAATAAACGAACAGCATAGCGCATTTGCGTCATGCGGACAGCAACGCGCGGCTCCATTTTTCGCGCGACGCAGGCGCCGGTTGCGCCGGGCAAACCTGGAGGAGCTCTTCAAGATGAAAACGCTATTGACCATTGCGACGATGACGCTGGCGACCGTGCTTGGCGCGCCTGGCTATGCCGGCGATCTCGCCAAAACGAAGACCTTCGATATGACCTTCGACGGATTTTGCGACGGGATGAATCTGACGCTCAGCAACAAGGTCTATATCGTCGGCCAGTCGACCGGATGCAGCTCAGGCGTGGACGAGGGCTTCCTCGCGAAGCGGGGAAACATCAATCCATATTTCGATATCAGCTCCAATAACAACGGCGGCGATCAGGCACTGACCTACGTCTTCGACGATCCCAGAAGCGCCAATCATGGCTGGTGTGTCTACAACACGACGGATGGCGTGACGCAGAACGTCATCAATTGCGGGACGTATACCCTTGGCGGCCGTGCACGCCGTGGGGCGTTTCCAAGCAGCCGGTACACCCGCTGATCTCGCTCGGCAGCTGAACTGAACGAAAGGCGCGGGGGAGAGGCAGCCATCTCCCAGGATCTGGCACGGTGCTTCTCAGCAGTCCCGCGCCTTTCAATCCATCCCGAGAAAAGATCTAGCCGCGCCGCAATGAAGAAGCCGAACAGCCGCAGAGAACCCGTTGCTGGCGCGGCTGGATAGGAGGCGCAATCGAAGGAAGAAACGTCATGAATTTCAAATTGCTGACAACCGTTTCGTTCTGTGCGCTCGCAATTGCGCTTTCTGCCGGCGGCGCGCACGCCGCAAAATTCACTGTGCTTCATAGTTTTGTGGGCGGAAGCACCGATGGCGCCAGTCCCGTTGGAGGTGTGGCTCCAGCAGGCCACGGAGACTTCTACGTGGCAACCGATGGAGGGGGCGCATCTGGCGTGGGTACGCTGACGCTGCTCAAGAAGGATGGCACGACGCAGGTGCTTCATTCCTTCACGGGCGGAACCGATGGCCAGAACGCGGACGGCACGCCGATCGCATGGTCGATGGACGGCAATGTGTACGGCACCACGCAGTTCGGCGGCCCCGCGGGTTGCGGTACGGTCTACAAATTTGTCCCGAACTCTGGCGCCTACCAGCAACTCTACGCCGCCGAGTGCGCCCCCGAAGGAGCCTTTCCATTCGCTGGCCTCGCCGAGGCAGAGTTCAACGGCGACAGCTTTCTTGTCGGCACCGGCTATAGCGGCGGCGTCAACGATGACGGAACGCTCTTTTACGTCAATTCGGGTGGCGCGGGGAGCTCCTGCACAAGCTCGTTCTCCGGCACCAATGGATCGCATCCTTTCGCCGGCATTATCCAACCAGCCAAGAATGGCCCGTACGACTACACTGTGACGACGGCGGGAGGCTCCAACAATCTTGGCGTTCTCGTGTCCATTGCCAATGCTGACTGCACCGCAACCGTTCTTCACAACTTCGCCGGCGGCGTCAGCGACGGGGCTACACCGTACGGAACACTGCTTTACTACAAGAACGCGCTCTATGGGACGACATCCGGGGGCGGAGGACCGGGGCTCGGTACGGTTTTCAAAGTAAAGCCGGACGGCAGCAACTACACCGTGCTGCATGCGTTTCAAGGTATCTTTCAAAGCTCCGACGGAAGCTTTCCGCACTCTGGCCTGAAGCTGAACCCGCAGGACGGCCTGCTCTACGGCACTACGATTAACGGCGGAAATGCCAGCGACAGCGGCGCGGTTTTCAGCATCGATCCGAAGACCGGCAAAGAGAAGGTCGTACACGCCTTCAGCGGCAGCGACGGTGCCCATCCATATGGCGATCTCTACATCAAAAAGGGCAAGATCTACGGCACGACAGCCTCCGGCGGCGCCAGCAATCTTGGCACGGTATTCTGGCTGAAGACCTAAGACCTATAGCGCATTTGCGTCATGCGCGTCGCGGATCGGTGCTCCAAACTTCCCTTCGCCGAAAAGACCGCGATTGGGTGGCTGCGGCTCGTCGGGGAGGGTGCAATGAACTCTATACTTCTGAAAACGGTATTGTTCGGATCGGCCGTGATCTTCGTCTCGTCGGCAAGCGCGCAGGTTGACCGCGCGCTTGCCGGTTCACGCGTTGGAGCGCTGCCGGTTGTTCTGTCACAACCAGGCTTGGGCCTGCGCTCTCCTGCTCTTATGCAGCTAACTCCTTCGTCGCTTCGCGGTGCCCGGGAGCATGCGTCCCAGATGGCACGACGCGACACCGCGCAATACACAATCGTCGATGCGCCCGGCGCTGGTGGCGGCATTGGCCAGGGCACTTTGCTGTTTGGCATCAATTCATTGTCTGCCGCGGTGGGTTCTTACTCGGATGACGTGGGCGTATTTCATGGCTTCGAACGAATGCCCGATGGGACATACATCAAATTGGACGTCGGCAAAACTTCGACGGCACTTTACGCCGTCAATGACAAAGGGCTGGTGGGCGGGGTCTTTGTCGATCACAAGACCGGCAGATGCCCCGGTTTCGTTAGCACGGCCAAGGGCAAGCTGAAGAAGTTCGATCCGCCGGACGATAGTGGTCTGTGGCCCGATGACTGTCTGTTCGATGGGCCGCTCAACAACAGCGGAACGATTGTCGGCGGCTACTACGGCGGCGGCTCCTTACACTCATTTTCGCGCCTGAAGAATGGTGACCTGACCGAGTTCGATCCTCCCGGATTCACGTATTCCCAGGCGATCGGCATCAATGATGCGGGCGAAATCTCCGGCAGTGACGCCGATGGCACGTCTCACGGCTATATCCGCGCTGGGGATGGCACATTTACGGAGTTCGATCCACCGAACGCGGTGTGGGCGTTCGCAGGACCAATCAACGATGAGGGCGAAGTCGAAGGCGATTTCCAGGAAAGCAATCTCGTTTATCGCGGATACATTCGTGAACCCGATGGCAGCTTCACTGTGTACGACGCGCCAGACGCCGGAGCGGCCTCGGGGCAAGGCACGCTCGGGGCTACTGGCATAAACAAGGCCGGCACCGCCGCCGGAGTCTATATCGACGCGGATGGATATCCGCATGGCTACACTCGCGCCAAGGACGGCACATTCGCAGAATTCGACGTTCCCGGCTCGATCGCGACCTATCCCTTCGGTCCGTCTGGGATCAACGATAGCGGCGTCACATCCGGCTTCTTTATCGATCAGTGGGGCGGCCTACACGGTTTTCTGAGAACGCCGTAAGGCTGGCATGAAATCGAACGCAAGAACTGGGCGCAATGCAATCGAAAGAGGATCGTCATGAAATACATACTAGCGGCGGCCGGTTCGCTCTGTTGCGGCGTTGCGAGCGCGACGCCGGCGCTCGCGATAGATCCGGCCTGTCAGCCTCTGATGCAGAGCCAGAGGAGCATGGCGAGTACGCCGGTGCGCATCTCCATGACCGAAACAAGGAACTGGTCAAAGGCTTTGTCGCAAGCGGCGTCCGGCATGGGCATGGGCGGAGCGAAAAAATCGGAGGAAATTTCCACCGGCAAGAGCGTCTACGTGCTGCACGGCGGCAAATGGATCGACATGCAGACGAGCTTCGCCGGGATGGCGAAGCTTGGCGACCCGAGCGATCCCGACATCAAGAAGGCGCAAGAGGCGACGCGATGCCAGGCGCTGCCCGATGAAACCGTCACCGGCCAGGCGGCCGCCGTCTACGTTGAGCACAATCCATCCGGGATCGACACGAAAATCTGGATTTCGAAAAGCACGCATCTGCCGCTGAAGTCCGAGATTACGAATAAGGCCGCCGGCGCGGCGATGACGAGCTTCACCGTGGCGACCTACGACTACAACAATGTGCGGGCGCCCGCAGGTGCGATCACGATGAAGCAGATGATGGACGAGAGGCGGCGCTGAATGAGCAGTCGCGAACGCTGACTGCAGGTTGAACCGGCGAGGGAGAAACCGATGTATTCCAGATTTATCCGAAGTGCTTTGCTCGGCTGTATCGCAGCGATTGCGCTTTCAACGGGCGCTTTCGCCGTGCCGAAGCTGCAGGTGATCTACAACTTCGCGGGCGGCAGCGGCGACGGTGCAAATCCCATAGGCCCACTGCTGATCGACGATCAAGGATCGCTATACGGCACGACAGGCGGGAGCGCGAACAACGGCACGATTTTCAAGATTTCGCCCCGCGGCCAGGAATCCGTGCTGCATGTCTTCACGGGCACCGCGGGCGATGGCGCCCAACCCTATGGTGGCGTGATCGCCGACAAGTCCGGGAATCTCTACGGAGCCACGAGCGGTGGCGGAACGAACGGACTCGGCATTGTTTTTAAGCTCGCACCGAACGGCGTCGAAAGATTTTGCATACCTTTCAGGGTATCTGCTGCGGTAGCGACGGAAGTTTTCCGTACACCTCTCTTGTGACGGACAAGCAGGGAAATATGTATGGGACGACTATGAAGGGCGGTAGCGGCGACGATCTTGGAACCGTGTTTCGCGTTACCGCCGCCGGCGTCGAAAATGTCGTTCATGCTTTTTCCGGCGTGGCGGACGGCAGCCAACCGCTTTTGGGGCTCGCGATCGGGAAAAAGCATACTTTTTACGGGGCAACCGGCCTCGGCGGTGCTCAGAACGCAGGAGTTGCATTCCGCATGACATTGGACGGCACAGAGACGGTGCTGCACCAGTTCGGCAGCGGTTCGGACGGTCAGTACGCCCAAGGTTGGATCGCGCTGGACGATAAAGGCGCCATGTACGGCACCACAGAGAACGGCGGCGGCAGCGCCAATGCCGGAATCGTGTACAAGATCGACAAGAGTGGTGTCGAAAGCATCCTTCATGTGTTCAATGGTGCCGATGGCGAGAACCCCATCAGCGTTACGCTGATGGGAAAAGATCTCTATGGTGTGACGGGCTTCGGGGGCGCCAATGGTGATGGAACGATTTTTAAGATCGCGTCAAACGGCGCTTTTTCGGTGCTTCATTCGTTTTCCGGGCCGGATGGACGCGACCCCATATGCCCACTCGTCCCAGACAGCGACGGCAATCTGTATGGCACCACGTTCGGTGGCGGCGCGAACAGCAATGGCGCCGTGTTCAAGCTGACGCTCAAGAAGAAAAAGAAGGGCCAAACATCTGCCCCGAAAATAGAGCGAGCCGCGTAGCGCGTCTGCGTCTGCGCTGCCGGGCCGCTACTGCAAATATGCTTCCTCTGATGGAGGCCGCGCACACAAGGCAGCCTTGGGAGATTGTGATGAAATCTGCACTCTTGCGCATAGTGTTGTTCGCGGCAGTCATGACTGCGATGGCTGGTGGAAGAAACATGTGGTGACGCCGGGTTCGTCCTTGGCTCCCCGCGCGATTCAACAAAACGCGGCAGCCAGGTTTCGCTGCGGCACTCTGAGGGTTACGCCATTATGCAGGCGCTGATCGCGCACGGTGTGATCGGCGATTTCCGCAGTCCCGATACCATCCGGTTCGGTTTCGCATCCCTTTACACGCGCTATGTGGATGTGTTCGACGCCGTGGCGACGCTCGCCGAAATCATGCGAGGTGGCGTGTGGCGCGAAGAACGATTCGGTGTGCGCGCCGCGGTGACCTAGAGCTTCACCATGATGTGGCGCGGCACTGTATAATCCTCCAGCGCGTACATGCTGAGGTCCTTACCGTAACCGGATTGCTTCAGTCCGCCATGGGGCATCTCATTGGCCAGCATGAAGTGACAATTGACCCAGGTGCAGCCGTACCGTAGCCGCGCCGCTGTTTGCATGGCGCGGGAAATATCCCTGGTCCAGACGGAAGAGGCAAGGCCGTAATCGGATTCGTTGGCCCAGGCGATGGCCTGCTCCACATCCGAAAAGCGCGTCACGGAAACGACCGGACCAAACACCTCGCGGCGCACAATTTCGTCCGCCTGCTCTGCGCCCGCAACGACAGTTGGCGGGAAGTAGAAGCCGTTGCCCTCCGGCGCTGTGCCGCCCGTCGCGATTTCAATATACTTGCTCGCTTTTGCGCGTTCCACAAAGCCGGACACGCGTTCACGCTGGCGTTGCGAAATCAGCGGACCGATTTCATTTTCCGCATCGTTCGGTTGGTTGAACTTCAGCGACGACGCCGCGGAGGAAAGATCGGCGACCAGATTATCGTACAGCTTGTCGCTCGCGTACACGCGACAGGCGGCGGTGCAATCCTGCCCGGCATTGTAGAAGCCGAAGGTGCGCAAGCCGCTCACCACCTCCTCGAGATTGGCATCGTCGAACACGATCACCGGCGCCTTGCCGCCCAGTTCCAGATGGGTGCGCTTCAAGGTGGCCTGCGCGGCCGCAATCACCTTGCGGCCGGTGCCGACATCGCCGGTGAGCGAAATCATCGCCACAAGCGGATGATTGATGAGATGGTTGCCGACTGTGGCACCGCGCCCGGTGAGGATGTTGGCAACACCCTCCGGCAAATGTGCCGCAAGCGTGTGCGCGAGCCGCAGCGCGGTGAGTGGCGTCTGCTCGCTCGGTTTGAGCACGATGGTGTTGCCGCCGGCGAGCGCCGGCGCGAGCTTCCAGGCCGCCATCATCAGCGGGTAGTTCCACGGCGCGATGGAGGCGATGACGCCCACCGCATCGCGGCGGATCATGGAGGTGTGGCCGGGCAGATATTCGCCGGCCAATGGCCCGTGCATCGTGCGGCAGGCGCCGCCGAAAAAGCGGAAGCAATCGACGACGGCGGGGATTTCGTCGGCCAGCACCAGGTGCCGTGGCTTGCCGCAGTTCAGCGATTCGAGATCGGCATAGACCTCTGCATCACGTTCAATGGCATCGGCAATTTTCAGCAGTACGGCACTGCGCTCGGCGGGCGTGGTGCGGGACCAGCTATCGAAGGCACCCGCGGTAGCAGCGACAGCCGCATCCACCTGCGCGTCGGATGCTTCCGGCACTTCGACAATCAGTTGCCCATTGCGCGGATTGACAATGCGCTCGCCCGCGCCCTGGCCGCCCTCGAATTTCCCACCGATCAACAATTCAGTCTGCAAGCTAACCTCCCTTGCTCATCGTTTCGCTTCTGCTGTTCCGCAAGAGCGGGTTGCACTCTCACGTACGGCACGAGCGCTCTGTTGCACCTGCGTGACGCCGCGTTCAGGCCTGCGGCCTCGGCGTTATACACGCCGATGCGGGAATAAGAGGTGACGCGCATTACCGTAGGCGGTCATATCTGTGGGCCAGAGGCGACGCTCGCAGAGGGAGTCACTATGGTTGTTGACACCATATGGCAAATTGTACCATAATCTGTGGGGATGAAGGCCGAACTGCTCTTTCACCAGCGCATCGAGTATGACGACGGTGCGATTGTGGAGATGGTGTTGTGGCGTGTTCCTTCTCCGGTTCCGCCATCGACCCACGGACTGAAGTATTCGCTGTTCTATGGGCGCCCCGGCATTCGGGAGATTGGGTACGACAATGAACGCGGCAAAGGCGATCATCGGCATTCTCACGGCGCAGAGACCGCGTATGCGTTCACGACCGTCGAGCAGCTAATGGCCGATTTCTGGTCCGACGTGCGGACCCTGCGAGGTGACAAATGAGCGATGTGAAGATCACCGTGGGTGGCGCGATAGAGAAGGAAGCCTCTCGGAAGTTCGTGGACGCTTGGCATCGCGCGGAGCGCGGCGAGACATTCCACGAGCGCCATCTGGCGTTCAAGAGTTGGGACGCTCTTGCCCGCGTTCTGACGGGAAAGCGGATGGAGCTGCTGCACTATGTCCGGCGGCACAAGGTGACGAGCGTGCGAGCGCTGGCGAAGGCGTTGGGGCGCGATTACAGCAATGTTCACACAGACGTTCAGGCGCTCACGGCGGCAGGGCTACTCGACACAGCCGATGGAGGCGTGCAGGCGGATTACGACGCGATCGAAACCAAGATCGCGATTTGAAATCACGGGAAGAGAGAAATTGGATTACCCGTCGCCATATTTTCTGCTGTTCGGTGTTTATATGCGCCGTATCCACGACTAAGACTCGTCATCAAGATCAATCTGTTCCGGGACATACACTCGTCGCAAAGGCAGCAATCCTTTGTGTCGGGCGTCGAATTTTTCGTAGTTGTGAAGAATAAGCCCCACCAGTTCCTCGCCATCTATGAGACGAAGGTTGCTCTTGCTCCGTTCGAACTGCCTGGACGGAGGGCTAAAAGTGCCAAGGGTCACGAACAGACCATATTCGCTCGCTGAGAGCTTTCCATACAGGGCTGAGACATCCCTGTCGCTAACCGCCCCTTCGCCACTCTTGACCTGAACCTTTATTATTGGAGGTTCCAGACCCAGATGATCCTTATGCGCTATGACGTCGACGCTCGGCTCGTTCTTGCGGGTTAAGCGAGCATGATAACCCATACATTCGAGCAGATGTGCAATTACTCCCTCAAGCGCTTCGCCTTTCACTTCTTGTGCCAACCGTTTCAGAACAAAATCTCTTGTCGTTTCTTCGACATCTTCGGTGACCGCTGCAACTGTTTCGTCATTGGCAACCTGCGTAACTGACGGGTCAGAGCCCTCGATTGCAGCGCGATACTCATCGACATATTTCTGAACGAGAAAGAGGCTCATTGCCGCGCCTATTTCGTAGAGAGCTCCCTGGGTGAAGTGTGTTCAAGGCACTTCCCGCAACCATGTAACAGCACGCTGATGCGGATAGGTCGGCTCTACGGAACTGCTGAATCGATAATCACCCTCAACGCGGGCAAGGTGTATCTGCCGATCTCGTTTGGATGGGTACACAACGAAGTCCCCACCCTTCATCTCGTGAACAAAGCGGTATAGTTGTCCGCCATTGACCGGAACAGCTCTGGGCTTATCCGGATAGGCGCGTGCAACGGCGTCTTTGAAGGCCTCACGATCGGCGGGGAGCTTTGAAAGGTCGGGGACTTTTCCCCACCCGAGAGCGATGCAACTCCCTTTGAAAAACAATTCATCGGCATCGCCGGTCTTCCCTACGTGAATTCCCCAGACATTACCCTCTGCTTTCACGTCATGAGCTCCTGCTTTGAACACCCTTAATAGCATGCACTCTCGCCTCAAAGGCAATTGACCGAGTCCCTGTCAGAAGTCCAGAAATGCAAACCTTGCGTTGCCGGGTTCAACGGCGGAGGAACAGATGATCACGGTGTATGGCGCCTTTCCCACGCGCTCCTTTCGCGTGATCTGGGCACTCGAAGAGTTGGGCCTTTCGTATCGCATGCGGCCCGTGGACCTGCGCCAGCGAATGGCGGATGCGGAGTTCATCGTGCTCAATTCGGCTGGCTTCCTGCCGGCCATCGAAGACGACGGTGCGGCGATGGTCGATTCCGTCGCCATTCTCGAATACATCCTCGCGCGGTACGGCAATGGCAGGCTGGCGCCCGCGCCGAATGAGCCGAGCTTTCCGACCTATCAGCAGTTTCTGCATCTGGGCGAGTCCGGATTGGCGGCGTATCTGAATATTATTGTCGCCTGCCGCTTCATGGCACCCGAAGGCGAGAAGAAGAACTGGGGCACGCAGGCAGCCGAGCGGATGTTCTTCAATCGGCTGCAGCTGGTCACGCGCCAACTCGCGCAAACGCCGATGATCGCAGGCGATGAATTCACT
>DATAVW010000068.1:0-3919 GCA_036267515.1 Rhizomicrobium sp.
GCCTTTCGCGCCAGCAAATTATCGGCCGTGTCGAGCTGAAAACGGCCGGCATAACGGTCAATGGCTGCATTACCGGCGATCATAGCAATCCAGCCGATCAGCACGATGACGGCAGCAGCGAAGGCTTTCCGGATCACATCATTAACGCTTTGCGGAATCGGAATGAGCGGCAGCGCTACGGCGGCCGCGAACAAGACAAACGCAAACCGCGCGACCTTCTCCGTCTGCAGAAAAACGTGCCGCAGGAGCGGCGGCCACTTTGCCGAACGCCGACCCAGAACCCAGACCAGCACAGTCTGGAGCAGGTGCGCCACAAAAAGGATGAGCGCAAAAACCACGCAGCCAATAACCCAGCGCGGCAAAACGTGAAGCCAGTTCAGAACGGCGACGGGCATGACAGCACCTCCGACCCCAGCACAATAGGAATCGCAGGCGGGCCAGAACGTTCCGAAGCTGTCCTGAGCGCGGCCTTAATGCCGGCTGGAGCGCACACCTCCGCCGCCATCGCGGTTGGTGGCAATGTAATCGTCAACCACGTTTTCCAGCACGGTGAGCGGCACCGCGCCGCAGAGCAGCACGGCGTCGTGGAAATCGCGCAGGTCGAAGCGGGGGCCCAGTGCTTTCTTGGCCTTGTCGCGCAACCGCAGGAATGTGACCTTGCCGACCATGTAGGAGCACGCTTGGCCAGGCCACACACAATAGCGCTCCACTTCCGTCGTGGCGGAGGCTTCCGGATCGCCGATCGAGTCGGTGTAGTACTTGATTGCCTTCTCCTGGCTCCATTTCATGGCATGCATGCCGCTATCCACCACCAGGCGCACGCCGCGGAAGATCGCGTCGTGCAGCTGCCCGAGATGACCCCACGGATCGTCTTTGTACATTCCGATTTCCACCGCCAGCTGTTCGGAATAGAGCGCCCAGCCTTCGACATAGGCGTTGAAGCCGGTGATCTTCCGGATGAGCGGCAGGTTGGTTTCCTGCTGGATCGAGCCCTGCAGGTGATGGCCGGGAATAGCTTCGTGATAGGTGAGCGTCGGCAATGTCCAGCTCGGCACCTCCGCCGTGTCCCGCAGATTGATGTAATAGCGCCCGGGCCGTGAGCCATCGAGCGGCGGGTTCTGATAATAGCCGCCGGGCGCGCCCGCTTCGGTGTATTTCGGCACGCGCACGATCACCACATTCGCCTTTGGCAATACGCCAAAATACTCGGGCAGCCGCGCGCGTACTGCCTGGACCTTCGTATTCAGATCCGCGATCAGCTTCTCCTTGCCCGCATCGGTGTTCGGATAACGGAACTTGGGATCATTGTACATTTCGCGGTAGCGCTGGCCGACACTACCGTGCGTGAGGCCTTGCGCCTTCATAATGGAATCCGCTTGCGCCGAAAGTTGCGCCACCACCTGAAGTCCAAGCTTGTGGACGTCAGCCGGCTTCATCGTGGTGGTCGTCGCCTGATCCAGCGAATCCGTATAGTAGGACGCACCCTTCGGCAGCCGCCACACACCTGCATCGTGCACCGCCTTGGGCTGTAATGAGGTCATGAAATCGATCTGCCGTTGGAGCGACAGATAGATCTTGCCGCTGACGATCTTCTCCGCATCCGGACCGTAATTGCCGGCGATGTTCTTTTCCTTCGTGCGGCGAACCACCGACTGAACGAGAACCGATTGCTCCGCCGGCGTGTTACGGATTCCGGTCATCTGGGTGAGCGCGCGTGCGATAATGAAGTCCGGCGGCACCACACCCAGCCCCGTATCGTGCCGCGCGAACTCGGTTTCCTGGTCGAGCACGCGCGCGAACGCGTCGAGCCGCGCCATATAGGCATCGGCATCTGTCTTGTTTTCGATGGGATGTTGGCTGTCGAGGAAGTCCGGCACCTGCTGATATGAGCCGGTCAGCTGTGAGATAACGTATGGCCCCTGCAGATTTCCGCCGGCATAGTTGTATTTCCGGTTCGCGGCATCCTGCGTCTTCAGGCCATACATCACCACATCGTAGCCGACGGCCTCGCTGGTATTCAGCGATGCTCGATTGAACGTCTCCAGCCGCTTGAGCTGATCTGCGATGAGTGCCTTCAGGCGATCGGCCTCCGCCAGCGAATGATCGGACAATTCGCTCCGCTGGTGCGCACGCGGACCGGTGTCGATGCCGAGACTGGTCGCACCTTCCGGCGCATGGTCCAGCTGCTCATTGACAAAGGCGTCGAACAGCGTGTTCAGCTTTTTGGACGCCTCGGCATTATCTGCGATGCTGCCCGGCATGTCCGCCGCGAACGCCCGCCCAGGAATTCCCATGGCGATTGCGGCAGCAGCGCTTGTGGCAAGCAGATTGCGTCGATCCAGCATGGAAGTTCTCCCGGCACGCCTGAAGGCATGGTTAGTGGCGGCACTACCGGCTGGCAAGGCGCGGGGTACTCGCCAATTCTTTCCGATCTTCAATTGGCGTGTGGCGGCCCGTTTAATGCCATGCGATGGGCGCAAGGCTCAGATGCGTAATGCAGCACCCAATCGATGCAGCCGCAGCTGTTCGTAACAGGGCCGCGCCGCCAGTGCGATCGGCTTTAGATCGTCGCGCAAAACATCGAACGGCACAGGTACGCGAGGGGCCGCAAAGCCCGTCGAACGCTCGACAGCATCGTACCAGGCAGGCGCCCACGCACCATCTGTTTCGCGGCGACCCGGCGGCCAGTGCAACATGTCCTCCGTGAATGGAATCACGAGTGCCCGGCAAAGCGCTGACAAGGTGCCGCGCGGATCGGCAAGGACGTCCGCTGCATCGATCACCGGCGGAGCGAACCCAAGCCGCTGCGCTTCGATATCGAAAATCTCCGCCTGCTGCACGAAGCCGATATCGTCAAGCGTCACGTCGCTGCGCTTTTCAGTGTACGACGCCAGCACGTCTTCCGGCGCACGGATCAGAAAGGCATTGCGGCATTGCGCGATCCAGCCGCGCTCCAATTCCGGCAGCATGTGGTGCGTCATGTGTTTCTGGTAGAAGATCGGACGATTGTCCGGCACCGGCCCCAGAATGATCTCCACTACCTCCCGCCAATCAGGAGACTGGCTGTTCAGCGATTCCTCACGCAACGGATGATCTGTTCCGGTCGCAGCGAGGTACGCCGCATAGAACGGCTCATCGATCACGGCCGTATCAGGCCGATTGCCGAAACTGCGCATCATCGCGGTGGAGATATTTCGTGGCCCCGACCACATGGCGATGCGGATGGGATCAGCCATTCGCGCGGCCGGCGCGCACCGCCTCTTTATCCTTCATCTGTGCGTACAGTTCGTGCACGCGAAGCGTAACATCGCCGGGAACGCCCCCACGTAAGATACGCCCATCGATTTCGCGCACTGGCGTGATGCCGCCGAAGGTGCCGGTCACGAACGCCTCGTCTGCTTCGTGCACCTCGTCCAGAGTGAAATTGGCGAGCCGGACGGGAATCCGGTTCTCATGACACAGGGCGATGACGTTTCCCCGTGTTACGCCATTGAAGCAGTACTCGCCCGTCGAGGTTCGCACTTCACCCCGGCACACGAAAAAGAAATTTGTGGCGTTACAGCTGGAGACATAGCCGTGCGGATCGAGCATCAGCGCTTCGTCTGCGCCGGTCTTCAGCACATCGAGCAGCGCCCGGACGAGATTGAGGCGGCTGTGCGAATTCAGCCGCATGTCGAACATGTTGGCCGGCGTGCAGCGAATGCTGGAAGTGGCGAGCGAAAGCCCGCGCCTCACGATCTCGGGGCTCGGCTCTTTATGCTCCGCCACGATGACGACGGTGGGGCGCCCCAGCGCATTCCGCGGATCCTGGTTGGGCGCTTTCTTCAGTCCACGCGTGATCATGAGGCGGATGTGGACACCGCTCTCCATGTTGTTGGCAGTCACCGTTTCCCGAAGCGCCGCCCGTATGCCATCTCGG
>DATAVW010000069.1:0-43171 GCA_036267515.1 Rhizomicrobium sp.
TCGAGATGCGGATCGACGCTGACATCGAACGATAGCTGCCGGGTGTCCGCTTCGTGACGGAACGGCCGCGCGGTCGCTTCGATCACGTTGTTGAAGGATATTTCCTCCGCATCCACCGTGACGGTTCCGGACTCGATCTTCGACAGATCGAGAATGTCGCTGATGAGGTTGAGCAAGTCGGTACCGGCGCCGTGAATGGTACGGGCGAATTCCACCTGCTTGGCGGAAAGATTGCTGTCCGGATTGTCGGCGAGCTGCTGACCGAGAATCAGGATGGAGTTCAGCGGCGTCCGCAATTCGTGCGACATATTCGCGAGGAACTCGGATTTGTACTTGGAAGTCAGCGCCAGCTCCGTCGCCTTTTCTTCCAGCGCGCGGCGGGCCTGCTCGATTTCCTGGTTCTTGCGCTCAACCTCGACGTTCTGCTCGGCGAGCTGCTGCGCCTTCTGCTCCAGCTGTTCGTTGGTCTGCTGCAGTTCCTTCTGCTGCGCCTGCAACTCGCCGGCAAGCTGTTGCGACTGTTTCAGCAGGCCTTCCGTCTGCATCGTGGCTTCGATCGAGTTCAGCACGATCCCGATATTGGCAGTGAGCTGCTCGAGGAAGGCGATTTGCAGATCGGTGAAAGTGGTCAGCGAAGACAGTTCGATCACCGCTTTCACCTGATTTTCGAACAACACCGGGAGTACGATGATGCTCTTGGGCGCCATGTTCATCAGCGCCGAGCCGATCGGTACCGCGTCTTCCAGAAAGTCCCCGAGCAGCACGCGTTTCTTGTCGAGTGCCACCTGCCCCACCAGACCCTCGCCTACCCGGAAGCTCTGCGGATGCCCGTCCACAGGATGATCGGCGTAGGATGCCACCAGATTGAGCATCGGCATTTCCGCCGCTTCCATCTGATAGATCACGCCCAGCTGCGCATTCACCAGCGGCGTCAATTCCGACAGCAGAATGCGGCCGACGGTCGAGAGATCGCGCTGGCCCTGCAGCATGTTGGTGAACTTGGCGAGATTGGTCTTCAGCCAATCCTGTTCGGTGTTCTGCTCCGTGGTCAGGCGCAGATTTCCGATCATCGTGTTGATGTTGTCTTTCAGCTCCGCGACTTCGCCGCGCGCATCCACCTGAATGGAGCGCGTAAGGTCGCCTTTGGTCACGGCCGTTGCCACTTCGGCGATGGCGCGCACCTGTGTGGTAAGATTTGCTGCCAGCAGGTTCACGTTGCCGGTGAGGTCTTTCCATGTGCCTGCAGCACCCGGCACATTGGCCTGGCCGCCGAGACGCCCTTCCACACCCACTTCGCGCGCCACGCTCGTCACCTGATCGGCGAAGATCGCAAGCGTATCGGTCATATTGTTGATGGTTTCGGCCAGCGCCGCCACCTCGCCCTTCGATTTCACGGTGAGGTTTTGCTTGAGATCGCCGTCGGCCACGGCGGTCACCACCTTCACAATGCCGCGCACCTGCTCCGTCAGGTTCGCGGCCATCACGTTCACGGTGTCCGTCAGGTCTTTCCAGGTGCCTGCCACACCGGGCACCTGCGCCTGACCACCGAGCCGGCCTTCGGTGCCGACTTCGCGGGCCACACGCGTCACTTCCGAGGCGAACGCATTCAACTGGTCCACCATGGTGTTGATGGTGTTTTTCAGTTCAAGGATTTCGCCCTTCACATCCACAGTGATTTTGCGGCTGAGGTCGCCGCGCGCCACGGCGGTCGTCACTTCTGCGATGTTGCGCACCTGCGACGTCAAATTGCCCGCCATGAAGTTTACTGAATCCGTAAGGTCCTTCCACGTGCCACCGACGCCGGGCACGACCGCCTGACCGCCAAGGCGCCCTTCGGTGCCCACTTCGCGGGCCACCCGCGTCACTTCCGCGGCGAACGAGCGAAGCTGCTCCACCATGGTGTTGAGCGTTTCCTTCAGCAGCAGGATTTCGCCGCGCACGTCCACAGTGATTTTTTTCGAGAGATCACCGTTGGCGATGGCGGTCGCCACTTCGGCAATGTTGCGCACCTGCGCGGTCAGATTGCCGGCCATGAAATTCACATTGTCGGTGAGGTCTTTCCAGGTGCCGGCGACACCTGGCACCTGAGCTTGGCCGCCGAGCTTGCCTTCCGTACCCACCTCGCGCGCCACGCGAGTCACTTCCGCGGCGAAAGCGTTCAGCTGGTCCACCATCGTGTTGATGGTGTTCTTGAGCTCGAGAATCTCGCCTTTCACGTCCACCGTGATCTTGCGGCTGAGGTCGCCGCGCGCCACCGCCGTGGTCACTTCGGCGATGTTGCGCACCTGCGTGGTGAGGTTGGCCGCCAACAGGTTCACGTTGTCAGTAAGGTCTTTCCACGTGCCTGCCACCCCCGGCACCTGCGCCTGACCACCGAGACGACCTTCGGTGCCCACTTCGCGCGCGACGCGCGTCACTTCGCCCGCAAAGCGGTTGAGCTGGTCCACCATCGTGTTCAGCGTTTCCTTCAGCTGAAGGATTTCGCCGCGCACGTCCACGGTAATCTTGCGGGAGAGGTCGCCGCCCGCAATGGCGGTGGCCACTTCGGCGATGTTGCGCACCTGCGCGGTAAGGTTACCCGCCATCGAATTCACATTGTCGGTGAGGTCTTTCCAGGTGCCAGCCACACCCGGCACCTGCGCCTGGCCGCCGAGCTTGCCTTCGGTGCCCACTTCGCGGGCCACGCGCGTCACTTCCGAGGCAAACGCATTCAGCTGGTCCACCATGGTGTTGAGCGTGTTTTTGAGCTCGAGGATTTCGCCTTTCACGTCCACGGTGATCTTGCGGCTGAGGTCGCCCGTCGCCACGGCTGTCGCCACTTCGGCGATGTTGCGTACTTGCGCCGTCAAATTGGAGGCCATGGAGTTCACAGAGTCGGTGAGGTCCTTCCAGGTGCCGGCCACGCCGCGCACCACGGCCTGACCGCCCAATTTGCCGTCGGTACCCACTTCGCGCGCCACGCGCGTCACTTCCGAGGCGAAGCCGTTCAGCTGGTCCACCATGGTGTTGATGGTTTCCTTCAGCTGCAGAATTTCGCCTTTCACATCGACGGTGATCTTTTTCGAAAGGTCGCCGCTGGCGATGGCCGTGGACACGTCGGCGATGTTGCGCACCTGCGCAGTGAGGTTCGACGCCATGGAATTCACCGAGTCAGTGAGGTCTTTCCAGGTGCCGCCCACACCGGGCACCTGCGCCTGACCGCCGAGGCGGCCTTCGGTACCCACTTCGCGCGCCACGCGCGTCACTTCCGACGCGAATGCGTTGAGCTGGTCCACCATGGTGTTGATGGTGTTCTTAAGCTCAAGAATTTCGCCCTTTACGTCCACGGTGATTTTGCGGCTGAGATCGCCGCGCGCGACCGCCGTCGTCACTTCGGCGATGTTGCGCACTTGCGCAGTCAGATTGCCCGCCATGAAGTTCACGGAATCGGTCAGGTCTTTCCACGTGCCGGCCACACCTGGTACCTGCGCCTGACCACCGAGACGGCCTTCAGTGCCGACTTCGCGGGCCACGCGTGTCACTTCCGAAGCAAACCCGTTCAGCTGGTCCACCATGGTGTTGATGGTGTTCTTCAGCTCGAGGATTTCGCCTTTCACGTCCACGGTGATCTTGCGGGAAAGGTCGCCGCGGGCCACGGCCGTGGTCACCTGCGCGATGTTGCGAACCTGGTCGGTGAGATTGCCGCACATGGCGTTCACCGAGTCGGTGAGGTCTTTCCAGGTACCCGCGACTCCCGGCACCAGGGCCTGGCCGCCGAGCTTGCCTTCGGTGCCCACTTCGCGCGCCACGCGCGTCACTTCCGAAGCGAACGACCGCAACTGATCGACCATGGTGTTGATGGCTTCTTTCAGCTGCAGAATCTCGCCGCGCACGTCCACGGTGATTTTTTTGGAAAGGTCACCGTTGGCCACGGCGATCGTCACCTCGGCGATATTTCGCACTTGCGCGGTGAGGTTGTTGGCCATCGAATTCACGGATTCGGTGAGGTCCTTCCACACGCCGGTCACTTCGCGCACCTGCGCCTGGCCACCGAGCTTGCCTTCCGTGCCCACTTCGCGGGCTACGCGCGTCACTTCCGAAGTGAACACCGACAGCTGCTTGATCATGGTGTTCACGATGTTGGCCGAGCGCAGGAATTCGCCTTTCAGCGGCCGGCCTTCCACTTCCAGATGCACGGTCTGCAGCAGATCGCCTTGCGCCACCGCAGCGATGGCGCGCGTCACTTCCGCCGTCGGCCACAACAGATCGTCGATCAGGGTGTTGACGGAGGATTCCATCTCGCCCCACGCCCCGACGGATGGCGCGAATTTCACCCGCTGCCGGGTCTTACCCTCCTTGCCAACCTGCTCGCCCACTTTCTCCAGCTGCTCCGCCATGCGCTGATTGGTGGCTGCGATGTCGTTGAAGGCATCCGCAATCTTGCCTGCGATCCCGACCTGATCGCTCCGCATGCGAACGGAGAAGTCACCCACCTTCATGGCCTGAAGGGCTTGCAGCAACTCCTGCAGGTCCGGTTGCTCCGTCGGCGGAACAGGAGGCCTGCCGCCATTCGGCTTGCGCTTCCGGGAGATGGAGCGGATGTCGGGGGTGGGATCGGAATGGGTGCTCATGGATTTACTGCTCCTCAGCAGCGGAATTCTTGGCAAAGCGGCCTAGGCCGGCGCGGTTCGCGCGAGCGGCGGTCAAAAAGAAAGCGCGCTGTAAGTCGCCGATAGCTCAGTGACACCCGTCCGCGCCCCATGTTTGCCGCCCCTCGGAGGCATGAAACCTCGCAAGGCCGCCAACGCCGCGAAGCCTCGAAAGTTCCATCGCGGGACAGCGAAACAAACAGGCCCGTGGACAAGCCGCAATCGTGGTTACGGATGTATGAGCGCCTAAGGGTATATGGAATAGGCAAGAGCAGCGGGAGCTGCCAGCGGGCCCACCACGGACATCGCCGACCAGAAAAAGGTGATCGGTACACGGACCACATCGCCAGGCAAGATCCGCGTCATTTGATCGGCCGGCACCTTCTCTTCCTTGGTGCTACCATTCCGGCGGATGTAAATGACGTCTTCGTCGGCCTTCTGGGTGAAACCACCTGCCAACGCGATGGCGTTCAGGGCACTCATCCCGTTCACATAGGCGTATTCGCCCGGCTTGTTCACTTCCCCGATGACGTAGAAGGGCCGGTACAGTGACACCTCCACGCTGACCCGGGGGTTCTGCAGGTAACCATCCGCCAGCCTGCCCGCGATATCCTGCTCCAGACCGGCGCCTGTTTGGCCCGACGCCGGCACTTCTCCGATCAGGGGAAGGCTGATGCGGCCATTACCGTCGATTTGGAACTCTCCGCTCAAATCTTCCTCACCGAAGACGATCACGCGCACCTTGTCGCCTGTGCCCAGCTGATAGGAGTCCTCTACATTGGCGGAAGACGGCCGCAGCGGCCCCTCCTCCGCCTGAGCGGCAGCGGTCAGCAACACGAGGGCGAGCAACGCCCAGACTACAGACAGGACGCGGGACATGGTGGGCATCTTAACGGGCAGCACCTTGAAAATTCCCTACAAAGGACGCAGCCGCCGGGCCGTTGCAAAAACCCTGCCGAGACGGTGGGGCTCGTGTCTTGCCCTCGTTGCCGGGCTGGCGGCCGCTCTTGCAGGGCCCGCTGCAGCCCTGGAGACCAGAGAAGGCGACTTCACCCTACCAAATTTTCATTTCCGCTCGGGTGAGACGCTGCCGCAGCTGCGCTTGCATTACACGATTTTGGGCACGCCAAAGAAGGATACCCGCGGCCATGTCATCAACGCCGTGCTGATCCTGCACGGCACCGGGGGCGACGGGCATCAGTTCCTGCGGCCGCAATTTGCGGACGTGCTGTTCAAGCCCGGCGGCCTGCTCGATCCGGCGAAGTATTTCATCATTCTTCCGGATGGCATCGGGCATGGGAAATCATCGAAGCCGAGCGACGGGCTGCATGCGCACTTTCCACATTACGACTACGACGACATGGTCGCCGCGCAGCACGCGCTCGTCACGCAAGGGCTGCACGTGAATCATCTGCGGCTCATCATGGGCACCTCGATGGGCTGCATGCATTCATTTGTCTGGGGCGAGACGTACCCCGATTTTGCGGATGCACTGATGCCGCTTGCCTGCCTGCCGATGCAAATTGCCGGCCGCAACCGCATGTGGCGCAAGATGGTGATGGACGCGATCCGCAACGATCCCGCCTGGGCGGGTGGCGAATACAAGACTGAGCCGCAGATGGCTCTGCGGACGGCGGCCGATTTGCTGATCATCGCCGGCAGCGCGCCGCACCAGATGCAGAAGACGTATCCGGCGCGCGGCGCGGCAGACAAATATGTGGAGGACTCTGTCACCAAGGATTTGAAGACCTTGGATGCCAACGACCTGCTTTATCAGGTCGATGCCTCGCGCAATTACGATCCCAGCGGCGCTTTGGAGAAAATCAGTGCACGCGTGATGTGGATCAATTCGGCGGATGATTTCATCAACCCGCCGGAGCTCGGCATTGCGGAGCGCGAAGTAAAGCGGCTGAGGACCGGGCGCTTCGTGCTGATCCCCATCTCCGATCAGACCCATGGCCATGGCACCCACACCTGGGCCGCCGTTTGGCAGCAATATCTGGCGGAGTTGCTTGGCGCGTCCGCTTCCCGGTAGGAAGCAGCTCTTCCACCCACGAAAGACTGCGCCATGTCCATCGAGTCGATCAATCCCGCCACCGGCGAAACGCTGGAGCGCTATGACGAGATGAGCCGGCCGCAGGTGAGCGCGGCCATCGATTCGGCGCATGCGGCCTTTCTTGAATGGCGGAAGACTACCTTCGCTGAGCGTGCGGATCGCATGCGCAAAGCGGCCGCACTGTTGCGAGAGCGGGCGCCGGACTACGGCAAGCTGATGACGCTGGAGATGGGCAAGCCGATCCGCGACGGCATTGCCGAAGCACAGAAATGCGCGACGGGCTGTGACTATTACGCAGAACATGCTGAGCGTTATCTCGCCGATGAGATCGTGGAGACGAGCTCGCGGAAAAGCTTCGTCGCCTTCCGGCCGCTGGGTGTCGTGCTGGCAGTGATGCCGTGGAATTTTCCGTTCTGGCAGGTAATCCGTTTTGCTGCTCCCGCCTTGATGGCCGGCAACGCCGGCCTGCTGAAGCACGCCTCGAATGTGCCTGGTTGCGCGCTGGCGCTGGAGAAGCTGTTTGTCGATGCGGGCTTTCCGGAGAACCTGTTTCGCATCCTGATGATAGGCAGCAAAATGGTCGGCGATGTCATCGCACATCCGCATGTGCGCGCGGTGTCGCTGACCGGCAGCACACCGGCCGGTCGCGACGTCGCCTCCAAAGCCGGCGCGGCGCTGAAGAAAGCTGTGCTGGAACTCGGCGGCAGCGATGCGTATCTCGTGCTGTCCGACGCCGACATTGAATTCACCGCGGCAGCCTGCACCAAAGGGCGGCTGGTCAATTCCGGACAGAGCTGTATCGCCGCCAAGCGGTTCATCGTGGTGGAGGAGATGAAGGCCCGGTTCGAACAACAGCTGGTTACCGAGATGGGCAAAGCCAAACTTGGCGATCCGCTTGATCAGAACACCACGGTAGGTCCCATGGCCCGACGCGATCTGCGCGACGAATTGCACGAACAGGTGGCAAAAAGCATCGCCAGAGGCGCGCGCCTGCTTTGCGGCGGCAAGCTGCCGGAGGGGCCAGGCGCGTTCTACCCGCCGACGGTTCTCAGCGATGTGCACCCCGGAATGCCGGCCTATGACGAAGAGATGTTCGGGCCGGTGGCAGCAGTGATTTCTGCCAAAGACGTGGACGACGCCGTGCGCATCGCCAACGATTCCGAATTCGGCCTCGGCGGCGGCGTCTTCACGCGCGATCTCGCGGTTGGTGAACGGTTGGCGACGGATGGGATCGAAGCAGGGTCAGTGTTTGTGAACGCGACCGTTTCGTCAGATCCCAAGCTGCCGTTCGGTGGCGTGAAAGACAGCGGCTATGGCCGCGAGCTTTCCAGCTACGGCATTCGCGAGTTTGTGAATATTAAGACGGTCGTCGTGGCGCAACACGGCGCCGCACCAACATCGTCGCACCATTCGGAATGACGCTTCTCGCGGGACCGCTCCACCTGCAACCACCGGCAGGGACAATGGGCGGTGCGCCTGATCATACAGCTTCCGTTACCCGAAATCCTTGGCCAGTTCAGCGCGGGTGTCAGGCAGGATGACTGCCATGTGGCTGTAGGCGGGATGCGCAAGGCCCAGCACGGCTTCGACCGAAAGCATTTTGAATTTCTCGATCTGCTCGGGAATGAATTTGAAGCGCACCCAATGCATGGAGGAAGTCTTGCCGTCCGGGCTCGTGCGCTCGTCGTATTCGGTGGGCAGGCCGGGAATGCGCTCCTGGTTCAATGCGATGTAAGTTGATTCCTCGATGCCGGCGAGACGATAGAGTTCGCGATCGCGCCGCTTCGGATCGTCGATGTCGATCGTGAAAGTGGCGGTCAGCCCATTGCCCTGCTTCACGCCACTCTCGAAGCGAAAGCTGACAAACGGGCCGACCTTTAGGGTGCGGTTCGTCTCCACCGCAGCCACCGATGCGATCTCCTTATTGATAAAGGAGATCGAAGCGGTCTGCGTTCATCACCTTGTTCCATGCCGCCACGAAGTCATTCACGAACTTCTCTTCGGCGTCTCTCTGCGCGTACACCTCGGCATAGGCCCGAAGCTGCGAGTTCGATCCGAAGATGAGATCGACGCGTGTGGCCGTCCATTGTGGTTTGCGAGTCTTGCGGTCGCGGCCCTCATACACATTTTCGTCCGAGGTCTTCTCCCACTCCGTGCGCATGTCGAGCAGGTTGACGAAGAAGTCGTTGGTCAGCATGCCCTCGCGGATGGTGAAAGCGCCGTGCTTCGATTTGCCGGCGTTGGCACCCAACACCCGTAAGCCACCGAGCA
This sequence comes from Rhizomicrobium sp., assembly GCA_036267515.1. Classification (GTDB taxonomy): domain Bacteria; phylum Pseudomonadota; class Alphaproteobacteria; order Micropepsales; family Micropepsaceae; genus Rhizomicrobium. Next base: position 8,956 of record DATAVW010000069.1, read on the forward strand.
GCGCCGTCATTTCCGGCGCCGTCAGATTGAGCAAGTGTGCACGGTCCACCAGCGCTTCTTCCGGCAGCATGAACTGGTGCTTGCTGCTGTTCACATAGTTGCGGAAGCCATCCGCGCGCGGTTCGAGCGGCGCGAAAGAGTCGGCATCCGTCTGCTCCTGCGTGGCATCGCCGCGGCCGGTTGTGACCGGCACGGTCACGCTGACGCCCGCGTCTTTCGCCGCCTTCTCGATCGCCGCCGCACCGCCTATCACGATCAGATCGGCCATCGAGACTTTGCCCGAGTCCTTCTGGATCGCTTCAAGCTTGCCGAGCACCTTCTGGAGCTGTGCAGGGTTGTTCGCTTCCCAATCCTTCTGCGGCGCCAGCCGCACGCGGGCGCCGTTCGCGCCGCCGCGCTTGTCGGAGCCGCGGAAAGTGGATGCCGATGCCCACGCCGCGGACACCAGTTCAGACACCGAAAGGCCGGAGGCCAGAACCTTTTGCTTCAGCGAGGCAACGTCCGCTTCGCTGAGCGGAGTCCCTTTCGGAACCGGATCCTGCCAGATCAGATCTTCCTGCGGCACTTCCGGGCCGAGGTAACGCACCTTCGGTCCCATGTCGCGGTGGGTCAGCTTGAACCAGGCGCGAGCGAACGCGTCGGCGAACTGATCCGGATGTTCAAGGAAGCGCCGCGAGATCTTCTCGTAAGCCGGATCCATGCGCAGCGCGAGGTCGGTCGTCAGCATGGTCGGCACGCGCTTCTTCGACGGGTCGTAGGGGTCCGGAATGATCGCTTCCGCACCCTTGGCCCGCCACTGCTGCGCGCCGGCCGGGCTCTTGTCCAATTCCCATTCGAATTTGAACAGGTTCTCGAAGAAGCTGTTGCTCCACTTGGTGGGAGATTGCGACCAGATGACTTCCGGGCCGCCGGTGATGGCGTCGGGACCGCATCCGGTACCGCACTTGCTGCGCCAGCCAAGACCTTGATCTTCGATCTGTGCGCCTTCCGGCTCCGGGCCGACGAAGGACGGATCGCCCGCCCCATGTGTCTTGCCGAAGCTGTGGCCGCCGGCAATCAGCGCGACGGTTTCCTCATCGTTCATGGCCATGCGGAAGAAGGTTTCGCGGATGTCTTTGGCGGCGGCGACCGGATCCGGCTTGCCGTTGGGGCCTTCGGGATTCACGTAGATGAGGCCCATCTGCACTGCCCCCAAGGGCTCAGCCAGCTGCCGCTCGCCACTGTAGCGTTCGTCGCCCAGCCATGTGCCTTCGGGACCCCAGAAGAGTTCCTCTGGCTCCCACTGGTCGGCGCGGCCACCGGCAAAGCCGAACGTCTGGAACCCCATCGACTCGAGCGCGACGTTGCCGACGAGAACGAACAGATCGGCCCAGGAAAGCTTGTCGCCGTACTTCTGCTTGATCGGCCACAGCAGGCGCCGCGCTTTGTCGAGATTTGCGTTGTCCGGCCAGCTGTTCAGCGGCGCAAAACGCTGTTGTCCGCCGCCGGCGCCGCCGCGGCCATCGGTGATGCGGTAGGTGCCCGCGCTGTGCCATGCGAGGCGAATGAACAGACCGCCATAATGTCCGAAGTCCGCCGGCCACCAATCCTGGCTGTCCGTCATCAGCTTCGTGAGATCCCTCTTCACTGCCGCGAGATCGAGGTTCTTTAATTCCTTGGCGTAGTTGAATTCTGCGCCCATCGGATTGCTCAGGGCCGAATTCCGGTGGAGAACGTCGATGTTCAGCTGGTGCGGCCACCAATCCCGGTTCCTTCTGGCTCCAGCACCCGTGTGCATCACCGGACATTTGCTCTCAGACATCGCGTAATCTCCTTTGCATCTTCCCGGACCAATTTGGTTCAGCCTTCGACAGCCCAAGCGTATGGAAGCTCATCGTGCGCGTGCGGGAGACTGCGCCCGTCGCAAGGGTCGAGTCAACAAATTAGAACAGTTCTAATGTGAATTTTTCTTTGACCACCGAAGGAAGCTTGCTCAATTCCGGCGGACGCGGATCACCACATCGACCCGGTCGATAGCGGTGCCCTTGGGCGGACTGGGAACCCCGGCGACGGCGATAGTCTCGCCCGGGATATCGATCAGTTCGCCATCATCCTCGCAGTAGAAATGCTGGTGGTCGCCCGTGTTGGTATCGAAATAACTGCAGCCGGAACCGACCACAATTTCGCGCAGCAGCCCAGCTTCGGTAAACTGGTGCAGCGTGTTGTAGATCGTGGCGAGCGACACCGGGACGCCCGCCTTCTGCGCCTCCTGGTGCAACGACTCGGCGGAGACGTGCCGGTGGCCGGAGCCGAGCAACTCCGCCAGCGCCGCCCGCTGGCGCGTAGGCCGCAGACCTGCGCCCCGCAGCCTTTGCACGGCGACTTCCCCGGAAGACTTGCGCTTTCTTGAAATCGTCATAGGAACTCAACACCATTCCGAGAGCAGAAAGACTGCGGCTGACGCTTGATGGCCAAGTCTGCTAGTCTCGATTCACCGGGCATTCGTTAGAATGCTTCTAATAAGAAAAGTCTGTCCTGAACGCTCCAAAGTCAAGAGCGTTCACGGCTCAAGGGATAAACGGATCCATGTTGGGACGGCAATCGAATTTCGACCTGCAGGGCCTTCTGGCCTGCGCCCGCGGTGAGCTTTTCGGCGAGGGCAACGCGAAGTTGCCGCTGCCGCCCATGCTAATGTTCGACCGCATCACCCGGATATCGGAAAAGGGCGGCGCTGCCGACAAAGGCCGCATTGAAGCGGAATTGGAGATCAAGCCCGATCTCTGGTTCTTCAAATGTCATTTCCAGAACGATCCCGTGATGCCGGGTTGCCTCGGCGTGGACGCCATGTGGCAGCTGATCGGATTCTTCCTCGGCTGGCTGGGCGGGCTGGGACGCGGCCGCGCGCTGGGGGTAGGCGAGGTGAAGTTCTCCGGGATGGTGCTGCCTACAAATCGAGTCGTGAATTATTATATCGACCTGAAGCGCGTGATTATGCGCAGGCTGGTGGTTGGCATCGGCGATGGTGTCATGCAGGTAGACGGCAAGACCATCTACGAAGCCAAGGACCTGCGGGTCGGTCTGTTTACGGACCAGGCGGCGGCCATCGGCGCCTGACGCAGCACGCTTTGCGGCAAGTGCTAGCGACAAAGGAGAACTGCATGCGACGCGTCGCCGTCACCGGCATGGGTATCGTGTCTTCGATCGGTAACAACACGCAGGAGGTGCTCGCCTCGCTACGGGAAGCGAAGTCGGGCATCAGCTTCGGCAAGGAGGAAGCCGAACACGGCTTCCGCAGCCAGGTCCACAGCAAGCCGGACATCGATCTCGACGCCCTGATCGATCGCCGCGCCAAACGCTTCATGGGCGACACCGCCGCTTACGCCTTTGTCTCCATGCAGCAGGCGCTGCAGGATTCCGGACTGGAAGAGAAGGACGTTGTGAACGAGCGCACCGGCCTGATCGTGGGCTCGGGCGGGCCCTCCGTGGATGTGATTGTGAAAGCGGCCGATGTCACACGTCAGAATCACAGCCCCAAGCGCATTGGCCCATTCGCGGTGCCGAAGGCGATGTCGTCCACCTGTTCCGCGGTGCTCTCGACCTGGTTCAAGATCAAGGGCGTGAACTATTCGATCAGCTCCGCGTGCTCAACCAGCGCCCATTGCATCGGCAATGCGGCGGAGATGATTCAATACGGCAAGCAGGATGTGATGTTCGCCGGCGGTGCCGAACAGCTCGACTGGGAGCTGTCTGCGCTATTCGATGCCATGGGTGCCATGTCCTCGAAGTTTAACGATACGCCAGAACGCGCATCTCGGGCTTTCGACAAGGATCGAGATGGTTTCGTGATTGCGGGCGGCGGCGGAATCCTCGTGCTGGAAGAACTGGAGCATGCCAAAGCGCGGGGCGCGAAAATCTACTGTGAACTGGTTGGCTACGGCGCCACCAGCGACGGCTACGACATGGTGGCGCCATCGGGCGAAGGCGCCGTGCGCTGTATGCGGCAGGCGACATCCACCGCAAGCGGCCCCATCGATTACGTGAACGCGCACGGCACCTCGACGCCTGTGGGCGATGTGACGGAGATCAAGGCCATGCGCGAAGTGTTCGGCGAACGCATGCCGCCGGTCAATTCCACCAAATCCCTGACTGGGCATTCGCTGGGCGCGGCGGGCGTATGGGAAGCGATCTTTTCCATCCTGCAGATGAAGAACGGCTTCATTGCGGAAAGCGCCAACATCGAGGAGCTCGACCCGGAGATTGCTGACGCGCCAATCGTGCGCTCGCGCATCGACGGTGCGAAGCTCGAACGCGTGCTTTCCAATTCCTTCGGCTTCGGCGGCACCAACGCCAGCCTCGTGTTTCAGCGCCACGATGCCTGATCGCGAGCGCCCGCCCGCGCGCACTATGCCTGAACCGCTGATGCACAACCGGCGCGGGCTGGTAATGGGCGTGGCCAACGACCATTCCATCGCGTGGGGGATCGCGCGCACGCTGCACGCTCACGGGGCGGAGATTGCCTTCACCTATCAGGGCGAAGCGCAGGCCAAGCGGCTTAAACCGCTCGCCGACTCGATCGGCGCGAACATTCTGTTGCCGGCGGATGTTGAGAACGATGTCGAGTTGGACGCGGCCTTCGCCACGCTGGCGCGCGAATGGGGCCAGCTCGATTTTGTCGTTCACGCTGTCGCCTATTCGGAGCGCGAGGAACTCAAGCGGCGCTATGTGGAAACAAGCCGCGACAATTTCTGCCGCTCGCTTGCCATCTCCTGCTTCTCATTTACGGATGTGGCGCGGCGTTCGCTGCCTTTGATGAAAGAGCGCGGCGGTGCGCTGCTGACACTCACCTATCTCGGCGCCCATCGCGTCACACCGAATTACAATGTGATGGGTGTTGCCAAAGCCGCGCTGGAATCGAGCGTGCGTTACCTGGCCGCCGATCTGGGTGCGGAGAACGTTCGTGTAAACGCGGTTTCCGCCGGCCCCATGCGCACGCTCGCAGGGTCGGTGATTGGCGAGTCGCGCACGGTGTTCAAATGGAACAAGGCGCATAGCCCGCTCAAACGTACGGTGAGCCTCGAAAACGTGGGCAATGCCGCTCTTTACCTTGTCAGCGATCTTTCGTTGGGGGTGACAGGCGAGATTCATTACGTTGATGCCGGATACAATATCGTCGGAACGCCGCCCTCGAGCCAGCTCAAGGGCTGGATCGGTCCGGAAGACAGGGACGAATGAACATCAGGGCACTCACCCTTTCCATCCTCTCGCTTTCGCTTTTCGGAATGAATGCTGCCCGCGCCGGTTGGGAAGACGTTGCTTCGCCTTTCGATGTACGGCGGCTCTCGCGGCTTGAGGAAGCGCGCGACCGGGGCATGGACGCGGCGCAAAGCGGCGCCATCGAGCGCGACAAAGGCGCGGTTCGTTCAGCCCTGAGCAGTAGTTCGCGGCCGGTATCGCGGTCGGCGTTGCTCGGGAGCTGGCGTTGCCGTACCGCGAAAAGCGGCGGCATTCTTCCGGGCATCGGTTATGGCTGGTTCCATTGCCGGGTGAGCGACCGTGGCGGCCATCTGTTTTTTGAGAAGGCATCCGGCACCCAGCGCGTGGCCGGCTATCTCTATCCGCACGAATCCGGCGGTTACGTGCTTCTCGGCGGCTGGTCGGTCAAAGGTGAGCCGATGCACATGTATTCCGGAAATGGCGTGTCTGCGGGTGCCAAAACCTCGCCCGACGATGCCGTGGCGTTGCTCTCGGCTGCGGGGCCGCGCCGTGTACGTCTGGAATTTCCGTTTCCCGGGCAGGAATCCGTCTATGACGTGATGGAGCTGCGGCGCTAGTCTTTCGGGATGCGCCTCAATCAGGTCACGGTCCCTGCGCTCGATCTGGAGCGCTCAATTGCGTTCTACCAAACGCTCGGCCTCAGGCTGATCGTGAAGAGCACACATTATGCGCGCTTCGAAGTGGGCGACGGCAGCGGCACATTTTCGCTTCACCTCACCGACAACACGAGCGGTGCAGCGAACGGGCCGCATGTCTATTTTGAATGTGACGATCTCGATGCACGTGTCGGTGCGCTGAAGGCAAAGGGCGTCGTCTTCGATAGCGGCCCGACAGATCAGAATTGGCTGTGGCGCGAGGCCTGGCTCACAGACCCTGCCGGCGTGAAGCTCTGCCTTTACCATGCCGGCGAGATGCGCCGCTTCCCGCCCTGGCGGCTCCCGTGACGAAAGGTTCAGGCAACCGGTTAAGCGTGTCTGTTGCATCGCTTGGCGAGATTTTGAGCGGGGACACCATTACGCGTGCGCCTTGGCGGCTGTGGCGAACCGCTCGAAGAGGTAGTGCGAATCCATCGGGCCGGGAGAAGCCTCAGGATGGTATTGCACGGAGAACACGTCTTTGCCTTCGATACGCAATCCGCAGTTCGTGCCATCGAAAAGCGATACATGCGTCTGCTTGACGGAGTTCGGCAGCGTGTCCGCATCCACCGTGAAACCGTGGTTCATCGACACGATCTCCACCTTGCCGGTTTCGAGATCCTTCACCGGATGATTGGCGCCGTGATGGCCCTGCGCCATTTTCCGCGTGACGCCGCCCAGCGCCAGCCCCAGCATCTGGTGGCCGAGGCAGATGCCGAACACGGGCACCTGCGATTCCAGCAGCCCGCGAATCGTGGGGATGGCGTATGCGCCGGTGGCCGCCGGATCGCCGGGCCCATTGGACAGCAGCACACCGTGCGGTGCATGCCGCATCACATCATCATACGTGGCAGAGCACGGCAGCACGACGATCTCGGCGCCATGTCCCGCCAGCTGGCGCAAGATGTTCCGCTTCACGCCATAATCGAGCACCACAGCGCGCCAGGTGGGCTGCTCCTCCGTGCCATAGCCGTGCCGCCATGCCCACGGCATCTCGCGCCATGAATACATCTGTCGGCAGCTGACATCCTTGGCGAGATCGAGCCCCACCAGCCCCGGAAATTCGCGTGCCTTGCGCACCAGCCCGTTCGAGTCGAAATCCCCGCGGGCATGATGGGCCACCACGCCATGCGGCATGCCCTGCTCGCGAATGCGGTTGGTCAGCGCGCGCGTGTCGATGCCGGAAATGCCCGGAATGTTGTGTAGCGTCAGCCAGCGATCGAGGGCAGCGATGGCACGATAGTTGGAGGGATGCCCGGCGTCCGCCCGCACCACCACGCCCCGCACCACCGGCGTCAGCGACTCAATGTCTTCGGAATTCGTACCAACGATACCGATATGCGGGAAGGTGAAGGCAACGATCTGCCCGGCGTAGGACGGATCTGTGAGAATTTCCTGATAGCCCGTCATCGCGGTGTTGAAGCAGACTTCGCCCACCGCCGCTGTTTCCGCGCCGAAGCCCGTGCCTTCGAACATCGTTCCATCCGCCAGCACGAGCCGAGCGGTTGCGCGCGAAAATTTCGCCGCCGGCTGCGCGGCGGTGGCGGAAATCATCTCGGTCATGGAAGCCTCGGATTTGGCGGAAAATAGAAATGACATGCCGACGCGTCAACGTGCTATTTAGCCGAACTCACAAAGAAGCAAATTCGTGGCCCTGCGGTGTCTGATGATAACTCGCCCTCTGGAATTCCCCAACGGAGTCAGGTTGGCCCGGCTTGAAGAAATACCGGGGCCGGAGCCCGATCGTTCGGCCGCCTAGGAACGAATAATGCGAGCTCACATCGTGCCCGGCTTCACGGTCGCGGATTCATAAAGCGATGTCAGGTTTCGCTATTACGCTGAAATCAATGTCGATGCGTCCCAGATTTGGGAGGTGTTCCGTGACCTATGTGCCGGATTGCTTACTGACCGGGCAGCGCTGATTGCTGGCGACGAGGATATTGAACTTCATAAGATTGCTCAGGCTGATGTTCCCGCCCTTCTGCGCGCTCTAGCTCCACATCATTATCAACTGGCCCACGACGGGTTTCTCCAATTCGCACTTGTGAGCGACCACACCGATCAAATTGCAGAAGTGCTGGTCACGCCGACCAAGCATTTCAAGGTTTGGCTGAATGCTATCGGGCGATTTCGCGCCATCATGGAACACCACGAAATTCGCGAGCGAGCGAAAATGGAGTTCATCGACGAGTATCCTCGAGTGACTACGCGGCTTCCTGAAGGCAATGGAGTTGTTGCTGATCCGGAGATACTCTGGAGAGACATTGCCGATCTGGTTACCGGCGCACCGCTGATGCAATAGTTCCAATATCAAGGAGAACCAGATGTCACTTCGCGAGCGACTGAACGATCAATTGAAGGATTCGATGCGCGCCAAGGATCAGAAGCGCGTCTCGACCCTGCGCATGGTTCTGGCCGCGCTGAAGGACAAGGACATCGCCGCGCGCACAGAAACAAGCCGCGAAGGCGTGCCGGACGACGAAGTGCTCTCCCTCCTCGCCAAGATGATCAAGCAGCGAGAGGAAGCGGCCACGGCATTCGAATCCGGCGGGCGGCCGGAGCTTGCCGCTTCGGAGCGCGAGGAAATCGCCATCATCCGGGAGTTCATGCCGCAACAGATGTCGGCAGAAGAATCGCGCGCCGCGGCGCAGGCGGTGATCACGGAACTCGGCGCCGCCTCCATGAAGGACATGGGGAGAGTTATGGCGGCCCTGAAGGAGCGGCATGCCGGCCAGATGGATTTCGCCAAAGCCAGCGGCATGGTGAAGGATCTCCTCAGCGGCAAATAGGAGCGCTCTTCTCCAGCCTTGCTATGTTATAACTTGCGTACTAACTTAGGAAGGTCACTCAGGAGCCCCCCATGTTCGGCAAAACCAAAATCATCCAGATCGGCAATTCCGTCGGCATCGTGCTGCCCAAGGAAGCTTTGGCGGCGCTGCATGCCGAAAAAGGCGATACGGTCACCCTGAGCGCTGCGCCCGATGGCCTAAAGCTCTCGGCTTATGATGAGGACGTACAGAAGCAGGTTGACGCAGGCCGTGAGGTGATGCGGGAATACCGGGATACCCTGCGGGCGCTCGCAAAATGAAGGAGCCAATCTGGCTCGTTCGTGCCGCCCTCGAAGTTCTCCACGATCTTAGCGTTGCCGAGCACGGCGGCGCTTCCGGTTTGCGGGACGAAAGTCTCTTCGAATCAGCATTGGCACGGCCGCAAAATCTGTTCGCCTACGAAAGCGATACCGATCTAGCCCGCTTAGCCGCTTCCTACGGGTTTGGCTTGGCGAAGAACCACGCCTTCGTGGATGGCAACAAGCGGATCGCGTTCATCGCCGCCGCGACCTTTCTGAAGCTAAACGGGCAACGGCTCGTCGCCGATCAGGCGCAGGCCACACTCGTGATGCTGTCTGTTGCCTCGGGCGCATTCAGCGAAGAGGAACTTGCAGGTTGGATCCGAAAGCATCTCCAAGCCGTAAGCTGAGCCGGGGCGCAATATTCACAGGAATTCTACGAAGTTCGGTCTGCAAACCCTTGCGGTAGGGTACACTGTCTCCATGCGCTTCAGCCCGAATCTGCTGGAAGAGGTTTTGCGCCGGACAGATCTGGTCCATCTGGTGGGTCGGCGTGTGAAGCTCGTCCGCAAAGGCCGCGTAATGTGGGGCTGCTGCCCCTTTCACAAGGAGAAGACGGCGAGCTTTAAGGTCGAGAACGAGCGCCGGACGTACCATTGCTTCGGCTGTGGGGCTGGCGGCGATGCCTTCAAATGGCTCACCGAAACCGAAGGGCTGACGTTTCCGGAAGCGGTCGAGAAGCTGGCAGGCGAGGCGGGCGTCGATCTGCCAAAATGGACTCCGGAGGACGAAGCGCGCGAGGAACGTCGTAAATCCCTTTACGAGATTGTCGAGGCCGCGTGTGTATTCTTCGAGGAACAACTTCGCTTGCGCGGGGGCACGGAGGCACGGAACTACTTGCGAGCGCGCGGTCTCGATGAAGCGGCGGCGAAGCAGTTTCGGCTGGGATATGCGCCCTCCAACGATGGGCTGAAGGAGCACCTGTATAAACAGAACATCGCTCTGGAGGATATGATCGTAGCCGGGTTGGCGCGCCCGCAGGATGGCGACCGCCCGGCGCGCGACTTCTTCTTCAATCGGCTGATGTTCCCCATTACCGATGCGCGCGGTCGGATAATCGCATTCGGCGGGCGGGGCTTGGATGCAGACGCCAAGCCGAAATACATCAATACCGGCGAGACGCCGCTCTTTTCGAAAGGACGGTTGCTCTACAATTTTGCCAGCGCGCGGCCCGCAGCCTTGCAGAATGGCACAATCATTCTCGCCGAAGGCTATATGGACGTGATCGCGCTGGCGGGCGCCGGCTTTGCGCACGCGGTCGCGCCGCTCGGCACGGCACTCACCGAAGATCAACTCGCATTGCTCTGGCGCACCGCCGCCGAGCCCATTCTCGCCTTCGATGGCGACGAGGCGGGTTTGCGGGCCGCGCAGCGGGCGGCGCGGCTGGCACTGCCGCATCTGAAGCCCGGCTATTCATTGCGCTTCGCGTTCCTGCCGCCGGGCGAAGACCCGGACAGCCTCGTCCGTGCTAACGGTCCCCCCGCAATGAAGAAAGTGCTGGATGCGGCCGAACCGTTGTCGAAAGTGCTGTGGCGCGTGGAAACGGAGGGGAAGGATTTTTCCACGCCCGAGCGCCGCGCCGGCCTCGAGCGGGCGCTGGCAGAAATCGTTTCCGCCATCTCCGATCTCAAGATCGCCGATTACTACCGCCGCGAGTTCGAGCAAAAAGTGTTCGATACCTTCAAGCGCCGCGCGCCAGCGCCCCGCAAGGAGTATCGGGCGCAGCGTCCTGCTCGCGAAGGCTACCGATCGACCGGGCTGCCCGTCCGCCCACTGGAAATTGTATCTCCGGCCGTGAAGAACAGCATCCTGGCGCGGGCGGCGAGCGCCGGCGCCCGGCATCGGAAGGAAACGGAACTCGCGGAAATGCTGCTCGAATGCCCCCAAATCGCCCTCAGCCACGGCGAGTCATTGGCTGCCCTCGCCTTCTCTGATCGTTCGCTTGACAGGCTCCGGCAGGAACTCCTAAACCTCGCCGCGTCCGGCTCCAGGCTTGAAAGAAAGGGGCTGGAAAACCATCTCATTCGGGCAGGGTTGGGCGAATTGCTGGACCAGTTGGTGCGGCGGTCGCACGAAGACCATGGCGAGGATGCTGGCAAAGGTCTCGTCGAGGCCGCGCAGGGGGGCGCCGAGGTCGATATGGAGGCCCGTTGGCTTCTTGCTGCAGCTCAGCTGCACGAAATGGCCGAGGCCGCTCCCGAACGGAGGCGGGCCATGGAACGTTTCAACTCTGAGGCGAGCGAGGAAAGCTGGCGTGAGGCACACCGGTTGCTCCAGCCCCGCGCGCTCCCGAGCGAGTAGTTCGGGCATGTAAACAGGAGTGCGTTCTCTCTGCATAGGGTAGAGGCACTTTAAGGAAGTCAGGAACGCGCCCTGTGGCGAAGACAGCGAAGAAACCCACCAAACCGGCCAGACCGGTCGCGCACAAGGCCAAGGCGCGCAAACCCATCAAGCTCGTGCACAAAACTATCGCATTGAAGAAATCTGCCAGGACGAAACCGCAGAAGGTGAAACCCGTTGCCAAACCGGTGGCGAAAAAGCCCGAGATCAAAGTGGCGCACAAACCAGTCGAGAAGCCGGTTACACCGGCCGCAAGTGTCGTGACAACTCCAATCGTAAAGCTGGCGCCGCTAGAGGCGCTGAAGAAAGCAGACGGAAAGATTCCGCTGCAGCCGGCCAAGATTGTCGGCAAGCCCGGCGACGTCATCGATCCTAACGCGCCCCGGGAGGATGCGGATTCCCCATTGCTCGATTTGAGCGATGTGGCTGTGCGCAAAATGATCACCAAGGCAAAGGCGCGCGGCTACGTCACCTATGACGAGTTGAACAAAGTGCTGCCTTCCGAGAAGGTGTCATCCGAACAGATCGAAGACACCATGTCGATGCTCAGCGAAATGGGCATCAACGTGATCGAATCCGAAGAGCCCGAGGAAGGCGCGGATGGCGCGCTGCCGGCGACCGCGACAGGCAAAGCGGTCGTCGCCGCAGACAGCGAAAAGGAAGAACAGTACGACCGCACCGACGATCCGGTGCGCATGTACCTGCGGGAAATGGGCTCGGTCGAGCTCCTCTCGCGCGAAGGCGAAATCGCCATCGCCAAGCGTATCGAGGCCGGCCGCGAACTGATGATCGGGGCCTTGTGCGAAAGCCCGCTCACCTTCGAGGCGCTCACCGTGTGGCGCGACGAGCTGAACGAAGGGAAGGTTCTGCTTCGTGACATCATCGATCTCGAAGCGATGTATTCCATGGGTCCGGACGGCAAGCCAAATGTACCGCCGCCTGTCGGCCCGGATGGCAAGCCGCTGCAGAACGTACCGGCCTCTGTGTTCACGCCGCCGACGCCGCTCGCGCCCATAGGCGCAAACGGCCAAGCACAGCCGCTACCGCCCAAACCTGAATTCAAAAAGCCTGCCCCGCCGCCGACGAAGATAAACGGGTTCGATGACGATCCCGTCGCGGCGGCAGCCGCCGCCGATGCCGCCGCTGCCGCGGCAGCGGAAGCGGAGGAGCTGGAGGAGGAAGGAAACCTGCCGCTCTCCGCCATGGAGGCCTCGCTCAAGCCGCAGGTGCTGGAGACGCTCGACAAGATTGCCGCGCTCTACAAGAAGCTCGGTAAGCTACAGGATGCCAGCGTGGAAGCGGCGCTCGGCGCCGACGAACTGTCCGACAGCCAGGAACGCCGCTTCAAGAAGCTGCGCAACGAGACGGTGGATCTCGTCAAAGGTCTCAAGCTCAACAACAACCGGATCGAAGCGCTGGTTGACCAGATGTACGGCATCAACAAGCGGTTGGTGTCGCTGGAAGGCCGTCTGTTGCGGCTTGCAGAATCGCAGGGTGTCGAACGCTCCGACTTCCTGAAGGAGCATTTCGGCAACGAACTCGATCCGAACTGGGCGCGCCGCGTGGGTCGCCTCAGCCGTCCCGGCTGGAAGGATTTCGTTCAGGAAGAGCGCGAGAAGATTCACGCGCTGCGCGATGACATCCAGACACTGGCGCAAGAAACGCGCCAGGAGATCACCGAATTCCGCCGCATCGTGCACACGGCGCAAAAGGGCGAACGGGAGAGCGGCCAGGCGAAGAAGGAAATGATCGAGGCCAATTTACGCCTCGTGATCTCCATCGCCAAGAAATACACCAACCGCGGGCTGCAGTTCCTCGATCTCATCCAGGAGGGCAACATCGGCCTGATGAAGGCGGTGGACAAATTCGAATACCGCCGCGGCTACAAATTCAGCACCTACGCCACCTGGTGGATCCGGCAGGCAATCACGCGAAGCATCGCCGATCAGGCGCGCACCATCCGCATTCCGGTGCACATGATCGAGACGATCAACAAGCTGGTGCGCACCGGCCGCCAGATGCTGCACGAGATCGGCCGCGAAGCAACGCCGGAAGAGCTGGCCGAACGCCTCGGCATGCCGCTCGAAAAAGTGCGCAAGGTGATGAAGATCGCCAAGGAGCCGATTTCGCTCGAAACGCCGATCGGCGACGAAGAAGATTCCCATCTTGGCGATTTCATCGAGGACAAGAATGCCATCCTGCCGATCGACGCGGCGATTCAGGCGAACTTGCGCGAAACCACCACGCGGGTGCTGGCGACACTCACGCCGCGCGAGGAGCGCGTGCTGCGCATGCGCTTTGGCATCGGCATGAACACCGACCACACGCTGGAGGAAGTGGGCCAGCAATTCTCGGTGACGCGCGAGCGCATCCGCCAGATCGAGGCGAAGGCTCTGCGCAAGCTGAAGCACCCGAGCCGCTCGCGCAAACTGCGCTCGTTCCTCGACAATTGAGGTCTACGCTGCCATTTCCCATCGCTGCGTGACGTTCGTCGCCGCGCAACACCTGTAAGGACCGCTAATGAAGAGTTCCCGCGACATCAATTTTTCCGACCGGCTGGACACCGGCGCCAAGGCACGAGCCGAACAGCTGGCCCGCGCTCGGGCACGGCTCAAGGCGAATGAGGAGACCGCGGACGAGCGCCAGCAGGCACGACAGAAACTGGTGGCCGAACGCGAAGCGCGCATTGCAGCGCGTGCCGCGGCCAAACGCGCGGATGCCGAGCGGCTGGACGCGCAGCGCCGGGCAGAAGAAGAAGCCCGGCTGGCGGCAGAGCGCGAAGCGGCCGAAGCCAGCGCCCGCAAGAAGGAAGAGGAGCGCGCCAAGCTCGCGCAAATTCTGATCGATCAAAAGGCGGCGCGCGACGCCCGCTATGCCGCCCGTAAAGCGCGGAGCCGATAACAGAAGGACGCCTTCGCCATGAACGAAACCATGAAAGCCGCGCCAAAGCCGCTGGCTTCCTACAAGATGAAGCCGGCGTTCAGATATCCCAGCGAAGACGAATGCCTGGTGCGGCGTCTGGGAAGCGCGGTGCTGGCGAGCTGGACCTCGCTGCCGCCCGACCTGCAGCAGCGTATTTTGGCAGAGGCCGCAACCGCGTGGGATCGCGAATACGGCGTCGCGCAGCTGCCGCAGAAGCTCGAGAGCTTTGTCCGCCGCCACCCTGGCCGCGTTTCGTAGAGACTCAGTGGGAATCAGGGACAACCAATGACCGATAAAGACAGGCACGAAGATCTGATCAGCCGGCTGACATCGCCCGGCTGGCGATTGATACCCACGGGCATCGATCCCGCCGTCGAAGGCACGCTGGAAGACATGGCGCGCGCCGCGCACGAACGCAAACAGAGCGGGAAACATCCCGGAGTTGTCCAGCGCGCTGAAGATTCACTCGAACTCGATCTCTTCGATCTCGAACAGCTCTGGTGGCACCTCGGCCTGCCGACTTAGAATCTTCACCAGCTAGGCCTACGTCTTTGGAGGGTAAGTTGAAGCCGAAGTCGAAAGGCCCCGAACGCAAGCTGCGCAAGGTGGCGCTGTGGGACGCCTTCGCGCCGCACATCTATTCCGCCGACCATGTGGAGCACGCCAAGCCCGCGCCGGACCTGTTCCTGCACGCCGCCGCAAATCTCAACGTGGCACCGCAGCACTGCCTCGTGATCGAAGACAGCGTGAACGGCGTGCGCGCGGCGCGCGCTGCCGGTATGCGGGTGTGGGCCTGATGGCCGGCGCGCATATGGATGAGCCCGCGCGCGAGCGGCTGATCGCTGCCGAAGCGGAACGCATCCTCGAAGACTGGGCCGAGGCCGCCGCGCTGTTTCGCGCGCAGTGTGGTTCGAAGTTAGCCCGCTAACAGGCCGGCAATGAGCATGCCGATGCCAATGGTGGCGATGGCCCACGCGACAGTGCGCGCCACCGGGACGCCCGCCGCATAGAGCGGCAGATAGAGAACACGACCGGCGAGATACAATTCTGAGCCCCACACCGTTTGCCCATTGTGGCGGCCGAGCACGCCGAGCGCGAGCACGCTCGCGGCGAAAAACAGAAACGTCTCGCGAAAATTCGCGTAAGCCCGGTTGAGCCGCCCAGCGAGCGCGCTCCTAAGCGGCGGCGCGTTGTCCCGCGGCCCAATATTCCACCACAATCCGCGCTCGCTTGTGATGGCCTGTGCCGCCGCCAGCATGTGTACAAAGCCCAGGATCATCGTGAGCACCAGCATGGTGAATTCGGTGCTCAATCCGCCAAGCGAAAATTCCGTCATCCCGTTCCCCTTATGATATTTGCGAGAGGCTGCCTAGAATTTGTCGCAATATTACTGCTCGTTCTTAAGACATCATAGACTAATATTAGTCCGGTACTACTCTTCTTGGAATAATTCTGTTATCCGCGCGTCTGAGGATGCTATCCTCACATTGCTGTGAAGGGGTGATGTCACTGGTTTCACCTGTTCACGCGTAACCGTCCCAAGAGGAGGAAATACATGCATCGTCTCATCGCAGGTGGGCTTATTTCTGCGCTCACCGCTTTTGGTATCGCTTCGGGCGCGAGCGCGCTCTCCGGGCCGACGTTGAAGTCCGGTCCGACTTATTTTCGTTCGGCTTGCGCCCCCTCTGTAGGTCGGGCTGCATACTGTCACGCGAAAATCGTGACGAACTCTGCTGGACACATTATCGCCGGCCAGCATCCGCCGCTGTCCGGGTACAGCCCATCCAGTTTGCGGAGCGCCTACAAAATTACCGGCACGGGCAGCTCGTCCACCATCATCGCCATCGTCGATGCGTACGGCTACACCAATGCCGAGAAAGATCTCGGCGTGTATCGCTCGCAGTACGGGCTGGGGACCTGCACCACCTCGAACGGCTGCTTCAAAAAGCTCAACCAGAACGGCGTGCAGGGCAGCTACCCCGCGCAGAACACCGGCTGGGCGCAGGAATCGGCACTCGATCTAGACATGGCGAGCGCCATGTGCTCGAGCTGCAAGATCTATCTGATCGAGGCGAACAATTCGTCGTATTCGAATCTGGCAACGGCGGAAAACACAGCGGCCAGCAAAGGCGCGCATGCCATCAGCAACTCCTATGGCGGCGGCGAATCAGGCACCCAGTCATATGAATCCGCCTACAACCATTCCGGCATCGCCGTCACGGTAAGTTCGGGCGACGGTGGCTATGGCGTGGAATTCCCTGCGTCCTCGCCGCATGTCACCGCGGTTGGCGGCACACACCTGGTTACGGCCCAGAACAGCCGTAGCTGGACGGAAACGGCGTGGTCTGGTGCGGGCAGCGGCTGCAGTTCTGTTTATGCCAAGCCGTCATGGCAGCATGATTCCGGCTGTTCACACCGCACTGTCGCGGACGTTTCGGCCGTCGCCGATCCGAACACGGGCGTCTCCGTCTATGGCCCGGTAAATGGGTCGCGGTCCGGCTGGCTTGTGTTTGGCGGCACGAGCGTGGCGGCCCCCCTCATCGCGGGCATCTATGGCGTAAACGGCGGAGCCGTGAACTACGGCAGCGATCCGTATAACAACACCGGCGCGTTGTTCGACGTCATCTCGGGCAGCAATGGCAGCTGCGGAGGTTCGTACCTCTGCACCGCGGTGGCGGGATATGATGGTCCCACCGGCCTGGGCACACCGAATGGCTCCAGCGCGTTCTAAGCTGCTCAAAAACTGACGAAAAAGGGCAGGGAGTTGCCGCTCCCTGCCCTTTCGTTTGGCCAATCGCGGCCGGTTACCGAAAGACCGAATAGGCTTAGGCAGGCAGCCCTGCCCCTGTCCTTTTTCGCCCGCCCCTATCTCGCCTGCATCGGCTTGCCGCTTTTCGGAAGCGCGCCTGCGTCCCCGTAGAAGCGTCGCGCGCCCGGATGCAGCGGTGCGGGACTTAGCATAGCGGCGCTTCGGAGCCGGATCGCCTGGGCGCTACGATGACTCCCTGCAAGCATGTTGCGGTTGGCCGGATTGAAGAGCGATTTCACAATGGCATACGCCGTATCATTCGGAAGTGAATCGCTCGCGACGAAGAGCGCCTGAACGGCAACGGTATCGATCTTGGCGGTGCGCGGATAAATCCCCGCTGGGATAGTTCCCACCAATAATGCAGAGGAACGTTTCAGGAGGTGCGAACGGCCGGCTCCACCGATGGGCACAAGCACGCTCTTGCCGTCCTCCAGCATGTCATGGATGAAAGGAACAGGCGCGCCGCCAACAAAGATCATCGCATCGAGTTGCCCCTTCGCAAGTTTTCCCGCCGCTACATCGGCGGGATCGGTATTCGCCCTTATGCGCTTCAAGGTAATTCCGTAGGCCGCGAGGACCGCACGTGCCGTAACCATCGTTCCGGATGCCGGCGGCCCAATCGAAACGCGCTTTCCGCGAAGATCGGAAATCGCGCGGATGTGCGCGTTGGCAGCAGCAACCACGTGCACCTCTTCGGGAAAGAGATCGGCGAGCAGGCGCACATGCTTCTGCGCGCCGTCATGCCGGAAGGCGCCCCTTCCGGCGACCGCCTCGGCCACCACATCCGATTGGGCGAGCGCCGCGTCCACATGGCGCGCATTTAGGGCAAGCACATTGGCCACTGCCCCCGGACTGGTGCGGACGGAGGCAATTAGTCCCGGCGGACCGCACACGCCCGGCCGCTCGCAGCGATAAACCCCGGCCGGGTGGCTGAGAATGGCGGCTATCGCCTCGCCGACCGGGAAATAGGTTCCGCCTGTAGGGCCGGTGGCGATAACGAATGCGGTCCGGGCAGCCGGCGTCTCGGCCTTTCCGCCCACAAGGGCGAGCGGGCCCAGAAGTGCTGCTGCAAGAATCCACAGCAACCCCGGAAGGCGCCTGATCATGGGAACCACAGAAATCACGGCTTTGCGTCAGGAATATGGGTCGGAGCCAATGCAAATTCCTTCGACATGCTTAAGCCTTTATTGACGGCTCGCAATCAAGCTGCGCAACGGATTTCACCCACGGAGCCGTACCCATGCGCCGACCGTCCGCGCGCGTTGCTGCAATTTCCGGCCTTGCAATCTTGCTGTTCGGTTGCGCAAGCACCCCTGCGCCGGCCCCTGCGACATCGGCGAGCGCCGCTGTCCAGCTTTCCGGAAAGCCTGCCGTGGGAAACACCGGCGCGTCGTCGGGCATAACGCCCGTGGCCGCTGCGTCCACCAATCTCGAGGACCAAATTCAGGCCGCCGTGGCGCTTCGCGTTCATGGCGACCTTGCCAAGGCGACACATGCACTGGCGCAACTGGTTCTGGTCGCGCCGGACGATGCTCGCGTTGTCGGCGAGTACGGCAAGGTTCTCGTGCAGCAAGGCCGGTCCGACGATGCCGTCGCATTTCTCAAGCGCGCTGTTCAGATCAAGCCGGGCGACTGGACTCTCTATTCCGCCCTTGGAGTCGCCTACGACCAGATGGATGACCGCAAGAATGCCAAAGTCGCTTACGACCGGGCGCTTCTGTTGCATCCGGGCGATCCGACGGTGCTCAACAATTATGCAGTTTCGCGGATGCTGGCGAAGGACTACGACAGTGCGAACCGACTGCTGATGCAGGCGCAGGCAGCCGGTGGGAATCTTCCGAAGATCGCCAGCAATTTACAGCTTCTCGCTCAGCTGCGCGATGCCAATGCACCGGCACTCGCCAGCCGGAAGCCGGCAAACACCGCTTCCGGATCGCCCAAATCAATTGCGGCGCCGAGCGCTTCATCATTGGGTTCGCGTGCAACGGGTTTGAATTCACCGGATCCGGCTGTATCCGCAAGCACACCTCCCGGTGCGAGCGGTAAGGTTGCCACCACGATTCCAGCGGCGCCAAAGCGGGTCATCTCGGCAACTGCATTACCTGCCGGCGCGGAAGCGAAAACTGGGCCGGCCGTCGTTGTGATGCAGCGGGTACCGAGCGATACGCCCGCCCCGTCGCGACGGCCTTCGGGCCGCTTTGCTATCGATAAGCCGCTGATGCCAACCGAAGCCGCCGCGTCACATCGCACTGCGGGTGCCGGGCCAAAGAGAATTACCCCGGAGACGACGCTCAACGTTCCCTCGAATCCAGCGGGTTTGCGTCAGCCGGAAAAGAATGCGTCTGCTGCCGTTGCATCCGCTCGCATCACGACATCGCCTAAACCCGCCGCTACGAACCTCGCCGCCAAGCGGGCAACCGTGCCAGCTGCGCGCGACCACACTGCGAAGAATATCGTCAGGTCGGCCGCTTCCACTCAGGCTGCCACGCGAACGGCGCCCGCTCAGGGGAACGCTCCGTTGCCCGCATTGCGGACAGCCGATCAGGGCGAGTGAGCCTTCTGTGGCTGAAACGCTGCGCAGTCTGAGCGGCCAGGTCGCCGAGCCGCGTGTATGGTCGTATTGTGGAGCTGAACGGGTTGCACGGATTCGCCGCGCTGAGCGTTGTTTCGCGCATTATCGGTGAAGCCGCCGGCGGCTTCCGCCATCTCCAGATCGGCTGGCTGGGCGTGAACAGGTTTTTCGTGCTCCCAGGCTTTCTCGTCGGAGCCATTATCTTCGATCAATTGCACGAGGCTGATTCTTCCAGTCCTTTGCGGTGGAAGAACAGTTCTATTTTCTGCTGCCGGTGGTGAATTGTTTTTACGCCCCGACGCTATCTTCCACCCATCTTGGCCGGATTATGACCGATGGCGCTGCTCTGCCGTGTAACGCTGATGTACATCAATCACTACGGCTTCGTGGAACCTGCTGCCCTGCCGCATGGATCTGTTGCTCACCGTCGCCGCGCTGGCGATCATAATGCGCCGGGATGATCTTTCGAAATACCTGCTGCCGCGGCGCTTGAATTAAAGGATGTGCATCGTTGGCATGGATGTGCTGTCGCTTGCGGGACGCGACAAGCTTCTGTTGATGGTGATGGGTTCTGACCGCAGCGCCGGACCGCCAGGTCTTATGTTGGCCGTATTCTATGGTGCGCTGCTTCTACGGTGCGCTGCCTCTATCTCGTGCATCAGCGCCAACGGGCTCTTCGCGGGTTGCTTCTCGATGAAAAGCGCCAGCGTGGTCACGCTTCCCGACATAGCGAGGCGCTTCATCCATGCTGCAGACTATCGCGGATAGGACTCGCCGTTGCGTCAGTGCAGAGTCTTCATAGTCTGAATGACCGCTGGCCCCATGATGACTACAAAAAGGGCGGGCAGAAAGAACACGATCATCGGGACGGTAAGCTTTGCAGGAAGCGCCGCTGCTTTCTTTTCGGCCTCCATCATGCGCGTTTCGCGGTTTTCCTGGGCGCAAATACGCAAGGCGGAGCCGAGCGGTGTGCCGTATTTCTCCGCCTGGTTGAGCGCGCCGGCAATCGCCTTCACGCCGGCGTGGCCGCAACGTTTCGCAAGGTTGTCGAAGGCCTGCCGACGATCCGGAAGATAGGAGAGCTCCGCAGTCGTCAACCCGAACTCCTCCGCCAATTCAACCGATTGCACCCCCACTTCGCTTGCCACGCGTGTGAAGGCCGCCTCAATAGACTGGCCGGATTCGACGCAGATTAGCAGCAGATCGAGCGCGTCAGGAAATGCTTTCATGATGGATTCGCGGCGGCGTGCGATCCGGTTCGAAAGATACAGGTCAGGCACATAAAATCCGAGCAAGGCAGTGCCCAGCGCCGCGAGGAATTTCTCCCAGCCCGGCCACGAAAGATGCAGCACGACGAAGACGTAGAAAAGCGCGACCGCAAACAAGATGAACGGCATCACGAAACGGAAGAACATGAAGGTGATAAGCGGCGCCTGGCCGCGATAGCCGGCTTGCACAAGGCGCTCGCGTGTGTTCGCGGATTCGAGAATCTTCGAGAGTTTCAGTTTTTCGAGCGTCTGCTTCATGAAAGTGACTGGCTCTACACGCAACGTGTTGCGCTTGTTGAGCGTCGCGTGATGCTTCTGTCGCAACTCTTCGCGCCGCTCGGCCACGGACTTCATGCGCGTCCCAAGCGACTGACGCTCGAGAAGCGGCAGGCCAAGGGTTACGACGGTTGCAAAGGCGAGAATACCGACAGAAATCATGACCAGGAAATCCCGGTCGAAGAACATGTTGAGGACGCCGACATCCGTGTTCATTGCTGTGGTCCTCAGTGTTTGAAGCTAATCATCTTTTTCATCACGGCGATCCCCATGCCCATCCAGATCACGCAGCCCGCCAACATGATATTGCCCATCCGCTCGGTGAACAGCATCTTGATGTACTCCGGGGTCGTGAAATAGACGAGTCCCATCACGGCGATCGGCAGCGCGCCGATGATCATGGCGGATGCTTTTGCCTCCGACGACATTGCCTTAATCTTCCCGCGTAAGCGCTTGCGATCGCGCAACACGCCCGAGAGATTGCTGAGCGCTTCCGACAAATTGCCGCCGGACTTCGCCTGGATCGTCATCACGATTCCGAAAAAGCTCACCTCTGCGGTGGGCATCGCATCGAACATCCGCTTCAGCGCCTGTTCGAGTGTAACGCCCACTTTCAGGCTTTCCACGAGCTTGTGGAACTCGCTGCCCACCGGATCCGGAGACTCTCGCGCCACGATCTTCAATGCCTCGGTGGTAGGCAAGCCCGAACGTATGCTGCGGACGATGGTGTCGATCGCATTGGCGAATTCCAGCGTGAACTTCTTTTGGCGTCGGCTCCTGAGAAACGCGAGCACCCACCGTGGCAATCCTATACCGATTACAAATGCGGCCAGCGCATCGATAATGAGGGACTGGCGCATCACAACAGAAACCGCAACGGCAACAAGTGTCGCAATGCCGGATGCGATCCAGAAAGTCTGAGGGGTAATGTCCAAACCAGCCTGCTCCAGGCGACGGCGCATTGTCGGTCGTTGTTTCTTGGCAGCCTGCTGCTTTTCCAAATCCTTGAGCAGGGCCGTAACGTTTTTGCGGCGCTGTGCGGTGGAATCCTGGGAGGCGCGGCCGGCCCCGGAAACTGACGGCCCTCCTGCGACGGCGGCGAGACGCCTTTTCGATGTCTCACCGCTTGGCGCGACGAACATATAGGCGATACCGCCCAGCCCAAGCAGCAAGAAGGCCGCTGTGATGACGTACGTTACGGTGCCCATCGGGCCCTCACTGCTGCTGAAGTTCGTCGAGCGCCTCGGCGAGCTCGCGTTCCATACCGAAATAGCGGGCGCGTTCCCAGAAGGAAGGCCGCACGATGCCGGTGCCGACATGTTTGCCGATCATCCGGCCGGCTTCATCTTCACCGCTGATCTCAAAATTCATCAGATCCTGCGTGATGACGACGTCGCCTTCGGTACCTACAATCTCTGTAATCTTGGTGATGCGGCGAGAGCCGTCGCGCATGCGCTCCGCCTGCACGATCACGTCGAGCGATCCCACGATCATTTCGCGAATGGTGCGCACCGGCAGCTGGTAACCACCCATGGTGATCATCGATTCCAGACGGGTCATGGCTTCGCGAGGGCTGTTAGCATGGAGCGTGCCCATCGAACCGTCGTGGCCGGTGTTCATCGCTTGCAGGAGATCGAAAGCCTCTGGTCCGCGCACTTCGCCCACGATAATGCGCTCAGGGCGCATACGCAGACAGTTTCTCACCAGATCGCGCATCGTGATCTGACCTGCGCCTTCCAGATTGGGTGGCCGCGTTTCCAGACGAACAACGTGCGGCTGCTGGAGCTGCAATTCCGCGGCATCTTCACAGGTGATGATGCGTTCGTCCGCGTCGATGAAAGCCGTCATGGTATTGAGCAGCGTCGTCTTGCCCGAGCCCGTACCGCCGGAGATCAGCACGTTGCATCGGGAACGCCCAATAACAGCCAATACCCGCGCGCCAGCCGTGCTGACGGAGCCGAAACGGACGAGGTCGTCCATCCGCAACTTGTCTTTTTTGAACTTGCGGATGGTGAGCGTCGGCCCATCGAGAGAAAGCGGCGGCGCAATCACGTTGACGCGGGAGCCGTCGAGCAAGCGCGCGTCGCAGATTGGCGACGATTCATCGACACGGCGGCCCACCTGGCTCACGATGCGCTGGCAGATATTCATCAGCTGCGCATTGTCCCGGAACCTGATGCTTGTGAGCTGCACTTTGCCGCCCACTTCGATGAACACCCGGCCAGCACCGTTGACCATAATATCGGCGATATCGTCGCGCGCGAGCAACGGCTCGAGCGGGCCGTAGCCCAACACGTCGTTGCAGATGTCCTGGAGCAGATGTTCCTGCTCCGCAATCGACATCACAACGGCTTTGATCGAAATGATCTCGTTGACGATGTCGCGGATTTCTTCGCGCGCTGAATCTGGATCCAGCTGGGCGAGCTGTGCCAGATCGATGGTGTCGATCAGCGCATTGAAGATCGTCGTCTTGATCTGGTAGTAGTCGTCCGAACGCTGGTCCGGAATCCGCACTGCCGGCTTTGGTGGAAGCGGGGGTGACGCGCTTACTGTGGGCTGCGGCCTCGCAGCGGATGCGGGTTGCGCGCTTTCCGCAAGCGGTGGCGGACCTGACGTCTTCCCAGCTGCGGGTTCAACCCGCGGCGGCGGGAGGTTACGCGGCAGATCGGATACTACAGAGCGTCTTCCGAACATCGCTTATGCCTGCTTTCGGCCCTTCAGGATGGAGAGAAGCGGCGAGATATTTTTCTCGGTTTCCGCCGACGTGGCGCGTCCCGTGACCACCTGCGCCAATCGCATGATGGAGTCCGCTGTGGCTGATTTTGGCTGTACCTCGATCAGCATCTGTCCGTTATTCGCAGCCGCCCCATAGAGCTGCGGCTCGAACGGAAAGAGCATGATGGGGGTAAGGCCCACAGTCGCCGCAAAATCCTTCACGGGAATTTCCGGACGTTTGGGCACACCAATCTGGTTCATCACCAGTTTCGGCGCTGGATCATTTGGCCGGCTCTGCTTCACGAGATCCACAACCGCCTTCGCAGTGCGCAGACTCGGAAGATCCGGTGTCGCCACGATCACAATCTCGTCGGACGCAAGCAGCGTCTGGCGGATCCACAGATTCCATTGGTGCGGCAAATCAAGGACCACGCAGGGGGTCGACTGGCGCACAATATCGATTATTGACTCGAAAGCCGCCGGATCGGCATCGAACACACGATCCATCATCGCGGGAGCCGCGAAGAGGGACAGGTGGTCCGTTGCCTTCAGCAACAGCCGGTCCAATAAAACATCGTCCAACCGCTCGGGCGCGGACAGTGCTTCGGCAATTCCCTGACCCGGCTCCTCGTTGAAGTTGAGGCCGGCAGTACCGAACGAGAGGTCGAGATCGACCAGCGTGGTGTTAATCTTGAGACGTTCGGCGATCGTCCAGGCGACATTGTGCGCAAGCGTAGAACTGCCTGCGCCACCACGGCAGCCGATAAAGCTCATGATGCGGCCAACCGGCGGGGCATCCGGATTCAGATACAATCCCGAAATAATTTCGATTACGTGCAGGGGATTGAGCGGGGCCACGAGATATTCACTGACGCCCCGGCGCATCAGTTCCCGGTAGAGCTCCACATCATTGACGCGACCAATCACGACAACCTTGCTCGACGGATCGCAGACCTCGGCGAGGCGATCGATTTCCTCGAGCGCGGCCTTGCCTTGCAGCCGCGTCTCGACGATCAGGAGGTTTGGCGTGACTTGGCCGGAATGCTGCTCGACGGCAGCCTGGATCCCGCCAAGCTGAACGCTGAGATTTGCCTTGGAGAGCCGGCGGTCGGCGCCGGCACGCTGCAGCGCTGCCCCTGTATCGGGGAATTCACAGAACGCCTGAATCGAAATGCGCGGCACCGGCCGCTCGTGCGGGGCGGCTCCAAACTGTTCGTCGGCTGACCCTTGCAGCTTTGTCATCGCTCTAGCCTGCTATTGGACATCTGAACTTAGGCCGGACTGCTCGGTACCCGAGTCCACGGTCTTCTTGGTGGCCTGGGTGATTTCGCCCTTCTCGTAATGACCGAGCACCGTCGCCCTGCGCACGGCATCCGGCGCATCATCGAGCCGCCGCGATTCGTCGAGGTCGCGTGGATTGGCGACCATCGCAGCAATGTTGTGCTGGACGGAACAGCCGAAATCGAGCCTCGGAAGATTCGATTGCGTGTCCGCGCTGTCGTCGGACCAATCGCCGCACGGCGCAGTATGTGCCTCATAGGCAACGAAGCCGATTTCGACCCGGCGATCTCCATCCGTCACCGGGTGTGTCCCCACCAGAATTCGCGATCGCGGGACTCCCATGGTGGCGAGGCGCTCGCCGAAGTACGAAATTGCCGCGGAAGAATCCGGTCCTTCCGGCGCCGAGACACTGATCGAGCCATCACCGCGTGCAAGGTACTCCTCGGCCACGCGCTGAAGCTTGGCCGTATCTTCCTGCATCAATCCGTTGGCATTGCCTGCGAAGGCGATGCGCACTGAACGATAGTCGGGCTCGACCGTAATCGGATGCAGCTTTGCCGGATCGATGGTCTTTGCGACCATATCATTGTCGCCAGGAGCGGCGCAGCTTCCAGCAAGGAGCACTGCGGCAAGAGCGGCGAAGCGTGACAGTTCTTTTCGCATGACAGGTTTCCTTACTGAACGATGAAGCCGTTTTTCGTATTGGCGGCCGATTTCAGGCCATCAAGTGGAGCCGGATGTTCGGCGTTGAGGCGACCCATCAAGATGGTGTCCAAGTCGTTCGGTGGAACGAAGTTGTCGGTCGGCGCAGCAAGGCGCTTCTCGCTTGTCGGCCGGACCAGATAGGCACTGACCAGCACCACCAGTTCCGTTTCATTGTTCTGGTAATCGCGGCTGCGGAACAGCGCGCCCAGGACCGGCATATTGGCCAAGCCAGGAAACTCATTGATCACCTGCTTGTTCGTTTGCTGCAGCAGGCCGGCGATGGCGAAGCTGCCGCCGGAGGGCAATTCAACGGTGGTCTGCGCCCGGCGGACATTCAGCGCCGGAATGGTCAACCCTGGAGACGTAACCACCTGCCCGGTTGTCGGGTTGATAGTGGTGCTGCCGGTGAGGGTGAACGCGCCGGTATTGGTAAGTTCGCTGACTTCCGTCGATACCTGCAGCGATATGCGGTTCTCGCTCAGAACTACCGGCGTAAAGGACAAGCCAACGCCGAACTGTTTGAAGATGACCGAGACGTTGCCCTGCTGGTCGCGGCCCGAGGGAACCGGGAATTCACCGCCGGCAAGGAAGCGGGCAGTTTCGCCCGATACCGCTGTCAGATTCGGCTCCGCCAGTGTGTGCATCAATCCGATCTGATCCAACGCCTGCACCACCCCTTGCAAGTTGTTGGCGCAATGGGGCGCGCCCGGCGTGGCCGTCGGACTCAAGAACTGCTGCGGGCACACCTGACCGAACTGCGCGCCCGAAGCGTCAGACAACGCCCGCCCAACAAGGCCGAACTGATTGCCCGTAGAGGCGATGATCGGCACGCCCGCCGCCACTGCGGCTTCCGAGAGATTGACGCCAAACTGCTTCGCGATCTGTCGCTGCATTTCGGCAACCCGCACCTTGAGCATCACTTGCTCATTGGCGGCGATCTTGATCATGTTCACGACCTTCTTCGGGTCGCCGGCAAAACTGCTCGCCAGTTCCTGCGCACGTGTCGAAACCGTGGCGCTCGAAACGGTGCCGCTCAGCACCACGTTATCGTTCATGGCTGAGACGTGAATGCTTGACCCCGGGAAGTTCTCATGGATCATCGTGCCAAGGTCCGTGACATCGCGCTCGACACGAATATCAATCGAGAGGATCTGGTGACCCGCGGCGTCGAAGAAGAAGGCATTGGTCTGCCCCGTCTTCATCGCGAGCAGGAAAATCCGCCGCGGCGTGCGCACAACGGCGTCTACGATCTCGGGATTGGAGACCAGCACGTCACGCGCGTCCGCATCCAGCTGCACAAGTGCCGCCTTGTCGAGCGAAAGTGTGATGCGCTGGTGCGCAGCACCGTTGCCGTGAGTCGAAACATTCAGCACCTTTTGCGGCGTCGGCTCATGCCGCATCGCCGGTCTGGCGATAGCCGGAAAGGCAAACGCGGAGGCGGCGGCAACACAAAGAGCAATCAATTTGCAACGCATACCCGTCTCCCTTTACCTGGCAGCCGATGACGTGCTGCCCGAACCGCGGACAACGCCGTAGCGGATGACAGCCACCATCTGATTTTCATTGTGATTGGTATTCTTCTGGATATCGGCCGTGCCGAGATCGCCAAGTGGACGCAAAGCCAGCGAAACTGTACCCGTTGCTGCAGCAGCATCGATGGATTCGACCTGCTGCGGCGACAATTCCAGCGTCGCCGTTTTTGCAAGCACCGACTTCTGGTCTTTGTCTTGCGTGTAGGTCTGATCGACGGCCAGTACGCGCACATTGTGCAGGATTGCCTTGGCTCCGAACGCTTTCGGCTGCTCCGACACCTGCACTGTCAAAATCACGTCGACCCGGTCGTTCGGCAGGATGAATCCGCCGGCGCCGGATTCCGTCGTGATCGGAATGGAAACCGCGCGCATTCCGGGCGAAACCGTGGCGCTCATGAATCCAGCAGCATCCGAATGTACGATCTTGGTGTTCGTCAGCGGTTCACCTGCGATGATCGGCGTCCGCGCCACAGTGCCCTTCACGACCTGCTCGGGATTCGGATTGGCATCTTCCGTGAGGAACGTGGAGTCGACGGTGGCTTTCGGCCAGGCTTGCCAGCGAACCAGGTCTGGCGTCACCGGCCTGCCCGGCTCGATATTTGAGGAAGCGACAAGAACGCCGATTGTCGCGACGCTGGCTGGTTGTGCTTTGCCTGCTTCGGTGCCACCACCGAGAAATCCGCGCGCAAGCAGCGCTGCAGCTCCGGCGGCCATTGCCGCCAATGCAAGAATGATGATGCGCGATCGATTCATGGCAGGTGTGCTCCCTTCGTGTCCCGATACGAACACACAACCATTTAGAAAAGGCTTAACGGCGCGAAGCTTTGCGATTACGCAGCGATCGCGCGAAGCAATTCCGTTTGCGGAAGAATTGCGATCGCGCCGGCAGCCAGCGCTACGCCATACGGAATGCCGCCGCGCGGCTCATGCAAGCGGTTGATCCAGGCATGCGAGGCCAATACTTGCGGCAAAGGCCAACGCCTTGCGGCGAGAAGTGCAAGCGTCAACCCGCCACCGAATAACGATGCGATCACAACATAAGGCAGCAGATCATGCATGCCGAACCAGGCACCGGCTGCAGCAAATAATTTCGCGTCTCCGCCACCGATATAGCCAAGCGCGAAAAGGAGAAAGCCTGCCGCGAGTGCGATGAGAGCGGCGAGTGCATGATTTTCATACGCCGCAACACCATAGCCCGCAGACATCGCGTACAGGACGAACCCCAGGAGAAGTGCGACGGGAATAAAATTTGGAATCGTGTAGCTCGCCAGATCCCAGCCTGCGGCGAGAAGCAGCAGGATGACGAACGGTGCGAGGATGAGTGCGGATGAAATCATCTCTTACTCTATGAGAAATGCGAACGGCCGCCGGTTTCCCGGCGGCCGTCGCACGAGCATCTCTGCTCGTCGGCACTACTTGCCGTCTTACTTCTGCAGACCGCTGGCGACCGACGTGAACTTCGCGTTCAGGCTGGTGCCGATGTTGGTCAGGACAACGATGATCACGACCGAGATGAGCGCCGCAATCAGACCGTATTCAATGGCCGTCGCGCCGGACTCGTCGCGGACGAAACGGGTTACCAGGTTCTTCATAATAAGCCTCCTTGTTAGACACCCTAGGACATCCACAAGAGCGACCGGCATTTGCACTCGGTCTCAACCATGGCGTCAGAAAGGAACCTACGCGACAAACTTTAAGGCGACGTTAGCGCGCGCGAAGCAATTTCAAGGGCCACTGTTTCGCAACGGCACGAAACTGCCTCTATTGCGCCACATGTACGCCACAGAGTTTATCGGCCAGTTACCATATCTCGCGAGGAAATGCCGTTGGGCGCTGTTTCTCCATCCGCGCAGTTTGGCATTCCGCTCCAACCTTAGCCGCGAATTAAGTTGGCGGATGTAACTTCAACCTATGGAAATGGCGGAAAAATCCTCACCAAGCCTGAACGAAAGACTTGTCTTTCGAAGCATCACACTCGCCTTCATCGCCGTATGGATAGGAACCGTGGCGCTGGAGGCGGTGCGGCACCAATGGATCGTGGACAACCGGGGCCGCCCACTCCCCACCGATTTTCTCGAAGTTTGGGTTGCAGGGAAGTTCGCCCTACAGGGGGCAGTTGCCGCGCCGTATGATTGGAAACTTCATCACGCTGCACAGATCGCTGTTATGGGGCACCCGTTCAGCGGATACCTTGGTTGGCTCTATCCACCAATATTCCTGCTGGTTGCCGCGGTCCTTGCGCTGCTTCCGTATTCCTGGGCGTTTGTGTTGTGGGTTGCTGGAACGTGCGCCCTTTACGCGCCGGTCATCGGCAGAATTGCGCGGACCGGTTGGGCAGCGATTCTGGCGCTTGCCTCGCCTGCAGCACTCGGCACCGTGTTGGCTGGCCAGAATGGTTTTCTGAGCGGCGCGCTGATTGGAGCCACCCTGCTGTTCCTGGAAACACGGCCACTTGTCGCGGGACTTTTTCTCGGGTTGCTGACCTACAAGCCGCAATTGGGACTCTTATTTCCCTTTGTTTTGTTAGTAGGCCGGCAATGGAAATGCCTTGCCTCCGCATCTGTCACGGCGGCGCTTTGCATTTTGATTCCCTACTTACTCTTTGGCGCCGCACCGTTTGCGGCGTTGCTTCATTTCTTGCCTCAGACAAATAGCACCGTCCTGGCGAGTGGTCGGGCGGGATGGAACAAGCTGCAGACCGTTTATGGTCTGGTGAAGTCTATAGGCGGGAGTAATGTGCTTGCCTGGCAATTGCAGGCCGCCTCGGCTTTTGCCGCGGCTTGCGCAATCGCGTGGCTCTGGCGAACGCGGCACGCCTCGTTTGCCTTGAAGGCGGCTGCGCTTTCGGCCGGGATTTTGGCCGCCACCCCCTACTTGTATCTATACGACCTCCCAATTCTCGCAGTCTCGCTCGCATTTCTATTCCGGGATCGTGCGTTCGATCGACTCGAGTGGATCGGAATTGCCTCAGTGGCGCTGGCGCTGCTGAGTTATCTCGTCGTCATGCTTCCAGTGGGGCCGTTACTGCTCCTGATTATAGCCGCCATGATCGTGCGGCGTGTTCACGAGTCCGAACTTGCGCCACCATGGGCGCCTAAGTCAGGAACGGACGAAATCTATCCTCTCCCTCTCGACACGCGTGATTTAAAGCTTCCTTTACAACAGTGAGGTTAAGGTCGCCGAGGACTTGGAAGAGGCAAAACACGATGCGCCGCGTACTGACATCAGCTCTGATCTTTGCAGGGACAATCGTCGCCACAGCGTCCGCTGGCCCGGCATCCACTTCGCAGCAAAAACCCGCTCAGCCGGTGTTGCGCACGACGACCGGCGCCGGCACGGCCGCCTCCATCAAGAAACCAGCGCTTCCCGCTGCGACATCGGCCCCGAAGCAGGCGATCGCGAAGAATTCGAAAACAGCCCCGCATGCCAAAATTGCACTGATCAAGCCGGCTGCGCCTCTCGCTCAGAGGAAGGCTGATTTCCACAAGCTTGCAAGCAAGACACGTCACGTTCGGCCGAAGCACTTTGCGATGCACCGGGCAGGCACCGTCATCTCCATTCCGATGGATGAAGTCCGTCTGGTTGCGTTCTCGCAGCCGGTTCAGACGGTATATGTCGGCAATCCATTGATTGCGGACGTAACGATGATTGATTCCCGGCACGCTTTCCTTCTCGGAAAGGCCTTTGGCGCGACGAACATCATCGCCCTGAATTCCGACGGAAAGCAGGTGGTGAATGATTCCGTGAGCGTCTTCGGGCATACGGGAAATCTGGTGGTTCTGCATCGCGG
The DNA here is from genome assembly GCA_036267515.1 of Rhizomicrobium sp. Taxonomy (GTDB): domain Bacteria; phylum Pseudomonadota; class Alphaproteobacteria; order Micropepsales; family Micropepsaceae; genus Rhizomicrobium. The sequence goes on from DATAVW010000069.1 coordinate 40,181, forward strand.
CGCTGCCCAAGCAACCTATGCCTGCGCCGGTTCGCGCTGCGAAATCGCGCCCACACCCGGCGACGACAAAGACTTCTATTCCGGCCGCATGGACCAGCTGACCAACCATCAGGATGCCGGCATGAAAGCGGCCTCTGCCGGTCGATAATCTCTTCCTGGAGCATTGGATGAGCAGTGTGTCGGCCGGACATTTCCGGCATGCTCTGGACGCGTGCACGGCAAGTGTCCGGCGCACTTTTGCGGATCACGTGCCATTATATGTGTGCACAGCATCGTTCGCATTTGTCGCGGCGGCCGTCCTGCTCAGGCATCCTCTCAGCGTTCCGTTCAGCTCCGGACTCTTCTTCGTCAGCAACTTTCTCCAGTTCCTCGCAGTGGTCCTGCCGTTCGTCGCCCTGAAACAGCTGTTTCTGCTTTATCGGGAAGGTCGATCAGACCATCCTCTCGGCGCCTTGTGCCGGCGGATGATTGGATCGGCTCTGGAACGCGACCGCACCGGCAATTTGCTGCACGGATTGCTTGCCTGCACCCTTACTGTGATGCTCTTCACAGCCCTAAAAGTCGAAATTGTGAAACTCCATCCATTCGCATGGGATGCGGCTTTCATGCGCGCCGACGAGATTATCGGTTTTGGCACGCCCTACTGGCAACGCTTGCAGCCCGTGCTCGGCTATCCATTGATCACCGCAATTCTTAGCTTTGTTTACGCGGCATGGTTTGTCGTCATGTTCGGCTGCCTGTTCTGGCAATTGAGCCGGCCGCGGACGGAACCATTACGTTCGCAATTCCTGCTGGCTTTCGTTCTCTGCTGGTTTTTTGTCGGCTTTGTGCTCGCGACGGTCTTCTCGTCCGCGGGGCCATGCTTTTACAGCCATGTCGTACGCGGACCGGATCCGTACGCGCCTCTGATGCAATATCTGCGGCACACGCGCGAGCATTGGCCGATCTGGACAATTGACGCGCAGGATATCCTGTGGCGCGCTTATCTGACAGGAAAGGGCGATCTCGAGGGCATTTCCGCAATGCCCAGCATGCACGTGACGATCGCTACCCTTCTAGCGCTCCTCGGATGGCGCACGAACCGCTACATGGGGATGGCGTTCACCGCCTTTGCCGCTACCATCTTCGTCGGCTCCATGATGTTGGGGTGGCATTATTCCGTGGATGGAATAGCGGCCGCGGCATTGGGGATCGCCTTCTGGTTCATTGCTGGAAGGATCACTGCCGGATGGGCTGCTTACCGCGCCCGCGCTATTCGCACGGCGCCGGCGCTCGGAGCGGCCGTCCTCGAACAATAAACTGGTTCGGCACAGCCGGAGTGTTGAAGGAACTTCGCCCCCTCTCAAACGGCGTAAAGCCTGTGGCTTCGAGTCGATGCGGCCATAGTTCGGACCGTTGAGCAGAGCCCAGAGCCCACTTGCAGTCAGCGAAGCACGGGATCGAATAGCAGGAGAAGGCCTTCACCGAAGACCGGCGCGGCAGAGGCGCCCGGCTTTAGGGGAGGCCAGGGCCGGTGCTGCGAGATATCGATGCACGTACCGAGCAGTCGCCAGGCGCGTGCACGCAATCCTTTACGCCTCGCTGTGGCGAGTTCCGCGCAAGATCAGAATTCGAGCCGTTACCGCTACGAACAGCAGAACGGCGAACCTTGACCGTGTCGCCAAATACATCGCACAGCTCGCGAACTCTGATAGACTTTTGCGCCGGCTGCCGCGGCATCGCGAGCGGCCAGTCTGCCGCAAGAACCTAACCGACGATCAGTGACGCCCCTGCCGAAGATCCAGAGAACATTTCTGTTGTGGCAGGCATTGCGATTGGCACAGATGTCGTCGCGCACCCGCGTCGATCAACTGCTCCAACCCAGACAAACGCAATTCACCTGGTGAAGCCAACGGGCTATTTGGCAAGTCGCAGGTTGATGATGTCCTGCGCGATGGCGTTCAGCGTGGTAATGATCTGCCCCGACTGCGTCAGATCGAAATACTTGCTGGAATCGGTCGCGCAATTCTGCAGAACTGTGGAATTCCCCTGCGTACCGTTCAGATCGACGAAGATCGTGTAGACAATGTAGCCGGCAGCCTTGACGTTGGTGCATACCTTGCTCATCCGATTATCGATGCTGGTGTTGTGCGTCGATCCGTCGCCGTAAAAGCGGTCCTGCGTATTCAGGCCATCGCTCAACAGCACGACAAATTGCATCGTATCGGAGTGCCAGGTCGGCGGGCTGAGCGGGGTCCCAGAGGTCTGCGCCTGCCAACCCCAGGCCAACCCGATGGTCTGGTTGGTCGAGCCTTGCGCCTGCATGCTGGTGACCTCGTTGCTGAGGTTCGTCCAGTTGTAATTCAGCGCCATGACGGTCGCAGGCGGGCAGGAAAAGGCGTTCTCTGCCGGAAAGTTTGTACCGGTCCCCGGCGCCGTGTTCTGCACGTCGTAGCTCTGGGTCCGATCCATGATACATCCGGTCCACGTGGAGTGGCTGTTTGGAGTCCAGGTGTGATTGTATTTGCAGTTCGTTTTGCAGCCGCTGACTTGTTTCGTGCTGTCGTAACATCCATTGTAATAGTGGCCACCGAGGCCAGTGCTGGCATCGGTATCGTGCTGGCTTGGGCAGATCAGACCGCTGCTGGGTATCGAGGTGACGCAGTCATTTCCGCCGGTGTTGGCGCAGTTCGGATCATTGGCAGAGCTTTTCGTGCAGGCGACTTTGTTACTCGACCAAGTCCAGGGGCAAGACGAGCTTGGTCCCACGCTTGAGCTGGGCACGGGTATCGGTGGCGCAGCACTCCAGTCCGACCAGTCGATCCAGCTGGCGTTGACATTGGCCGTGCCGACATTCACGTCCTTGCTGAACGGAAGGATGGCGACCTGAACATCACCCGGAATGGCCGATGCCGCTTGGAGAATGGTCAGAAGCTGCTTGGTTCCGGTCTTCAGCGCGCTGATTTTGCTGACGCCCGTTTTATCCGTTTCCGTCATCGAACCGGTATTATC
>DATAVW010000070.1:0-5714 GCA_036267515.1 Rhizomicrobium sp.
TGCCACCTCGCTTCGGCGGCCGCGAGGCGCGGGGCTTCTTCCGAGCGCCACTTCTTTTCCGCCTTGGCGAAGGCGGCGTCGGATTCGCGCTTCCATTTCTGACGCGCCTTCTCAATTTCTGCCGCCACGCTTTGCAGTGAGTGATCGGCCGTGGAGCGTGCCTGTTCTACCGTGCTCTGCGCATCGGCCAGTTCGCCTTCGCGGGCCAACAGCGCCGTTCGCGTGGACGCAAGTTCATCCCGCAATCGGCGCAACTCTTCTTCGGCTTCGGCTCTGTGCGTCTGGAGGTCCGCCTGTGCCTGCGCAAGAGAGCCTTCGGCCTGCTGCAACCGGGCGGCGGATTCGGCGACGGTCGGTGCGAATTGTGCTTTCCACTGGGCCTCGACGGCCGCGAGGCGAGCCGCTTCGCCGGCTTTGAAGGTTTGCTGCGCCTTAACCAACGCGGCGTCCATCTCCTTTTGCCAACGCTCTCGCGCGGCATCGGAATTGGCGGTTGTTTGCACCCGCAATTCATCTTGGCCGGCGCGGGCCCGGGAGAGTTCCGCCTCGCGCGCGGCAAGAGAAGCTTGCGCGGCAGCGACTTGATGCTGACGCACTTCGGCTTGAGCCCGCGCTTCCATCAACGACGCTTCGGCCTCCTCCAGCCGGGCGGTGATCTCGCCGACGGCCTTCGCCATCTGCTCCTTCCACCGGCCCTCCGCGGCAGAGAGGCGCACCCCTTCAGCGGCTTTCCACGCCTGCTCGGCTTTCTTTACGTCGGCCGCAGAGCCGCGCGATTGGGCACGGACGGCCTCGGTTTCGGCACGGGCCTCTGCGAGCGCGGCCTCGGTGTGTTCGAGATGCGCGGTGACCTCGCCGACGGCTTTCGCCATCTGTTCTTTCCAGCCCGTTTCGGCGGATGCCAGGCGGGCCGCTTCCGCGACTTTCCACGCCTGCTCGGCCTTCTTCACATCAGTCGCGGATTCGCGGGATCGTACGCGTGCCGCTTCCGCGGCAGCGCGGACTTCCGCCAGCGCAGCTTCTGTTTGTTCGAGGCGCGCAGCGACTTCGGCGACTGCTTTCGCGGATTGTTCTTTCCAGCGCGCTTCGGTGCCCGCGAGGCGAACGCTTTCAGCCGCTTTCCATGCCTGTTCAGCCTTTTTCAGATCGGCCGTGGAATCACGCGAGTTGGTTTGCGCTGCCTCTGCGGTTGCGCGCGCTTCTGCGAGCTCGGTATTGCGCTTTGAAAGTTCCGCATGCGCTGTCGCCAGTTCTTCACGCAGGCTGCGCATCTCGGTTGTGTCGTTCTTGGCCACCGCAACTTTGGCGCGGGCTGCTGCTGCTTCAGCGTCCTCGGCGCGCGCCCGAAGTTCCGACACGGTCTTCGTCGATTGCTCGTGCCAAGCCGCCTCGGCGGAAGCCATCCGCGCCATCTCGGCGATCTTCCATTCGGCTTCGGCCTTGGCGAGCGCTGCGTGCGATTCCTGCTGCCAGCGTTTGCGCGCCTCCTCGACGGATTTCTGGGCGCCGGCATCGGATTTCGAGCGCCGGGTGGACTGCTCTGCATCCCACTCGGAACGAAGTTTTTCCAGATTGGCGCTCGCCTCTGCCGCCGCGTTGGCAAGCTGCTCGCGCAGTTCACGATCCCATGATTCCTCCGCCGCTGAAAATTCCATTTTCAGCGATTGACGCGAGCGCTCGGCATCTTCGGCGTTCCGGCGCGCAGTGGCCAAGTCGGTATCTCGCGCCGCGAGTGAAGATTTCACCTTCACCAGTTCGTCACGCAGCCGTTGCACTTCGGCGTGCGACGAGCCGGACGATGCATCGAAAGAGTTGTCTGTGCCGGCGCGGCCGACAATCGGCAAATCTATAACGGCAAGGGTTTCGCCATCGCCGCCGTCCAGACTGATAATGCGCACCGCCAGCGTGTGCGACTCGTAAGAGTCATTGGGCGGAAGATATTCGAGGCCGTCGAGTTCGTCCGGCGCGACGGACCAGGAGCGATCGCCATTGTTGCGGCCGTTGGTCAGGCGCGCGCCATGCGCGAGATGTTCTACGCGCAGCGACAATCCGCGATAGCGCTTATAGGGCGCGACCACCGAAACAAGATCGAGTGGAATGGGCTGACCCGTGGGATCATTGTTAACGCGAGCCCGCTCCGCCGCGCGAGTTCCCCCCGCGGGACGACGTGCAAATCCGCTCACACGCTGGGCCATGCGCACAGGCTCCAAATGCTGCCGTTTTAGCAGCGCAAGACTTTCCGAACGGCATCTTTCACCATATTGGGTAAAGCAATCGTTCGCAGAACGGACGGGTAAACGTCTGTTTTTAAGAATGTGGGGCGGCATGATGCTGTTGTGATAAGATCGCGGGTCTTGGAGACGTGCCTTTGCGCAAAACTCTCATTGGCATCCTGTGGTGTGCCGCAATGGCACTGTCCGCTCCCGCGCCGGGCGCGATCAGCGCGGTCGGTCAGGCGGTGCAAAGGCTGCATCTTTCGCCACAGCAATTGTTGTCGCTTCGGGATGTGCTGGGCGGCATCGAGCGCGGCGCCCAGGTGGAAGCCTCGGGAGTTGACCTGTTCATCCTGCGCGATCCCGGCTCGATGGCCTATGCGGGCGAGTTCTCCCTGAATGTCGGCGAAGACGGCACGCTGACGGTAGATCGCGTCAGCGGCCCCGCGACTCTCGATGCGAGCCAATCGGTGCTGCTGCCGATCCGGCTCAATCCCAAATCGCGCGCCCAGGTGACGGCGGCGCTCGCCGGATCGCAGGTCATGGCGACGGACCCGGCCAATCCGCAGGATCTGCCTGCGTTGCCGGAGGAGCGGATTGCGGCGCTCAAATTCACCGATGCGAAAGCCGCGGCGCCCGTCGCGGAAACGCGTGCGGTGTTCTTTCGCGATGGTTCCGGAATGGTAAGAACCTTCCGTGCGCCACAGACGACGGCTGCCACCACGCCTGCTCCGCTCCGCATTTCCGACCGCTATTTTTCTGCCGTTAAAAGCGATGGAATGCATGTCTGGCGGGACAATGTGGTCGAGATCGACAGCGATGTCGCCATGACATTGACCGATCTCCTGGCGCGCGGCGCGTGCCCCTTGAATGGCCCCTGCAATGTGCACACGCCTGCGGTTTCCCTGAGGGGATTTCACCTCATCCGGTGGCAGCATCAACTAATTGCCGCCGTACCGCCGTCGCTGCTCGCGCAGCTTGCACCGGCGCCCGCGCCGCAAACGACAGTCCCGGCCGGACCAGCGAAGCCGGCAGAAGCTCCGACCGCATCGCCGGCCGGCAGCGCCGGAACTCCCGCCACCGCCCCGGCAGAAAATTCGGACGGCCACTGAACGGCTTAACCCCTGGCGCGAGTCTCCGCAGTCCGCATCGATCTCCTCGATTGTGCCGGTCACTCGCGGCGGCCCATGTCGTTGGCAAATATGGCTCACCGGCCCCGCCGGTTTTCTCTTTGCCAATTCAATCACAGGTTAAAGCCGTTTGCCGGAAGTTACGTAATCTGCTGGCGATTTTACATTTGACGGACTGGCCGCTAGCCATTGAGCATCTGTCAGACTAACGCTCGTAGCCGAGCAGATCGAACTCCTGTTTGCACACGTGATAGACTTCATCTTTCTGGGATTGCGTCAGAATCTCTCTTGCGGGTCTTTCGTCCTGTCGCACATGGCTTTTCATTCTGGGCAATTCGTCCGGCAGCGTGACGCCGATCTTTTTTGCTACCCGCTCAAGATCAGGCCTGAGGTTCTCCAGCTTCACGATATCATCGACTATCACCTGATTGTCGATTGAATAATAGCGGAACGTGGCGTAGCTTTGCTTTCTCAATATCTTCTTGAGCATCTTCGGAAACTCTTCCGTGGGACGCTTCAATCCCAGTTTGTAAAAAGCTGCGGAAACTACCTTTTCGTAAGGATGGCGCTCGATCGTGAACTTGAAGGCATTGGCCCAGAAAGTCGCGTCCAGCTTCGATTTGATTTCTCCTGCGCCCATGTGGGAATAGAACTTCATCGATTCCCGCGCCCCTTCCCGGCGGTAAAGGCGGTTACCCTCTATCAGCGAGGCAATCCATTTATCTTCCAGTTCTTTTGAGGATTCGAAATTTCGGCAGAGCGGCTTGCCATTGTTCCGGCGCATCTCATCTTTGTGGCCCAGGGGCGTAATGACATCGTCGGGACCGCAGAAGTCGGCGAAGACCGATTCCACGGTTGTGCTGCCCGTCTTCTGAGTTTTGATGAAAATGAAATTATGAAGATATGATGCTAACATCGTTACGGATAATACATCGATTCTACTTTCTGGCGAGCACTTACACAGTTGCCGACGATTGTCGCTGGTCTTGCGCCGCGACCGGGCTGGAACAATGTGTTGCAGGCCGCGTTAAGCTATCAATTGGAAGTCAAAACGAGCCGCCGCGCCTCCCGAAAGTCGCTTGTTTGTGGCCCACGGAGCAGGGGAAAAGCGTCTCAGCGATGGAATTTGGCTTCCGATGAAATCGATTCGTCCCAACATACTTTTCATAATGACCGACCAATTCCGGTTCGACGGGCTCGGTTGTATCAACCGATGGATCAAAACCCCGAATTTGGACAAACTTGCCAAAGCCGGCACGTTGTTCACCCGCGCTATTTCCAACTCTCTCGAATGCGTCCCTGCACGCTTTAGTCTGGCGACGGGATTGTATCCGCACCAATCCGGGGTTTGGGAAAATAGCGCATCGACGCTCAATCCAAAGCATTCGAACTGGATGCAGGCAGTAGAATCTGCGGGCTATCGCACGAGCGTATTCGGCAAGACGCACCTGCATCAACGCGGTCGGGACTTGCGCGCAGCACTGCCTCTTATGCACGCGCTGGGCATGCAAAAGGTGCATGAGACGGCAGGACCACCCGGGAATCAACACGCGCTGAGCGATATGGTCGAACTCTGGAAGGAGCGCGGCGAGTGGGCGACATATAAAGCCTTTATGAAAGGCGCGGCGCACTTTCATCCGAAGCCATGGCCGCTGCCCTTTGAACTCTATTACGACGTTTACGTCCCGCAACAGGCGAACCAGTTTTTGCGAGACTTGGGGCGGGATAAGCCGTGGTTTTGCTGGGTCAGCTTTGGTGGGCCACATCCGCCATACGACACGCCGGAGCCTTATGCGAGCATGTATGCGCGAAACAGGATCCCGCCACCGCTCCCTCCGATAAACGGTGCAGAAAACCTGCGCGGTCTGGCGAAGAAAGCCGCGCGCTCCCCGCATCATTCCCCCGATCTCACCACCAGCGAAGTCGCCGAGCTACGCGCTTATTACGCCGGCGCTATTACGCTGATCGATGAGCAAATCGGCGAGATAGTGCGGACGGTGACAGAACGCGGCGAACTGGAGAAGACGCTTATAATCTTCACGTCGGATCACGGCGAGATGAACGGCGATCACAATGCATTTGGAAAATCCACCCCATTCGATGGCGCACTACGCATTCCGTTGATTATTGTCCCCCCGAATGCCGCACGGAAACAAAGAGGCATTCGTAACGAAGCCCTTGTTGAATTAATGGACATCGGCGCAACGATCGTCGATTTCGCAGGCGCGAAACTGCCCCCTCGTTCTAACGCGTTGTCGTTACGCCCCCTTCTGGAATCCGCAACCAGGGACATTCGTCAGTTCGCAATCAGCGAATACCAGCAACATTATGTAATGGTGACGTCACAGTGGAAGATTGAGTTTAACAAGCA
>DATAVW010000071.1:0-4372 GCA_036267515.1 Rhizomicrobium sp.
AGCAGCGCGAATGGATGAAGCGGATCGGCGACTTCATGGAGCAGCACGTCTATCCGGCCGAAACCATCTATACGCAGCAAATGGATAAGGCGCGGGAGAACGGAAATCCCTGGATTGTCGTCCCCGTCGTGGAAGAGCTGAAAGCAAAGGCGAAAGCGCACGGGCTGTGGAACATGTTCTTGCCCCACAGCAAGCAGGGCGCGGGGCTGAGCAATCTCGAATACGCGCCGCTCGCCGAAATGATGGGCCGTGTTAAATTTGCGTCGGAGGTGTTCAACTGCTCCGCGCCCGACACGGGCAACATGGAGGTGCTGCATCGTTACGGCACGCCGGCGCAGCAGGAGCAATGGCTGAAACCGCTGCTCGCGGGAGAAATCCGCTCCGCGTATATCATGACGGAACCGGCGGTTGCGTCATCCGACGCCACCAACATTTCCACCCGCATCGAGCGGCAGGGCGATCACTACATCATCAACGGCCGCAAATGGTGGTCGTCGGGCGTGGGCGACCCGCGTTGCAAAATCCTCATCGTGATGGGCAAGACGGATCTGGAAGCCGACAAATATCGCCAGCAGTCGCAGATCCTGGTGCCGACGGATACGCCCGGCGTCACCATTACGCGAATGCTACCGGTGTTCGGCTTCGACGATGCGCCGCACGGCCACGGCGAGATGCTGTTCGAGAATGTGAAGGTGCCGGCGGAAAACATGATCCTCGGCGAAGGCCGCGGCTTCGAGATTGCGCAGGGGCGGCTCGGACCGGGCCGTATTCACCATTGCATGCGCACCATCGGCGTCGCGGAGCGGGCGCTGGAAAAGATGTGCCAGCGCCTGCTGTCGCGCACCGCTTTCGGCAAAAAGATCGCGGATCATTCGGTGTGGGAGCAGCGGGTGGCGGAAGCCCGCACGAATATCGACATGTGCCGCCTGCTGACGCTGAAAGCCGCCGACATGATGGACAAGGTGGGCAACAAGGTCGCGCGCACGGAGATCGCCATGATCAAGGTCGCGGCGCCCCGCATGGCGTTGCAGATCATTGACGATGCTATCCAGGCCTGGGGCGGCGCAGGCGTCACCACCGATCCCGGCTTGGCGCGCATGTATGCAACCGTGCGCACTTTGCGACTCGCAGATGGTCCCGATGAAGTCCACAACCGCGCCATCGCCCGCCTCGAGTTCGCCAAATACATGAACCTGCCGCGGAAGCAGCCAGCCGAGTAGACGGTGACTGTCCACTTTGAGGCGGCGGCTTTTCGTGGCATCAGGCCCCCAGACAGGAGATACACGTGCACGATATTGCCGCCATTCGACGAGACCGCGATGCCTGGGTGGCCGCACTCGCCCGCAGGCCCGCCTATGCCGAAAGCGCCAGTGCCCTCGCCGATGACATTCTCGCACGCGACAAGGAATTGCGCGATCTCGTGACGCGGCTGCAGACCGCGCAGGCGCGGCGCAACGAAGCCTCAAAGCTGATCGGGCAGGCCAAGGCCAAAAAAGATGAAGTGCAGGCTTCCGCGCTGATGGCGGAAGTCGCCGGGCTGAAGGAGGAAATTCAGCAGGGCGAGCAGCGCGAACGCGAGTTGCAGCAGGCGCTGAAGGACACGCTTGCCGGGATCGACAACCTTCCGGCGGCGGATGTGCCGGATGGTGCGGGGGAAGACGCCAATGTGGAGGTGAAGGCACGTGCCTTCGGCTCCGCGCCGAATGTGCAATCTCCCCGCGAGCATTACGAGCTCGGCGAACAACTCGGCATGATGGATTTCGAGCGGGCGGCGAAAGTCTCGGGCTCGCGGTTTGTGTATCTCACCAGCGGGCTCGCGCGGCTCGAACGCGCCATCGCCAATTTTATGCTTGATCTGCACACCGGCGAATTCGGCTACACCGAATTCCAACCGCCGATCCTTGTAAAGAACGACACATTTTTCGGGACGGGCCAGCTGCCAAAGTTCGAGGAGGAGTCGTTCTTCACTGATCCGATTTCATCTTCTATGGGTCGGATGGTTCTGGAGAGCTCACTACAACTGTCCCTCGCCCGGGCGGAGGCCGAGCAAATACCGGAGGCAGTTAACTTCGAGCAGGCCAACGAAGTTGGCCGGGCAGTGTTCAACGCGATGAATGGCATTCGGCAGGAGAGACGATACGGGCTCATTCCGACCGCCGAAGTGTCGCTGACGAATTATGTGCGGGAAGAGATTCTCGAAGAAGAAACGCTGCCACGTCGATACACCGCCTGGACGCCGTGCTTTCGTGCCGAAGCGGGCGCGGCGGGCAAGGATACGCGCGGCATGATCCGCATGCACCAGTTCTCGAAGGTGGAACTGGTGTCGATCACGACGCCGGAGGACTCCGATAGAGAGCACGAGCGCATGGTCGATTGCGCGCAAGCGGTGCTGAAACGCCTCAACCTACATCACCGGGTGGTGACCTTGTGCACCGGCGACATGGGCTTTGCCGCGAAGAAAACCTACGACATTGAAGTGTGGCTGCCGGGGCAGGGTCGCTTCCGCGAGATTTCGTCCTGCTCCAACTGCGGTGATTTCCAGGCCCGCCGCATGAACACACGCTACCGGCCGAAAAACGAGAAAGGCACCCGCTTCGTGCACACCCTGAACGGCTCGGGTCTTGCGGTGGGCCGTACGCTGATCGCCATCCTGGAGAACTATCAGAACCCGGATGGCTCCATCGCCATCCCCGACGCATTGCTGGCTTACATGGGCGGCCTCAAGAGAATCGAGAAAACGGCATAAGGCTCGCGCAAAGTATGCGCGAGCCTCGCCTGGGATGACAGGTTTGTGTTGTCTGACGTTTTGCCTCAAGAAGCCGAATGCCAAAATCCAAACCCTTGCGCATCCTGGTCACCAACGATGATGGCATTCACTCGCCCGGCCTCACGGTGACGGAGAACATTGCGCGGGCCATTTCGGATGATGTCTGGGTGGTGGCGCCGGAAACCGAACAGTCCGGCGCTTCGCACTCGCTGACCCTGTCGCTGCCGCTGCGCCTGCGCCGCGTCGCCGACCACAAATTCGCGCTCACCGGCACGCCGACGGACTGTGTGCTGATGGGCGTCGCGGAAGTCCTGCGAGACAAGAAACCGGATCTCGTGCTCTCCGGCGTCAATCGCGGTTCCAATCTCGCCGACGATGTCACCTATTCCGGCACCATCGCGGGCGCGATGGAAGGCACGGTGCTCGGCATCCGTGCCATCGCGCTCTCGCAATCCTATGGTTTCGAGGAAGGCTACAAGGTGCGCTGGCATTGCGGCGAAGTGCATGGCCCTGCCGTGGTGCGCAAGCTGCTCGAGGCGGGCTGGCCCGAGCCGCAGGAGGTGCTGATGAACGTGAACTTCCCGGATTGCGAGCCGGAGAATGTCACGGGCATCGAAGTCACCGAGCAGGGCAAGCGCGACATGCAGGAAGCAAAGGTCGACAGGCGTGTCGATCTGCGCCGCAATCCGTACTACTGGATCGGTTTCAAGCGGATGCGCAGCCATCCGCACCAGGGCACGGATTTGCGCGCCATTTATGAGAAGCGCATTTCCATCACGCCGCTGCATTTGAATCTCACGGAGTTCGAGGTGCTGCGGCGGCTGAAAGGTTCGCTGAACCAACAATTCTTCGGGCGCGCGCGCGAAGCGGATGCCGCAGAACTCGAGCCGCAGAACGACGCGAAAGCCGCAACCGCGCGCGAACAGATCGGCCCCGGCGAGCGTTAGCTGTGCTACGGTCGATGCCATGACCGACACGCGCGCGATTTCGCTGATCATGGCCCTGCGCGGGCAGGGCATCACGGATCAACGTGTGCTGTCCGCCATCGAGCGAACGCCGCGCGAATTGTTTGTCGATCGACCATTCGAGACGAGTGCCTATGACAACACCGCGCTGCCCATCGCCTGCGGGCAGACCATCAGCCAGCCTTACATCGTGGCGCTCTCCACGCAGGAGCTGGAGGTGCAGCCGAACCATCGTGTGCTCGAGATCGGCACAGGCTCCGGCTACCAGGCGGCCGTGCTCGCCCACCTTTGCCGGATGGTTTACACGGTAGAACGGCACAAGCCGCTGCTGCTCGAAGCCCAGGCGCGCCTCAGGGAACTGAAGCTGCACAATGTGGTCACCCGGCACGGGGACGGGTTTCAGGGCTGGCCGGAACAGGCGCCCTTCGACCGCGTCCTCCTCACCGCCGCAATCCCGGAGCTGCCGGACAGCCTTATTAACCAGTTGAAGCCTGGAGGAATTTTGGTGGCTCCGGTGGGCCAGGCGGTCTCGGCGGAAACTAATTGTCAACAATTGGTAAAGATTATCCGAACCGACGAGGGAACGAGCACGCAAACGCTTATTCCCGTGGTGTTCGTGCCCATGGTTCCGGGCCTGCCT
>DATAVW010000072.1:0-3798 GCA_036267515.1 Rhizomicrobium sp.
CGCGCTGGACGACATAAGAGCTGCCGACAGCACAGCAAGCATAGATACGCCTAGAGTTTTTGGCATTTCACCCTCTTTTTTCGTTAGCCGGGAATGAGAAGCAGGTGCAGTGACCAAGGCAGGTCGTGGCACCTCGCCACCACAGCAGCTACGGACATTACAGGCGGGAAACCATGTGCGCCATGGCCTGGATCGAAAAAAATACCCCTGCGGCGGTCTGCCATATGATCCAGAGATTTTCTTTGCGCTGGAACGCAATAATATTTCGCGCGAGCGCGACCCTAGTGGCGCACCCCGGGTGATCAGCCCGCCCATCTGCGGTGCAGGCTGGCGATCACGTACTGGAGGCGCGTTCGGTTCTCCCAATCCATCTTCAGGCCTTCCAGCGCGTGGACCTCGTTGAGCTGCCACAACAGCTCACGCTCGATCTGATCGCCGATGGCGCTTTCGATGAAGGTAATCATCACCACCCGCTGGCCGGATGTGACCGGAACCACTTCGTGCAAGGTGGTCGAGGGATACACCATCATCGAGCCCGGCTCGCCTTTGACCAAAATCTTCTCGCTGCCGAGATGGATGACAAGTTCGCCGCCTTCATAGGTGGACGGGTCGGCGATCCAGATCGTGCCGGAAACATCGGACCGCAGCGGTGCGTTCGGCAGGGGAATGAAGGCCGCGTCGGCATGGACGCCATATTTCATGCCCGGCTCGTAGCGGGCCAGCAGCGGTGAGGCGATCCGCTTCGGGAACACGAAGTTCCTGATCTCTTCGTTTCGCGCGATCGCCGCACCGGCGATGTTGGAGGCGCGCACAGCATCGGGTTGCGTCACATCCATCTGCAGATTGTCTTTGGCGAGATTGTGCGGATTGGACGTGCGACCCTCAACGAACCGTACGGACTTCGCGATGGCGCGGATCTGCTCCACCTCCGCCGGCGTCAGCACATCTTTCACGAGCAGAAACATGCCAGCCTTTCTTGCGCAGGCGCCATCCTAGCTCACTTCCCGCCAATCCCGCGAGAGATTGGGAGCCCCAGCAACTTCCCCGCCCGGATCATCTTGTCATCCAGGCTGTAAATTGCCTGCGCATTGTTATTTCTGGCGATTGCCAGATGCAGAGCGTCTCCAGCGCGCAGCCCTGTTTCGAAGTTTTGCAGATAATTCACGGCCGTTACCCAATCCTCCAGGGTGACACCGGATAGCGAAAATGATGGAAGGATTTTGTTTTCAAAATTGTCAATGGCAGTGCGGCCTTCCGCCGGCCTAAGCACCTTCATTCTGACGTGGCGTGCGATTGCCGAACAAAGTTCAACCCAGGTCCAATGACTGGTGGAAAGTGGCGCTCCGGTCAGTCGGCCTACGAACTCCGTCACCCCTTCGCTTGTTGCTTCGCGACGAACAAGCGGCATCAGGAAGCTCGTATCGAAGTAGGCGCTCAATATCCCTCGTCGCGCATTTTGCGCAGAAGCTTCGCGCTTGATCCGCCCCAGGGAGGCAATCGTTTGCGCGCCTCCGCCAAAGCGTCGAGGTCGAGCGGTTTCTTGGGTTGCTCGACCGCAGTTACACGGGCAACGGCGCGGCCATGGCGCGTAATGACCACCTCTTCGCCGGATTCTACCCGGTCGATCAGCTTGCTCAGTTGCGCCTTAGCGTCGGCGAGGCTGACAGTCTCCATACGAAGCTCACATTCTGGTCTGAATTCTGGTCATAAATAACATGGCGTTCACGATCTGACCAGCGGGCGTTTTTCCGGTAAACTCAGGGGCATGAACCTTCTGGTCACTCAGCCGCAAATCGGGGGCGCGGCGCTGCCGCCGCGGTTTGCGGACTGGTTCGCCAGCCGCGGTTGGATACCACGGGCGCATCAACTGGCGCTTTTGGAGCATGCGCGCCACGACGAATCTGTGCTGCTGGTGGCACCGACCGGCGGCGGCAAGACGCTGGCGGGGTTTCTCCCCAGCCTGATCGAATTGTCGGAAACGCCGAAGCGGGCGCGGGCCCGCGCCTTGCACACGCTCTACATCTCGCCCCTGAAGGCGCTGGCGGTAGACGTGGCGCGCAATCTCGAAATGCCGGTGGCGGAGATGGGGCTCGACATCCGCATCGAGACCCGTACCGGCGACACGCCCGCCGCGCGCCGGATGCGCCAGAAGCATGCGCCGCCGGACATCCTGCTCACCACGCCGGAGCAGTTTTCGCTGTTGCTGTCGCACCGCGATGCGGAGCGCATGTTTGCGCGGGTGAAAACGGTGGTGCTGGACGAGTTGCATGCCATCATCAACACCAAGCGCGGCGAGCTGCTGGCGCTGGGGCTAGCGCGCCTCTCGACCTTCGCGCCGAAGCATCGCCGCATCGGACTCTCCGCGACCGTCGCCGATCCCGCACCGCTGCAACGCTATCTCGTGCCGCAGCCGTCCATCGGCGAGGCGAAATCCGCGCTGGTGATCGGGCAGGCCGGCGCCAGGCCAGACATCGAAGTGATCGCTTCGGAATCCTATGTGCCGTGGGCCGGGCACATGGCCTATCACGCCATGCCGGATGTGATGAACGCCATTCGCGGTGCGACGACGACCTTGGTCTTCGTCAACACCCGCGCCCAGGCGGAGCGCATCTTTCAGGCGCTGTGGCGCATCAACGAAGACAACCTTGCCATCGCGCTGCATCACGGCAGCCTGGCGCCGGAGCAGCGCCGCAAGGTGGAAGCGGCGATGGCGCGGGGCAAATTGCGCGCGGTGGTGTGCACCTCCACCCTCGATCTCGGCATCGACTGGGGCGCGGTGGACAAGGTCATCTGCATCGGTGCGCCGAAAGGCGCGGCGCGGCTGGTGCAGCGCATCGGCCGCGCCAACCACCGGCTGGATGAGCCGTCGCAAGCGGTGCTGGTTCCGGCCAACCGCTTCGAGGTGCTGGAATGCGAAGCGGCGCGCGATGCCGTGCTGGCAGGCGAACTCGACGGCGATCCGCCGCGCCGCGGCGGTCTCGATGTGCTGGCGCAGCACGTGCTCGGCATGGCGTGCTCGGCGCCATTCGATGCCGATGCGCTCTACCGCGAAATCAAAACTGCCGCGCCGTATCGTGCCCTGACGCGCGACACCTTCGATCGCGTCATCGATTTCGTCGCCACCGGCGGCTACGCGCTCAAGCGCTACGACCGCTACGCCAAGCTGCGCGCTATGGCCGACGGCAAATGGCGCATCTCGCATCCGCGCATCGCGCAGCAATACCGGCTGAATGCGGGTGTGATCGTCGAAGAGCCGATGCTGGACATCAAAATGATGGGCAAGGGCCGCCCGGTCGGCGCGGGCGGGCGCACGCTCGGCCGCATGGAAGAGTATTTCCTCGAACAACTTGCGCCCGGCGACACCTTCGTGTTCTCCGGCAACGTGCTGCGCTTCGAAGGCATGCGCGACGACGGCGCCTATGTGTCCCGGACCGCCGAGGCTGAGGCGCAGATTCCGTCCTACAATGGCGGCAAGTTTCCGCTCTCGACCTTCCTCGCCGACCGCGTGCGCAAGATGGTCTCCAATCCCGACAGCTGGGCGCATCTGCCCGATCCGGTGCGCGACTGGCTGCGCATGCAGGAGTTCCGCTCGGTGATACCGAAGCCCGGCGAGCTTCTGGTCGAGACCTTCCCGCGCGGTTCGAAACAGTACCTTGTCTGCTATCCGTTCGAGGGCCGGCTGGCGCACCAGACGCTCGGCATGCTGTTGACGCGGCGGCTCGAGCGGGCGCGGCTGCGGCCGATGGGATTCGTCGCCAATGAATACGCACTAGCCATCTGGGGGCTCGGCGACGTTGC
>DATAVW010000073.1:0-2966 GCA_036267515.1 Rhizomicrobium sp.
CTATCGTTTGGCGATGACCCGCTACCTCGCGGCGCCGCCGACCGCACCGGCACCGTCGGCGCCCCGATCCTGAATTCGTTAAAACGAATTCCCTAAAAGCGAATCGGCGACGTCCTAGTCCTAGCGCGCGCCGCCAGGAGCTCCGCGGTCCTCCCGGGCACGGGAGGAGGAGTGAAGAGGTAATGTGGCCTGTTTGGGCTGAACGCGAGCGGGCAAGCGCGGTCCAAACTGACTGGCGGCTTACATCCGGCTTGCGCGCGTAGTGGTTTGCCTTTGCCTTTCTGCTCTCGCACCGGCAATATCGCTCCGGCGCGCTGAATTTGGGACGCCGCCACATGCGGTGGCCCAAACGTCGAGGTTAGTGCCGGTCCGCGGCTTCGAAGAACTCACGCTGAAGCAACGCCCATCGGACGCCAGTTTAAGTGGCCAAAAAAGCCGGTGTTTGCGTTCATTTTTCTGGGACACTTTGGTCTGATAAGTTCCATGCATCAAATCAACTTTCTAACGGTAGGGCTTCTGCTGTTTGTCGCTTGCTTGGTGGCGATCATCACGCGTAGAATCGGTTTCCCTTATGCGGTCGGGCTGGTGATCGCAGGCATTGGCCTGAGCCTGACTGGCTATAGGAGCGGAATCGAACTCACACCTGATCTGATATTCATCTTATTCTTGCCTCCGCTTGTGTTCGAGGCGGCGCTGCACCTCGAATGGAAGCAATTTTGCCGCGAAGCGCCGCTGGTTCTGAATCTGGCTTTCGTCGGAACAGTGTTGTCCGCTGCGGTGGTGGCGGGCGGGATGCACTGGCTGATCGGATGGGGATGGCAGACCGCGCTGCTATTTGGGTCTCTCATCGCTGCCACCGATCCGGTCTCCGTGATTGCAATAATGAAGGAGCAGAGAGCCGAGCAGAGGCTTCGATTCATCATGGAGGCAGAGAGCCTTGTGAACGACGGGGCGGCCGCTGTTCTGTTTTCGGTTTGTGTTGCTGCCATCGCCGGCGCGAATACTACGCCAAGCGGCTTGGCGCTGACGCTGATCCTTACCATCTTCGGTGGCGTTCTCTGCGGTGTGGTAATCGCCGGCGCTCTGCTTCTGGTTGCCGGCCGGTCCGAAGACCATCTTGTCGAACTGACGCTCACCGTTCTGGCGGCCTATGGTTCGTTCACCGTGGCCGAGGAACTCAAAGTATCCAGCGTTTTGGCCACCCTGGCCGCCGGCATGGTGGTCGGCAACTGGGGACCGCGGCGTAGTCTGAGCGCGCGTGGCGGGGAGGCGGTCATCCGATTTTGGGATTTTGCGGCATTCCTTGCGAACTCCTTCATTTTTCTTCTCATCGGCGGACGGGAAGCGGACCTGCCATTCGCGGCTTACTTGCTGCCTGCGCTGCTCGGCACTTTCCTTGCGCTTGCCGGCCGGGCTGCAGCGATCTACCCGCTATCAACGATATATTCTCGTACGAGGTTGGCTGTCAGCGGCATGACCCGTCACTTGTTGTTCTGGGGGGGCTTGCGTGGTGCGCTGGCGCTGGCGTTGGCACTGGCGGCTCCACATAACGTCCCGGAATATGATGCCTTGGTCGGTGCTGCCTTTGCGGTGGTCGCTTTTTCAATCTTTATCCAAGGGTTGACCGTGCCATGGATGCTTCGCCGCTCCGGCATGCTCGCAAATGACAGCTGACCACGCCGGTTCAGGCGGAATTCGTGCCGCTTTCCAGAACCAGCCGCTTGCGTGACTTCAGGCGGTGCACGCCATTGGAGCGAAGTTTCGCGCCATTGTGATGTGCGTAGCGCGGTGGGGCCGGGGTCCATTGCGACAGGCTGAGTGGAGCCTCGGGAACAAGTTGCGGCGCGCCGATCCGGTAGTACCGGAAACCATTGGCTGTCATATCCTCGATGCGATAAAGATCGCGAAGATCAATCAAGACCGCCGCACGCATCAGCCGCTTGAGCCGCCCGAAATTCAACGCCCGGAATTGATTCCACTCGGTCGCGACCACAACCGCGTCCGCACCTTCCGCGGCTTCGTACTCTGAGCGGCAGCACACCGCTCCCGGCGGAAGAACGCCACTGGCGTGCTTCATTCCCGCGGGATCGTAAACACGCAGATGCGCGTGCAGATCGGAAAGTCCGTCGGCCAGCGCAATCGCAGGGGACTCGCGAACGTCGTCGGTCTCCGCTTTGAAAGTCAGGCCGAGCTGGGCGATGGTCTTGCCGCGCAGCGAGCCACCGATCGCAGCCGCTACTTTTCGCGCCATCGCGCGCTTGCGCGCATCATTTGCGGCGAGCACGGTTTCAGCGATGCGCATCGGCGCTTCGTTATCTTCGCCCATCTTGATCAGCGCCAACGTGTCCTTGGGGAAACACGAGCCGCCAAAGCCGGGCCCCGCCTTCAGGAACTTCGCGCCAATGCGCGCGTCAAGGCCCATGCCGCGGGACACGTCCTCGATATCCGCGCCGACGCGTTCGCAAAGATTGGCAACTTCGTTGATGAAGCTGATTTTAGTCGCCAAGAAAGTGTTTGCGGCGTATTTGATCAATTCGGAGGTCCGGCGATTGGTGTGGAGAATCGTGGTCGGCTGGATCAGCACCGGCTGGTAGATTTCGGCCATGCGCTGCCGCGCGACATCATCTTCGGTGCCGATGACGACGCGGTCCGGCGCAACGAAATCCGAAATGGCAGCGCCGGCCCGCAGGAATTCCGGGTTCGACACGACGTGAAACTCGAGGTCCGGACGGGACTCTGAAATGATAATTTCGACTTCATCGCAGGTCCCGACCGGCACCGTAGACTTCACGACGACCAGCGCGCCATCGCGCAGGTGAGGGACGATTGCGGAAGTCGCCGCGTAAATCTGGGTTAAATCCGCATGTCCGTCGCCGCGCCTGGCCGGTGTGCCGACCGCGAGAAATACCGCCTCGGCCGATTGAACCTCGGCAAAATCATCGGCAAAGCGGAGCCGGCCTTGCGCG
>DATAVW010000074.1:0-6933 GCA_036267515.1 Rhizomicrobium sp.
CTCACTGCAAAGCGTGGCGGCAGAAATTGAGAAGGCGCGTCAGAAATGGAAGCGCGAATCCGACGCCGCCTTCGCCAAGGCGGAAAAGAAGTGGCGCTCGGAAGAAGCCCCGCGCCTCGCGGCCGCCGAAGCGAGGTGGCAGGAGACGGTCGCAGCCCGGCTGGAGGATGCACAAGCCCGTTTCGAGCGCGCCGACTCCGCGCTCGCGGATTCTAAGGCCTGCTCCGAAGCGCTGCGGCACGAACTCGCCGCTGCCCAGGCGAGCCTTGCCCATAGGGAGATCGAAGTTGCCGAAGCGCGGGCTGCGCTCGACCAAGAGCGGGTGCGAATGAACCAGGTTCCCATCAGCCTGGACGAGCGCAAGCCTTCATGGGAAGCGGATGCAGAAGACCGCCGCGCCATGTTCCGCCGCCGGCTGTTCCGCGATTTTGCGATTGTTGCGTGCCTGGGCGGCCTTGCCTTCATGCTGTTCCCGCGCGTTCAGCCGGTTGTTGCAGAGGCATGGCCGCGCAACCTGTCGATTCGGAACAATCTCCAGCCGCTACTGCAGATGGCTGGCCTCTCGAACCGGTTCTCCCCACCCGCGCCGGCCGAGGTGCAACCAGCCGGACAGCCGCGGGCGCTGGTGAATGTCCGGGTCGCAAACCTCCGAGAAAGCCCATCTGTCGGGGCGGCGGTGGTGGTGAAACTGGCCCGGAACGTGGAAGTCACCACTCTTAAGCGTCGCGGCAACTGGATGTTCGTCCAGATCGGCAATGGCGCGGAGCAGAAACAGGGTTGGGTGTCCAGCTCGGTTCTAAAACAGATGGACGCGCAGGCGCTTCCGCACGAATAAATTGTCCTGTTGACATACAGCCGCCGCATGCGCCAGCAATCCGGCAATGCTTTACTTTCTTCATGTCAGCAAATGCGCGGGTTCCTCGTTCATTGCGCTGGCGCGGAAAAATCTGCGCCTGTTCATCCCGAACGCCAACGGAAATCCGATCAACCTGGTCACCGGCGAGCGCCTGAAATTCTGGCGCTGGGCGCCGGAAGAACAACATTATTTTCTTTCCTCGAACGCCTGGCAGCTGGTGGCCAACGAGAATCAGTTGGGCCGCAAGGTCGATTTTTTTGCCGACGTGAGCTATGTCACGATATTGCGGGAGCCTATCGACCGGCTGTTTTCGCAGTGGCAGTTCGCAGTTGAAAAACCCCGCAAGGACGAGTCGCTGGAGGAGCGCGGAACGAAGTTCGCTCACTTTCTCCAGAACGAGTCCGGCAAGAACTGGAGGCGGAATTACCTTCTCAGCACGTTGACCTATCAGGAGCGGCAGGATTCTCGGCGGCTGGACCTGGCCAAAGAGCGGCTCGAGCAATTCGATCACGTGTTTCTGATGGACACGCTCGCCGAGGATATCCGCGTGCTGGCGAAGCATGGCTGGACCGATGTCGATCTGCCGTGGCGGAACACAGCCGCACCGGGCGAAGCAAGCTGGTCGGCCGCGCGCGCTGCGTTGAGTGGTCATTCGGACATTCTAAAGCGCCTCATCGAGACCCACGCTGAGGATATCGAGCTTTACGATTATGCGCGCGCGATGACGCAGCGTCGCAAGGCCGAGCCCGCCAAGATTGAGCGGCTACCGGCCTTATCGCGGGAAATACCCGAGAGCGACAATTTCGAATTCGTGATTATCTGCGCCTACGAGGCACATCTGAATGGTGACGAGGTGCGCTGTCGCGAGCTGCTCAAGCAGGCGGAGACACTTCCCGAGGCGGGCGAGGTGAACATCCGCAAGAATCGCAACCTGACGGAATTTGCGTTACGCCGATTTGGCGCGCCGGAGCGGGCCGAAAAAGAACATCGAAAAATGGCCCGCGAGAAGAAGGCGGCCCGCGCCTCCGCGACCGCAGCATCGCGAGAATTAACCTAGCGTGTCAGCAGGAAGCCATGCTGCACGTAGTCGATCCGATACGAGCCGGCGATATCGCCTGAATCATTGATTGACGCCGGGAACGTGCCGTCAGCACCCGGAGCGTCGAAGCTGGTGATCGTTCCATCGGCGGCTCTCTTGAACCCGTGGACGATGCCTTTGCTGTCCTCATAATATCCCGTGATGTCGCCGTTGACGTTGATGCTTTGGGGATTGGTGGCAGCCGACCCAGCTGGGTCGAATGCGGTTACGGTCCCATCGGCTGTCCGCAGGAAGCCGTGAGGGACACTTTTGCTGTCCTCATACGATCCGGTGATCGCATTTTGGTTGTTAATGCCGACAACGGCGGTCCCGATAGAACCGGCTGGATCGAAGGTCGTAATTGCTCCGCTGGAAGACCGAACGAAACCGTGCCAGACGCCATGATCGTCGGAGTAGTCTCCAGCGACGACGCCCGAGCTGTTGATTCCGACAGGCCAGGTGCTAACGGATTCCGGAGGGTCGAACGCCGTGTATGTTCCGTCGGACAATTCATAGCCGTGCCAAACATATTTGGTGAAATACGCACCTACGATCGCGCCTGAGGCATTGATGGCAATGCATTCGGTGCTTTGCGCGTGATCGACGTTGACTGTCGTGACCGTGCCGTCGGCGGCGCGGGAAAACCCATGCGTTTTTGGCTTTTGATAGTATCCTACCACGACGCCTGAGGCGTTGATGCTACTTGCGGAGGTGTTGTGAGGTGGAAGGCCGCTCCCTTTGTCCTTCCTGCGTCCGTTGATCGTTTTGATATCGCCCTTGGCGGATCGCACGAAACCCAGAAAGGCGTCAGGATCGTTGAGATTGTAATAGATACCGACGATTTCGCCGTCGTCGTTCATGCTCAGCGGCACAGTGCCACCCGATTGCTTGGGATCGAAGGTCGTAAATTTCTGGCCTGCCAGGGCCGAACCGGATCCCAAAACGCAAAACGCAACTGACATCACAACGCTTCTGCCGAGAAACCATCGCGCTGCGTTGGAATTCATCGAAGGTTTCATCGCGCCAGATCCTGTCCGAAGACGCCAAGTTCAGGTGCGTAACACCCCCATGCAAAGCTAACATGACACCCTTTCGCGGCATCATTTCATTTGTGCAAAGCACTTTCACCCAAGAGAATGTTTTGAAATTGGGAGGAAAGCGTGGTCGGCCCCATTTCAATGGGATCGAACGATCTGGAAGATTCGGATGATTGAAAGTCCCTGTATCAAGGTGTGCACCATGGATGCCGCGTCCGGCCTTTGCATCGGATGCGGCCGCACCTTGGATGAGATCGCTCGCTGGAGTTCCTTCACCCACGCCGAGCGTTGCGCCATTATGGGCGCGCTGCCGGAGCGGCTCGCCGTAGCGGGATTTTTGCACCCCCAAGCACGACACGACGAAATCACCTGACAGGAGCCGTGCGGGCCATTATACCGGCAGCCCTTCAGAACCCTGCAGGTCAGCCATGCGAACCGACGAACCGCGCGCCATCAATCTGAAAGACTACCGTGCGCCCGACTTCCACATCTCGACTGTCGATCTCGATTTCACGCTCGATCCAGTTGCCACGCGTGTGGCCGCCAAAATGAATGTGAAGCGCTCGGGTGACAAGTCCGCGCCGCTGGTGCTGAACGGAGAGCAGCTCAAGCTTTTGGCGCTGCGCGTCGATGGCGAAGATGTGCCGCAAGACCGCTACCGGACAGATGCGGAAACGCTGACAATCGACAAGGTACCAGACGAATTCGTGCTGGACGTCTTTACGGAGATTGCGCCGGCCGCCAATACCTCGCTCGAAGGGCTTTATGTCTCGAAGGACATCTTCTGCACGCAATGCGAAGCAGAAGGCTTCCGCCGTATCACCTACTATCTCGACCGGCCGGATAATCTCGCGGTTTTCACGACCCGCATCGAAGCGGGTAAGGCGAAATATCCGGTGCTGCTGTCGAACGGCAATCTGGTCAGATCCGGCGACCTGCCGGAGGGACGCCATTTCGCGTTGTGGAGCGATCCTTACCCGAAGCCCTGTTATCTGTTCGCGCTGGTGGCAGGCGATCTCGGCCATATCGAAGACGAATTCGTCACCATGAGCGGGCGCAAGGTGGCCTTGCGCATCTATGTCGAGCACGGCAACGAGCCGCGCGCCACATACGCCATGGATTCGCTCAAGCGGGCCATGCGTTGGGACGAGGAGAAATATGGCCGCGAATACGATCTCGACATCTTCATGATCGTGGCAGTCAGCGCGTTCAATTTCGGCGCCATGGAGAACAAGGGTCTCAATATCTTCAATGACAAGGTGCTGCTGGCTTCACCGGAAACGGCGACGGATAACGACTACGCGCGCATCGAAAGTGTTGTGGCGCACGAGTATTTCCACAACTGGACGGGCGACCGCATCACCTGCCGCGACTGGTTTCAGCTCTCCTTGAAGGAAGGCCTCACCGTGTTCCGCGATGCAAGCTTCTCGGCCGACATGCGCTCGGCCGGCGTGAAGCGGATCGAGGATGTGAAGCTGTTGCGCATGCGGCAGTTTCAGGAGGATGCCGGCCCCCTCGCCCATCCTGTGCAGCCGCAGAGCTACATCACCATCGATAATTTCTACACCGCGACCGTGTACGAGAAAGGTGCCGAAATTATCGGCATGCTGAAGACGCTGGTGAGCGAGGATGGCTACCGCAAGGCCACCGATCTCTATTTCGAGCGCCACGATGGACAGGCGGTCACCATCGAAGAATGGGTGAAGTGTTTCGAGGATGCCTGCGGCCGAGACCTTTCACAATTCCGCTTGTGGTACCGGCAATCCGGTACACCGTCCGTCGAGGCGAGTGGCGGCTACGATGCCTCCACGAAGAAATACGCGCTGACATTGAAGCAGACCGTTCCGCCCACGCCCGGCCAGCCCGAAAAGAAGCCGATGCACATTCCCGTGCGGCTTGGGTTCGTGAGCGGAAGCGGGCGCGCACTGCCTTTGACCCTTGAGGGCGAAAACGCGGTTGGACCCGAGGAGCGGGTTCTGGAGCTCACGCAGCCAGAGCAGCGCTTCATTTTTGTGAATGTCGATGAAGAACCGCGGCTATCTGTCGGCCGCCGCTTTTCGGCCCCGGTGCATTTCCAGGTACCAATGAAAACAGCGGACCGCGCCGCGTTGATGAGCAGCGATGCCGATCCGTTCAATCGCTGGGAAGCGGGTCAGGCACTCGCCACCGAAGTGCTGCTGGAAATGGCGGACACAGCAAAGTCTGGCATTGCGCCGCGCGCCGATGCGGTTTGCATCGATGCGATCGGCGAGGTGCTGGCGCGCGCGGATGAGGATCATGCCTTCGCCGCCGAGATGCTGATGCCACCGGGCGAGAGCGAGCTCGCGCTCAAAATGACCCCGGCGGATCCCGAAGCCATTCACGATGCCCGCACAGCACTCATTCGCGGAGCCGCAGAAAAACATCGCGAAACTTTCGAGGCGCTGCACGGGAGGCTGCAATCGGACGGACCTTTCACGCCCGATGCTGCTTCCGCCGGCCGCCGCAGCCTGCGCAATGTGTGTCTGCGCTACCTTACGGCGGAAGAGGACGACGCCTCGGCGGAACTGGCCGATCGGCACTATCGCACCGCCACGAACATGACAGACATGATTGCCGGCCTTGCTGCGCTCACCCGCATCGACTCCGCCTTGCAGGATCACGCCTTTGCGCACTTTCACGACCGCTTCGCCAGTAATCCGCTGGTGCTCGACAAATGGCTGGGGCTGCAGGCCAGTTCACCGCTTGCTGGAACCGTCGATAAGGTACGCGCGCTGATGAAGCATCCGGCCTTCGACATGAAGAACCCCAATCGCGTGCGCGCGCTGGTGGGAGTCTTCGCGGCCAATCACCTCCGCTTTCATGAAGCGGATGGCTCGGGCTATGCGCTGGTTGGCGAAACCATCCGCGCCCTCGATTCCATCAATCCGCAGGTGGCGGCACGCATGTCGGCAGCGTTCGAGAACTGGCGCCGCTACGATGAAGAACGGCAGGCGCTGATGCGCGCCGAACTGGAAACGACTCTCAAGCAACCGGGGCTCTCTTCGAACTTGTTCGAAGTGGTCAGCAAAATGCTGCAGTAAGTCGGCTTGGGAATATGCAAGGCGCATATTCTGGTGACGAATCACCGGAAAAGCTTGGCTGTGGCATCGACAGCGACTCCGCTGCCCTTATCATCGTTGCTGAAACGAATCAGAGGGGCGCGGTTTGAGTTCTATAGCCCTGTCGCCAGTTCAGTCTGCAAGCCGCACCTTTTCTGGCGCGATGAAAACGGCCACGCGCCATGTTCGCTGGACGGTCCTCATCTCCATCATTTTGATCTTCGGCAGCTTCGTGTCGGCCGCGGTGATCCAGATGCGCCGCGACCGTGCGCATGCGCTGGACCAGGCGGCCTTCATGGAAACCCGCCGCGCCCAGGAGATCGCCTCGGATTTCAGCGCCACATTTGATCGATACGCCGCCCTTGGCGCGGCTTTCGCCAATGCGCAATCCAACACCGAAACATCTGCGGCCCTATCCGAAGCCGGTGGGGCGGTGTTGCAGAACATCGCGGTATTGGACGGCGCAGGCCAGCCGCTTTTCGAACTGAAACACGCACCGAAAGATTTGCTGCCGCTCGACGGTAGCGTTCTTTCCGCCGCGACAAGCGGGCGCGCGGTGTTTTCGGTAAATGCGGGCGGGAGCATCGTGCTCGGTTTTCCGCAGAACGGCCGCCTTGTACTTGTGCAACTCGCCACGCGCGAACTGTTCCCGCAGGCCAGCATGGAAGACGATCTGCTGGCCACGCGCGACGGCCGCACTCTGGCCCTCGGTCGGAACTGGCGTGAGCTGCCGTCCTCTGACTGGCTTGCGCTGAACGATCCGCGACCTGAGACGCGCGCGCTCGATCTTCCGGCTGGCCGGCGATTGCTTGCGCTTTCTCCCGTGCCGCGATGGCCGGTCACGGCCGGCGCTTCGGTGGAAATGGGCGATGCGTTGAGCGC
>DATAVW010000075.1:0-6369 GCA_036267515.1 Rhizomicrobium sp.
ATGCCAGGCGCCTGCGCGCTGGATTCGACTGGCAACCTCTTCATCGCCGACACCGCCAATCATCGCATCGCCAAAGTAGATACGAAGGGCATCATCACGACCGTGGCCGGAACGGGAACAGCTGGCGCGAGCGCGGATGGAACTACCGCGACGGCGGCGGCGCTCAGCTCGCCCGCAGGCGTAGCAGTGGATGATGGCGGCGATATCTTCATCTCCGATACCGGCAACAATCTGATCCGACAGGTGACTCCCGACGGCGCCATTCATACGATTGCAGGAAATGCCACGGCGGCGTTCTCGGGCGACGGCGGACCGGCGGTTTCGGCGTCGATCAATGCGCCCGCGGGAATCGTGATGGATGGTTCGGGCGCTCTCTATTTTGCGGACAGCGGCAATAACCGCGTGCGAATCCTGACGCGGCAGGCCACCCCTCCGCCTACGACCACGCCCGTTACGATTCCTCAGGTAACGGCGGTGAATGGCGCCAGCCTTCTTCCGGGCTCGGTGGCGCCGGGCGAGATCATCACGATCTACGGCTCTTCGATTGGCCCGGCGCAGGGCGTAGCCGGAACTCTCAACGCGAGCGGCTTGCTGTCGAACCTGATCGCCGGTACGGAAGTGCGCTTCGATGGCGTTGCGGCGCCGCTCTACTATGCCCAGGCCGGCCAGGTGAACGTGCAGGCGCCGTATACGATCTCCGGGCAGTCCACCACGCACGTCGAAGTGATTTACCAGGGACAGACCGCCGGACAAGCCGACTTGAACGTCATGCCAACTGCGCCGGCGATGTTCCCAACGGTGCTGAATCAGGACAATTCGCTCAACGGCATGAATGCTCCGGCGCTGCAGGGCACTATTCTGACGTTTTTCGCCACCGGTGAAGGGATGACGACCGGCTCTAACATCGCCGGCCAACCCGCGGGAGCGCCTTATCCGCAACCGTCCGCAAATGTGTCTTTAACTGTCGGGGGTTCGGCCGCAACTTTGACTTATGCGGGCGAAGCGCCGGGATTAGTAGGCCTATTACAAATCGACGCGGTGCTTCCCGCGGGCTTGCCATCCGGGGCCTCCAACGCCATACTGACGGTGGGCGGAGTATCTGCGCCGGCAACGGCAATTTGGGTCCAATAAATACGTATTCACCCAATTGCAAAAAATTGTAGCTTGCGAACACGCGCTGGGTTGCGATTATACTAAGTGCGGTTCGAACCAGAAACAAGCGGCTCGGAGGGGTCCCGGTTTTCCGGTAGCCGCCGCAAACAACAATTTGTCGAACCACAACACACCCATTTGTTAGCTCTTTAATTTCGGCGGTGCGCGGCGCTCCTTGACCGCGCACCGCTTTGCTTTTTGTGCCGTTGCCCTTACCCTTCCCGCAGTGATTTCGCCGGGTCGATGCGCGCCGCGCGAACCATCGGCGACACGCTGGCGAATAGCGCAACCAACATCAGGACAGCCGGCGCCACCGAGAAACTGACAACGTCGTGGATGGCAACTCCGAATAGAAGCGACTCCATCCATCGCACCAGAACCCAAGCCGCGGCAAGACCTGCTGCCGTTCCCAGCGCCACCTGCCGCAAACTCGACGACATCACCAGCCATCCGGCGCTCCCCGGACTGGAACCAAGCGCCAGCCGAATCCCGATCTCACGCGTCCGCCGCAGTACGCCGTGGCTCACAACTCCGTAGACTCCCGCCGCGGCCAGCATCACCGCCAGTAGCGCAAATCCTCCGACCAGCCATGCCAGTGAGCGCGGCGCCGCGACCGCTCCCGAAACCACACTTGCCATCGAAGCAATCTTGCTCACGGCGCACGTCGCGCATGCCTCGCGGATCATCCCCGGCAGCGCCTGCTCAAACGCCGAGGGGTCGTCTCCCAACCGCGCCACCAGAGCAAGGTTTGCCACTGACGCGCCAGCTTGCGCCAGTGGAATATAGACGTCGCCATCGACCCACTCTGGAGGTCCGCTCACGCTGTAGGTCTTCACGTCATCCACCACGCCCACTACAGTGGTCCACCTGCTCTCCCACACGCGCCGAATGCGGCGGCCCACCGGATTGGCCCCCGGCCAGAACTTCTGCGCAGTCTGTTTGCTGATCAAAACCACGGACTCGGAGCTCTTGCCGTCCTCCGCAGTGAATCCACGCCCTTGCAGCAGGTTGATGCCGAGAGTATTCAAGTGTTCGGGCGTTACCGCGGTCGTCCAGAATACGAATTGCGGAGCCTCGGGCGGCCGCGGATGATCCTCTATCGCGAATGTGTTCGCGGCAATGCGCGAAGACAACGGAATCTGGCTCATCGCCGCCACGTTCAGCACGCCCGGGTAAGCCGCCAGCTTTTCTCTCACGGTCCTGTATAGCGCCAGCGTTTTATCGAGAGACACCGCAGTGGCCCGCTCGGGACTAAGCTCCGCCGTCGCGACGGAATCCACGCGGTAGCCCATCGGCGCATGCATCATCCGCCAGAAGCCGTGCAGCAGGAGTCCCGCGCACACCAGCAGAATGGTCGCGAATGCGGTCTCGCACGTCACCAGCGCGGCGTCTGCGCGGAGCCCCGTCCGGCTCACGCTGGAGCGTGCATCGGCGCCCGGAGCGATCGAACGCTGCGAACGCGCACGCAACGCCGGCAACAGCCCGAACAAGAGGCCGCTGCCCATGGATATCGCCGCCGCAAACACGATCATTGTGCGGTCAATCGAAATCTCATCCAGTCGCGGCGTATCGGTGGGCAGCCAATGCGTCAACAGGCGGAGCTCTCCCACGCCGAGAAGCGTGCCGAGCGCGCCGCCGCAAATCGCCAACAGAGCCGACTCGGTCAACACCTGCCGCGCCAAACGGCCGGGCGTCGCTCCGAGCGACATGCGCAACGTGAACTCGGGGACCCTCGAAGCCGTCTGCCCAATCATCAGGTTCGCTACGTTCACCACCGCGATCAGCAGCACCAGCGCCACCGCGCCCAGCATCAGCAGGCTGCGTACTCTCGCGCCCTGTACGATGTGATCGCGCATCGGTTGGAACGCGACGTCCGCGCCCCACGAGTCCGGCATTCGCCACGGAAACATCTGGTGGACGCGCGGAGTCCATCCGCGCAGTTCGGAAGCGGCAGCCTGCGGCGTGACTCCGTCACCAAGCCGCGCGATGGTCGAGCAGGCATTCACGCCCCAATAGTCACCGGCAGCGCGAGGATCGAGAACCATCGGCAGCCAGAAACCGGCCTCTGGCGATGGATAAGCGAAGGCGGCCGGCATCACGCCGATGACTTCGTACGACACATCATCGACCACCAATTGCCGGCCCAGCACATCGCGCCCCGCGCCGTACCTTTGGGTCCACAGGGCGTTGCTCAGGATAACCGTGCGCCGCGCTCCCGGCCGGTCGGCGCCGTCGGCAAAGTCGCTCCCCAGCGATGGCGCAATCCCGAGTACGCGGAAGAGATTCGCCGAAACCTGGCTGCCCGTGATGCGCTCCGGCCAGTCGCGCCCACGCACGTTGAACGCGCGTATTCCGAGATCCGCCGCGTAGCGTGCCAGCTTGCTGTTCGATCGGAGTGCATCGAAGTGGCCGCGTACGCTGACGTCGCGCGCATAGTACAGGCGGTCCGGCGCAGGGAATGGGAGCGGCCGCAACAGAACGTGATCGACGACGGTGAACACCGCCGTGGTCGATCCGATCGCAAGCGCCAGCGTGGCCAGCGCCGCGACGGTGAACGATCGGTTCTTCAGAAACAGCCGGCAGCCGAACACGACGTCCTGTTTCAGCCGCTCCCACCCAGCCGTTCCGCGCGCGTCGCGGCACTCCTCACACAGCGCGTCGACATGGCCCATGGTAGCGGCCGCAACTCTACGAGCCTCAAGCGGATCCAAACCTCGGCCGACCAGGTCTCGCGTTTCCGCTTCGAGATGCGCCGCCAACTCGGCCTGCATCTCCCGCTCGACACGCGAGCGCCAGACAATCGCCCGCACTTTTAAAAGGAGCTGTTGAATCCTACGCATGGCAACACCCTCAGTTCGATTCGAGAATGCCGTTGATGGCGGTGGAAAGCTTCTGCCACTGAGCGCGCTCCTGCGCGAGTTGTTGCTGGCCGGCGCGTGTCAGCGAGTAAATCTTCGTTGGACGGCCTCCCTCCAACTCCTGCCATTTCCCGGAAGTCCAACCTTCGTGTTCCAGCCGATGCAGCGCCGGATAGAGCGACCCGTGGCTGGCCTGCAACGTCTCGTTCGACATCTGCCGTAGACGCTGCGAGATTGCCCAGCCCGTGAGCGGCTCCAGGTCGAGAATCTTCAGAATCAACAGAGAGAGCGTGCCCTGCACCAGTGCTTGCGGCTTGCTCATCGCTCCTCCTTTTCAGATAATCTTAATATGTCGGTTACCTGAATACAACTGGCAAATAGCGCCGGATCGCCAAGCCCCTCGCCGACCAGGTATCTTCCCCACAAATTCGGCCCCGATCGGTCGCTGAGTTCGTTTTTTCAGCTAGTTTCTGATTGGTTTGTGAGTTCGTTTTTCCTATACGACTCGGCTGCTTAGCTCGGTATCTCTCTCGCCGAAAGTTACTCATTGCGGCGCAGGTCCACTTACTCGGGAATTATCCCGGAATACGCCAGAACTCAATCGTAGTGAGTAAATGGACAATTAACGAATGAGCGTTCTACTAACAAGATTGTAATAGAACTTAGTGGCCCCAAATGGCTCTCAAGATATCGGCATTTCTGCAGCAACCGCGTGATAGGATAATCGAGGAGCGTTCCTGCAAAGCAGGCATTGGCCTTCCTATTTTGATCCAACACTATCAAAATAGGGGGTCCGACTCGACATTGATGCGCTGGTGTGCAAGCTCCTGGCGGAAACGCAAGGGAGAAGCCTGAAGGCGCTCGGGGGACTTCCGACCCGTTTACATAACGAGGGTCAATAACGGGGGCTGGTGCGGCCGAGTGGTGCGCTCCACTTATTTCAATGGGTACCCACGCACCAGTTGGAAAGTGCGCGACCAACGGGTCTTCGTGAAGAAGTGCGTGATCACATCGAAGATGTGATCGATGCCGATGTTACCGTTCGTTAGATCGGCAGTCGGCGCTTCAAACGACCAGTAAATGATCGCCGGAGTGCCTTCGATGTTTTCCCGCGGCACAAATCCCCAGTAGCGGCTGTCCGAAGAATCGTCGCGGTTGTCGCCCATGGCGAAAAGGTAGTTTGGCGGCACCACCAGTTCGCCGTTCACCACGTGATTTTCAAGCATATCCATCGCGCTCGGCGGCAGCGGCGAGTTGGGCGGCCCGGATGGAAAGTAATCGCGGTAGGTATCCACGATACTGATGTGCTTGGTATACGGCTCATCCACTGGATGCCCGTTCAGAATCAGCTTTTTATTATCCAGACGAATGTGATCGCCCGGAACTCCGATAGCGCGTTTCACATAGTCTTCTTTGATGTTGAGCGGATAGCGGAAGACGATGATGTCGCCGCGGCGCACGTCGCGATACGGCAGGAGCGAGCCCGACACCTTGCCTGCTGGAGCGTACACCAGCTTGTCCACCAGCACGTGGTCGCCAATCAGCAGCGTGTCTTCCATGGAGGCGCTCGGGATGACGAATGCCTGAACCAACGAAGTAGTGGCGAACAGCAGCAGGATGATGGTGACGGTCCATTCAGCGACGAATCCGCGCCGCACATCGCGCGTGATTTCGCTGTAGCGGGTCCACAGACTGCGCTGCTCGGTCTTCTCGGTTGTCTCCACGCAGCCATTGTAGCGAATCGACGCATGCCAACATCGGGGCGTCGAACCGGCGTCTGCTACAATCGCGGACAGAAGGGGGTTCGTTTGCCCAGAGCCACTCAGGAATTGCCCCGCAGCCTCGGCGCACTTCGTCAAAGTTCGTTTCCCGAATCGAAAATTGCAAATCGTACCGTTAAGGATGAATTGCGCAGTAACTTAATTTGCCGCATTCAACGCGGTGACGAACTGTTTCCGGGGATCGTGGGATATGAAGATACCGTCGTTCCGCAAGTAGTAAATGCTGTTCTATCCCGTCATAATTTTATTCTTCTCGGTCTGCGCGGGCAGGCCAAAACAAGACTCATCCGCCAACTTACTACGCTGCTCGATGAATGGGCGCCATACATCGAAGGCTGCGAAATTCACGACAATCCTTATCAGCCGATTTGCCGCCAGTGCCGCGATCTGATTGCGGAGCGGGGCGAGGATACGCCGATCGCGTGGCTGCACCGCGACCATCGTTACGTAGAAAAACTGGCGACGCCGGACGTCACCATCGCCGACATGATCGGCGATATCGATCCCATCAAAGCAGCCCGCCGCGGCCAGGACATTTCCGACGAATTGACCGTGCACTACGGCCTGCTGCCGCGCGC
>DATAVW010000076.1:0-89448 GCA_036267515.1 Rhizomicrobium sp.
GCCGGTATTCTAACCAGCTGAACTACCACTCCGCTGTTGGTGGGTGCTGAGGGGATCGAACCCCCGACCCTCGCCGTGTAAAGGCGATGCTCTACCAGCTGAGCTAAGCACCCCCTGGAAGAGGCGCGGAAGTCTACGCGAGCTCACGATAGTTGGCAATTGAGGCTGCTTTCACGCTAAAAGCGGCGGCTTAGGTAGACGACGCCGGTCTGGATCTTGTAAAAGCTCTCGGGCCTCACGCCGCTGGGATCGTCCGGCAGCAGATGGTCGCGCGCGATATTCTGCGCATAGCGATACTCCACGCCCAAGTCGATCTTCGGCAGGATGCCGAGCCACTGCGCACCCAGGCCGCCATATAGCGAATAAGCAGGCGTGGCCAGGTCATAGCGCGCCACGCCGGCGAAAGCGCCAAACGCCAACGAATCCGTCACCCGATAGCGCCAATCCAACGGCCTGATTCCAATAAGCCCGTGCCCTTGAACCTGGTCGAATTCGACGCGGACGCCAAGGTCACCGTAGTCTGTTACCGCCCGCCGGGCGCCGATCGCGACGTGAGGTCCGGTGGCCCAGTTCGACGTAGTGATGGGCAGACCCTTTTGAAGATCTGTTTTGACTTGGTTCAGGTTCACGCCGGCATCGACGAACAGCTCGCGCCCATGTCTCTGGTCCGTGGCCGGACTCGAGTCATCGTCGCTTGAATCATCGTCGCGGGAGCGCGCCTCGCCCCCATAGCGAACGAATCCCGACAACCGATAGAAGGAGCGGCCGAATACGTCGCTGCCCGCCATGGCCTCACCGCCCACCGTCAATTCGTCCCAAGGACGCGAGTAGCGCAACGTCAAGTCTGAGTAGTGACGGTAAGGATAAGCGCCGTATTCCTGGTTCACGAGGTAACGAACGCGACCTTCCAAATAGCCTAGGAACGGCGGCTCCCAGCCGATGCGCAGCATCTGGCTGCGTGCACCGACGCCATCGTTGAAAATGCGCTCATCGCCGCCCCAGTGGCCCAAGACCAATCCATTGTTGATTCGCCCATCCAGAAAAGCGGCATTGGTGTACCAACTATTCTGCCATTCGCTGACTTCGTAAGTTAAGTCGAAGTAGCGCCCTACGCGCGGAAAATCGATGCCCATGGACATGGAAACGTTGCCCAACAAATAGCTGCCGCCGTCGGAAGTATCTTCCCCGGAATATTCAAAATAAACGGCGAAGGGAGTTTTCCCCGGCAGAATGAAGCGGCTGATGTACGACGCTTCTTGATTGCTCTCCAATTGCGATGAGCCTGCGGGCTTGACAAAGTCTTTGACCAAGAATCGCAACGAGTCCGGCAATCCTCCTCCGCCGTACTGCAGCGTGCGATTCACTCCCAAAGACCAGCCGCTGAACGGCTCTATCGACAATTGCGTGCCGAACAGTTTCGGATTGCCGCTTGCTTGCGCCGCCGTGCCCTGCCCGCCCGACAAAATGTGATCCGAGCGCGACATCGCACCCCAGAAAAATTCATATTGAAATCCGAGGTGCGTCAGCGGCTCGTAATTTGACAACGTTGCCGAAAGCATCGTTGGCGCTTCCGTGCTGATCATCATGCTGCTATCGGTCATCGGCGACATCC
Source organism: Rhizomicrobium sp. (assembly GCA_036267515.1). Classification (GTDB taxonomy): domain Bacteria; phylum Pseudomonadota; class Alphaproteobacteria; order Micropepsales; family Micropepsaceae; genus Rhizomicrobium. Next base: position 1,613 of record DATAVW010000076.1, read on the forward strand.
AATGCGGCCGATACCCCAAATCCAGCTGCGCCCAGTTGCTGCCGATGCTCAGCATCGATCCCACCGGCGAGACGCGGCCGTCGTAGGCGAGCCCCCCGACGCTTGCCAACAAATAGTCGGTGGGCTGGACGTAGCCAAGCGCCGAGACTTGCCATTTGCTCTGAACGGGAAGCCCGTAGCTATTCGGAACGGCATCGTCCGCGCCGTGGGTCATCGAGCCCGTGACGCTGGCGTGCGTGACCGCATAATCATGCGAATAGCGTTGAAGATACCGGCGCACGCGTTCGCAGAGCGGCTTGTCGACCCGGCATGCCTCAGGCAGCGCCAATTGCACCAGTGCCACCGCAAACGGCCGCTTCAAGACCGGCTCATTCGCCAGAATGAGAACGCGCTCGATCTGCCGTTCCATTTCCGGTTCGAGGTTCAAGGGGATGTAGGCGGTTACGCCGTCGGCGCGCGCGACACCGGCCGCGACGATCCATGCCAACCCGCATAACGCGGCGAATTTCGATGCTGTCACGTTTGAACCGCTGAAGAAACCGCTTCGGGAATCGCCGCGATGGCGAAACAAATGATGGTACACGTCTTGATCTTCAATCGGTAGGCCGCGCGCTGCGCGCCTCGCGCTCGCACGGCTCGCGCTCGAATTGGTGGAATCCGCTGTATTTCCACGGGCGCAAGGCCAGCACGAAGGCCGCGCCGTGGCGCTGTTCGCGCGGACCGCGGTCGCCCTCGATGATTTCGGCGCACTGACGCGCCGCATTTCGCAACACCTGCTTCAGGTCGCGCAATGCGGCCGCGGAAACCTCGCCGCCGTGAAACAGAAACTCCTCGCTTTGCGCTGCAAAGTTACCGGCCGTGAACTCCCGCAGCAGCTTTTGGTGGATATAGCGCTGCACCGGACCGCCGGCACGCCAGCTGAAATGCCGGTTGACCAGGAGCCGTACGCGGTTGCCGGGCTGCAGTTCGATGACCTTCAGTTCATCCAAGCGATAGAAATACTTCAACACCTCCCGTTCGGTGAACCGATACGAGCGCACGATGTCCTCGAGCGGTGCGCGATTCAGCACCAGCCAGGCCATCAGGAATAGCCTCGGGTCCGACACGATCTCGTGTTCCTGCGCCAGCGTCAGCTGCGCAGACGTGGGCCGGTCGCGCGCACGTGCGGCGATCTCAGCGAGTCCGGTTTCAAGCAGTTCGCAGATCTGGTCGACACGCCCGAGCGACAAGTCGCCGCGTGAAAACAGCCGCTTGACGGTCGCGACGCTCAAAGAAAGCTTTTCCGCAACGGCGGCATAAGTCAGGCCGCGTTCCCGCAGCGCGCGTTTCAGTTCGGCGACGATCAACGCTTGGTCTGCCATGGGGTGCTCCTCAACCCAAAAGTATCATTTATCGATACCAATAGTCTGAAAAGATGCTACATGACCGGAAAAGGTTGCTGAATAAGGTACCGACCCTTACGTTACCCGGCGTTCAGCAACGGAGGGCTTATGCGCTTTTACACGGGATTGGCTTTAGCGGTGGCGATGGCCGGTTTGAGCGGCTGCGCCGAGTTGACATGCCTGTCGGCCTGTCAAAAGCATTCGCAAAATTCCACCAGCCTGGTGGGCTTTCTCTATCCCAACGGCGCCGCGCCGCCGCCGCAGGATTCGCAGCCGCAACTGCACCTGCCGCTGCGCGTGGGACTCGCGTTCCTGCCGTCGAACTCGGAAGCGGGCAACGCGCTGGATGCCGCGCACAAGGAAGCGCTCCTGCAGGAGATTCGCGAGCGCTTCGTATCCCGGAAATTCATCGCCGAGATCGTGGTGATCCCGGACTATTATCTGCAAGGCAAGCGCGGCTTCGAAGGCCTCGAGGGCGTGCAGCGGCTCTACGGAATCGATCTTATGGCTCTCGTGTCGTACGACCAGGTCGCGCACGAGGACGACAACCACTGGTCCTTGGGTTACCTGACCATCGTGGGTGCCTACGTGATCAAAGGCACGCGTCACGATGTGTCCACGCTCGTGGATCTGGCGGTGGTCGATCCGGCCACGCATTCGCTCGTGCTGCGCGCGGGCGGCTTCGATAACCGCCACGGCACGGTTGCGCTGGTGAATGAGAATCGCCGCTTGCGCGAAACGTCGATCGACGGCTATACGGCCGCAACCCAGCAGATGATCGATCACTTCGACGGCGCCCTCACCGCTTTCGAGAGCGCGGTGCGCGAAGGTACGGCGAACGTCAAAATCATTTCGAACGCACGCGGTTCCATCCACGGCGGTGGATCGATGAATTGGCTCAGTGTGCTGCTGCTCCTGCCGCTGAGCTTGCTGCGCGTCAGACGGGAGCGGGACCTTTGTGCGGCGATCGCCTTACGGCGCTAATGCGCCAGCACCGGCGTCTTGACACGGCCGGCGCGTCGCTTTTTCTCCCCGGCAATCGCCTCCGGCGGTTTGGCAGGATCCGCCGGCGCCGGCAGTGATGCCGGCATGTGCGTCAAGGCGACCTGCAGAACCTCGTCGATCCATTTCACCGAACGGATGTCGAGTTTTTCCTTGATGTTGTCGGGAATCTCGGCCAGATCCTTGGTGTTGTCGTCGGGAATCAGCACCGTCGTGATGCCGCCGCGGTGTGCCGCCAGCAGCTTCTCTTTCAGTCCGCCGATCGGCAGCACTTCGCCGCGCAGCGTGATCTCGCCGGTCATCGCGACATCCGAGCGCACCGGAATTTTGGTGAGCGCGGAGATCAGCGCGGTCGCCATGCCGACACCGGCGCTCGGGCCATCCTTCGGCGTCGCGCCTTCGGGCACGTGAATGTGCACATCCGCGCGCTGATAGAAATCCACATCCAATCCCAGCATGGCGGAACGGCTGCGCACCACCGTCATGGCGGCTTGAATGGATTCCTGCATCACCTCGCCGAGCTGGCCGGTGTGCGTGAGCTTGCCCTTGCCGTTCACGACGGCCGCTTCGATGGTCAATAGTTCGCCGCCGACCTCGGTCCATGCCAATCCCGTGACCTGGCCGATGCGGTTGCTTTCCTCGGCCTTGCCGTAGCGGAAGCGGCGCACGCCCAGGTACTTATCGAGATTGTTCGTATCCACGATCACGGTCTTTTCCGTGGGCGCCAGCAGCAGCTGCTTCACGGCTTTGCGGCCGATCTTGGAGATCTCGCGCTCCAGGTTGCGCACGCCGGCTTCGCGCGTGTAGAAGCGAATCATGTCTTGAATCGCGATGTCGTCCACCACCAGCTCGTCGGGTTTCAAGCCGTTTTGCTTGACCTGCTTAGGCAGCAGGTAGCGCCGCGCGATATTCTGCTTCTCATCCTCGGTGTAGCCCGGGATGCGGATGACTTCCATGCGATCCAAGAGCGGCGCCGGAATGTTGAGGCTGTTGGCCGTGCACACGAACATCACCTCGGACAGGTCGAAGTCGACCTCGAGATAGTGATCGTTGAAGGTGCTGTTCTGCTCAGGATCGAGCACTTCGAGCAGCGCCGATGACGGGTCGCCGCGAAAATCCGTGGACATCTTGTCGACTTCGTCGAGCAGGAACAAGGGATTGCGCACCCCGCACTTGGCGAGGTTTTGAATGATCTTGCCGGGCATCGAGCCGATATAGGTGCGCCGGTGACCGCGGATTTCCGCCTCGTCGCGCACGCCGCCCAACGACATGCGCACGAACTTGCGATTGGTCGAGCGGGCCACGCTTTGGCCGAGAGAGGTCTTGCCGACGCCCGGGGGCCCTACCAAACACAGGATCGGTCCGCGCAGATTCTTGACGCGCTGCTGCACCGCGAGGTACTCGACGATGCGCTCCTTGACCTTCTCCAAGCCATAGTGATCGGCCTCGAGCACTTTCTCCGCGGCCGCAATGTCGAGGTGCACCTTGCTGCGCTTTTTCCAGGGCGACTTCACCAGCCAGTCGATGTAGTTGCGCACCACCGTCGCTTCGGCCGACATGGGCGACATCAACTTCAGCTTGGCCAGCTCGGAATTCGCCTTCTCGCGCGCCTCCTTGGGCATGCCCGCCGCCTTGATGCGCTTCTCGAGTTCGCCGATTTCATTCGGGGCATCGTCCAGCTCGCCCAATTCCTTCTGAATGGCCTTCATCTGCTCATTCAGGTAGTACTCACGCTGGCTCTTCTCCATCTGCTGCTTGACGCGCCCGCGGATGCGCTTTTCGATCTGCAGCACGTCCATCTCGCCCTCGATGACGGCGAGCATATGCTCGAGGCGCTTGCGCACGTCCGGGATTTCCAGCACTTTCTGTTTCTCGGAGAGCTTCAGGGACATGTGCGCTGCAACAGTGTCCGCCAAGCGGCCGGCCTGCTCGATGCCCGCGAGGGAGGTCAGGATCTCCGGGGGCACCTTCTTGTTCAATTTGACATATTGTTCGAACTGGGTGATGACGGAACGGGTCAAGACGTCCATTTCGCGCTCTTCATAGCGTTCCTGATCCGGCAACGGCACCACTTCCGCCGAGAAGAAGTCGCCTTCGGTCAACTTTTCGATGTTGGCCCGGTCGACGCCCTCGACCAGGACCTTCACGGTGCCGTCCGGCAGCTTCAGAAGCTGCAGGATGGTCGCGATCGTGCCCACCCGGTACAGATCATCGGGCTTCGGATCGTCGACATCGGCCTGTTTCTGGGCGACCAAGAGAATCCGCTTGTCGGCCTTCATGGCCAAATCCAGCGCCACGATGGATTTCTCGCGCCCGACGAACAGCGGAATCACCATGTGCGGGTACACCACCACATCGCGCAGCGGCAATACCGGCGTGGCGCCCGCGGGCGGCAGGATTTCAGGGGCAAGGCTTAAGGGTTCATCGCTCACTAGGCTGGCCTTCTAGGTTGTGGCACGTACAAATCGCCTCAGAGTACATGCGGGCCGCCGGAAGTGGTTTCAAGCTCGTCTCAAAGATGGTCCGAGCCCGTCGGGCGCCGCTGTTCCTCAACTGGAGCCACCAACCGAGTCTCCTCGGTGCGGTGAATGATGTAGGGCTTGCTGTGGCCTTCGATCACTTGCTCGTCGACGACTACTTTCTGCACATTTCGCAACGACGGCAAGTCGTACATCGTGTCCAACAGCACATTTTCAAGAATTGTTCTCAAGCCCCGCGCGCCCGTCTTGCGTTGCATGGCCTTGCGCGCCACCGACCGCAGCGCCTCTTCGCGGAAATCCAGTTCCACGCCCTCCATGTCGAACAGCTTGCGATATTGCTTGGTGAGCGCGTTCTTCGGCTGCATCAGGATCGATATCAGCGCATCTTCATCCAGCTCTTCCAGCGTCGCGACCACCGGCAGGCGGCCGACGAATTCCGGAATCAAGCCGTACTTGATCAAATCCTCGGGCTCCGTGTCGTGGAACACGTCGTTGCCGTGCGGCCGGGCATTGTGCTCGCGCACCTCGGCGACGAAGCCGATACCGCTCTTGTGGGTGCGGTTCATGATGATCTTTTCAAGGCCCGCAAACGCACCGCCGCAAATGAACAGGATATTCGTCGTGTCGACCTGCAGGAATTCCTGCTGCGGGTGCTTGCGGCCGCCCTGCGGCGGCACCGAGGCGATCGTGCCCTCGATGAGCTTGAGCAGCGCCTGCTGCACGCCCTCGCCCGATACGTCGCGGGTGATCGAGGGGTTATCCGACTTACGCGAGATTTTGTCGATCTCGTCGATGTAGACGATGCCGGTCTGCGCCTTCTCGACGTCGTAGTCGCATTTCTGCAGCAGCTTCTGAATGATGTTCTCGACGTCCTCGCCGACATAACCGGCTTCCGTCAAGGTGGTGGCATCGGCGATGGTAAAGGGGACGTTGAGCAAGCGCGCCAAAGTTTCGGCCAGCAATGTCTTGCCGGACCCCGTCGGCCCGATCAGCAGGATATTGCTCTTCGCGAGTTCCACATCGTCGCGCGAACGCACGCCTTCCGCACCGCGCGTCTGCAGCCGCTTGTAGTGGTTGTAGACGGCTACCGACAGGACCCGCTTGGCGCGTTCCTGGCCGATGACATATTCATCGAGGACTTTCTTGATTTCCTGGGGCTTGGGGAGCTTATCGCGGGTGCGCTCGGCGCGCTCTTCCAGCTCCTCGCGGATTATGTCGTTGCACAGCTCGACGCATTCATCGCAGACGAAGACGCTCGGCCCGGCGATGAGCTTCCGAACCTCGTGTTGGCTCTTTCCGCAGAAAGAACAGTACAACAGCTTGCCGTCATCATGTTTGCCGCGCGAATCTTCGCTCATGCTGTCCTCAAGTTGACCGTGCTGCAGGCCCCTGGAAGGCCCGCAACGCAGCTGCAGTAGAGACTATATAGCACCCGGCAACCCGCGCGCAAAGATAAGGTCTTTAGGGGCGTGACCTAGGTTCCGCAGTGCGCGGCGCGACGTCAAATCAGGCGCCACTCAGGCCTTAACGGGAAGTTCGCCGCGTTTTTCAAGCATGGAATCCACTATTCCATAGGTCCGGGCTTGCTCAGCGGTCATAAAGTTGTCCCGGTCGCTGTCTTGCTTGATGCGATCGACCGTCTGCCCGGTGTGCTTGGCCAATATCGCGTTCAAGCGCACCTTGGTCTCCAAGACGTCGCGGGCGTGGATGTCGATGTCCGAGGCCTGGCCCTGGAAGCCGGCGGATGGTTGGTGAATCATGATTTTCGAGTTCGGCAGCGAGTAGCGCTTGCCGGCGGCGCCGCCCGCGAGCAGCACCGCTCCCATCGAGGCGGCGAGGCCCACGCAAATCGTGCTCACGTCCGGCTTGATGAATTGCATCGTGTCGTAGATCGCAAGACCCGCGCTCACCGAGCCGCCCGGCGAGTTGATGTAGATCGCGATGTCTTTCTCGGTATTTTCGGATTCCAGAAATAGCAGTTGCGCAACGATCAAATTCGCCATGTAGTCCTCGACCGGACCCACGATGAAAATCAAGCGTTCCTTCAGCAGCCGCGAATAGATGTCGTAGGCCCGCTCGCCTCGGGCGGTTTGCTCCACCACCATGGGAACCAAATTCAATGCGCGCGTGGTCATGCTTTAGGCCTTTAAATTGACTGTAACCGAACCCGTTGGCTTTCTGAGGCCTTCTTAACATCTTTTCAAGTTAAATGTGTGCCATCAAGCCTCAAAATTCATCAATTCCCTGAACGTCGACTTCACCTCGCGCACTTTGGCTACGCTAAGGATCCAATCCACGGCTTGGTCTTCCAGCGCGAGGCCCTCTACCTGGCGCATGGCTTCGGCGTTTTGCATATAGGCGCGCTTCATCGCACCCGCATCGCCATAGGCGGACACCATTTCGTCCAAGCGCTCATTCACTCGGGCGCGATCCACGACGAGGTTTTCCTTGCGGATCACATCGTTCAAGAGCAGCCCGAGCACCACGCGGCGGCGCGCCGGTTCGATGAAGGGCTCGCGTGGCGGCGCCTGCGAGGCATCTTTGGCGCCCGCACGGCGCATCGCCTCGACCTGCATATCGCGAATCTGGCCCTCGAGCAGTACGTTGGGCACGTCGGTCGGATTCGCGGCGTAAAGCTGCTCCATCACCGCGGCTTTGTTGCGGTTGCGCAGCGCCTGCTCGAGTTCGCGGCGCATATTGGCCGCGACGTCCTCGCGCAATTTCGGCAAACCGCCTTCAGTCACGCCGAATGCCTTGAAGAATTCCTCATCGATCTCCGGCAGCACCGGTTCCTCGACCGACTTGATGCCGGCCGCGAAAATAGCCTGCTTGCCCGCCAGTTCCGCCGCACGGTAGTCATGCGGAAAATTCACGGTGACGCTGCGTTTTTCGCCTGGCATCGTACCGATCAGTCCCTCTTCCAAGTCCGGCAGCATCCGGCCCTCGCCCAAGATGATGGCAACATTTTCGCCCTTGCCGCCGGCAAAGCTCACCCCGTCGATCGAGCCGTCGAAATCGATGCTCACCTTGTCGCCTTTTGCTGCGGCACGATTCGCCGCGACATACTTCATTTGCTGCTTGCGCAGGCGCTCGATCATCGCGTCGATGTCGCTCTCGGTGACCTCGGCGGCGATGCGGTCGACTTCCAGCTGCTCCATCGGCTGCAGCGCCACATCGGGGAACACCTCGAAGGTGGCGACATATTTCAGGTCCTCGCCTTCGTCCATGCTCTGCGGTTCGATGCGTGGATTGCCCGCCGGCGCGAGCTGCTTCTGCGTCACCGCTTCGGCGTAGCTGGACTGGAGCAACTCGCCGATCACCTCGCGGTGCACCTGGCTGCCGAATTGCTGCCGGATGACCTTGAGCGGTGCCTTGCCCGGACGAAAGCCGTTCAAGCGCGCGGTGCGGCTGATGCTCTTCAGGCGCGCGGCAATTTCCTGGCTCACGCGTTCGGCCGGCACCTGCACTTGCATGCGGCGCTCTAGCTTGCCGATACTCTCGACGGAAACCTGCATGACTGTCCTCGTTGGATTGGCGATAAGAATGCGGTGGTGCGAAAGGCGAGACTCGAACTCGCACGGGTTGCCCCACCAGATCCTAAGTCTGGCGCGTCTACCAATTCCGCCACATTCGCGTCTGATTTAGCCCCGGCATTATAGCTAACGGGGTTCGCTTTCGCGAACCAGAAGGCGAGCCACTTCGCGCAAGGCCGGCAGGCCGTTTTCCAGCATGAAGTAGAGCGGCGAGTCGCCATCGAAGGGCGCGCGTGCCGCGGGCGCGTGCACCCAGGCCCAGGCTCGATCCTTAGGTCCCGCTTCCGCCATCAGCGAGTACTGGATGTTGGCGATGAGCGCCGCCCTTTCTTGTTGCGTGGCGGAGAGCCGCGGCGCTTGGCCCAGGCGGTAGCGCTGCAGCACTTGGGGCGATGGAATTTTGAGCAGACGGCATTGCTGCAGCGGCGACAATTCCCAGGAATCGGCGATGGCGAAGAAACGCTTCAGCGCGCTGCTGTTGGTATGGCGCGCGGCCCGGCGACTCGCCGGTTGCAGCACCAATCGCGGTCCGGTACGAGTCTTGCTGGGCAATGCATCTCTCACAGGTAGCCCCGAAGCATACTCCCTAATGGCAGCGCAACGCTCGTACAAGCTCACGCCGGCTTGGTATCATGTGGCGTGTCCCGACCCTTCGCCGAAAGGCTTAAATTAGCCCTTGAAAGCAGCGCCAGTCTGCTCTGCGTAGGGCTTGATCCGGACCTCAATAAGTTGCCTGCCGATCTTGCTCCCGCCTCACTGCGGCTGCACCAGTTCGATCGCCGCGTGATCGACGCGACATTCGACATTGCGGCGGCATACAAACCGCAGATTGCCTTCTACAGCGCGCTGGGCGCGGAAGATCAGTTGGATTTGAGCATTCGCTACATTCGCGAACGCGCGCCGTCGGCATTGGTGATACTCGACGCCAAGCGCGGCGACATCGGCAACACGGCCGAAGCGTATGCGCGCGAGGCCTTCGATCGCTACGGCGCGGATGCCGTCACGGTCAACCCGTACATGGGCGAGGACTCGGTGCGGCCCTTCCTCGCGCGCCGGGATCGGGGTGCGCTCGTCCTGTGCCGCACCAGCAATTCCGGCGCCGCGGATTTTCAGAATCTGATGCTGGAGGGACTGCCGCTATACCGTCACGTCGCACGGCGCGCCACCGGGCCGTGGAATCAATTCGGCAATTGTATGCTGGTCGTCGGCGCGACGGCGCCGGCGGAAATGGCAGAGCTGCGCGCGGCGCATCCGGACGTGACGTTTCTGGTGCCGGGCATCGGTGCGCAAAGCGGCGACCTTCAGGCCGTGCTCGCCGCCGGATTGGACGCGCGCGGCTTTGGCCTCCTGATCAGCGCCTCGCGCAGCATCATCTACGCCGGCGGCGGCAGCGCAGCGGCGATTCGTGCCGCCGCCGCCGCGCTGAACGCGGAAATCAACCTTGTGCGCGGCCAGCACGGCGTGCGCGCCGCCGCGTCGGCCTAGCGCCACCTTGGCCGAGAGTCGCCTTGGCCCTAGAGCGCGGTATCGACCGGCACCGAATTTAATTTGTAGACCACACCGTCCTTCATCACGAAGCTCACGCGCTTCATCAGGCTGATGTCATCGATGGGATTGCCGGGCACGGCGACCACATCGGCAATTTTGCCGGCCGTCACTGAACCCAAATCCTTGTCATGCCGCAGCAGGTTAGCGGCATTCACGGTCGCCGCTTGGATGGCATACATCGGCGGAATACCCGCGCCCACCATCAGCTCGAACTCATGTGCATTCTCGCCGTGCGGATATACGGCCGCGTCCGTACCGAATGCGATTTTCACGTGCGCCTTGTATGCGCGGCCCGCGGTGGCCTGAATCAAAGGACCGATGGCCGCTGCCTTGGCTGCGATCTGCGGCGGGTAGTAGCCCGGCACCTTCGCCTGCCGCGCCACAAAATCACCGGCGATGATGGTCGGCACATAGTACGTGCCGTGTTCCACCATCAGCTTCATGTCCTCGGCGTCCATGTAGGTGCCGTGTTCGATGGAATCCACGCCCCCGAGGACCGCGCGCTTGATGGCCTCGGCGCCGTGCGCATGCGCGGCCACCGCGAATCCATAGTCCTTGGCCGTCGCGACCACCGCGCGAATCTCCTCGAGCGTCATCTGCGAGTTGTCGCCGCTGGCGCCCTCGTCGAGCACCCCGCCCGAGGGCATGATCTTGATCACATCGTCGCCGAGCTTGTAATGCTCGCGTACCGCTTTGACCGCGTCCTCCGGTCCGTTGATGATGCCGTCCACCGGACCCAAATCCTTCGCCAAGTCCTGGCGAAAGCCGTTGGTGGGATCGGCGTGTCCGCCGGTGGTGCCGATCGCCTTGCCAGCGGTGAAGATGCGCGGACCCGGGACGATGCCGGCATTGATGGCGTTGCGCAGCGCCGCCGATTCATTGGCGCCGTCGCCCAAATTGCGAATGGTGGTGAAACCCGCCAGCAGCGTGCGGCGTGCGTACACCGTGGAGCGGATGGCGTAATCGGCCACATTCCAGTGAAAGCGGTCCACATATTCGCTGCGGCTGGTCTGACCGGTAATATGCGTATGGCTGTCGATCAGTCCGGGCATGCAGGTCTGATTCTTCAGGTCGATGGCTTTCGCACCGGCCGGTGCCTGCAAGCCGTTTATCACCTCGCGCACGCGACCGGCTTCAATCACGATCGTGCTTTCCCCCAGCATCTTGCCGGCGGCGGTATCGATCAGGCGGCCGCAGAGCAAAGCCGTGACGCCCGGTGCCGCGGGTGCATCGGCGGCGGCGGCCGGCCCAATGCTCAACCAAGCGGCCATACCGGCAGCGAGCAGGCGCGCAGTTGTGGATTGAATCGTTGTGGATCGGATCATCGGGTACGGGTATCGCATTTTTTGCAGGCCTCGGATGGCTGTTCAAGTTTTTGGCGGGAGGCATTGCAGCACAAGAACGCCCTCGCGATCAATCCGCCATCCCCGCAATGTAGTTCCCGATTGCCAGCGAGGCGGTCAGTCCCGGCGACTCCATGCCGAAGAGATTCACGACGCCGGGCACGCCATGAGATTGCGGGCCCGAAATCAAAAAATCACGGCTCGCCTCATTCAGGGCGGTAAGCTTCGGACGGATGCCGGCGTAAGCTGGATACAGCCGAGACGCATCCAATGCCGGCCAATACTCGCGGATCACTGCGGCGAACAGCGTGACGCGTGTCGGATCGACGGCATAGTCGATGCGTTCGACCCACTCGGTGTCGGGGCCAAAGCGCGCGGCGCCGCTCAAATCGAGGGTCATGTGAATGCCTAGGTGACCGCCGGGCTTAGGCACCGGGTACACCAAGCGCGAAAACGGCGCTGCACCCGACAGGGAAAAATAACTGCCCTTGGCAAAACCGATCTTCGGAATGTGCTTCGAGGGGAAGCCCTCGATGCAAGCGGCGACTTGATCCGACTGCAATCCTGCGGAATTGACGACCATGCGGGCTCGAGCCGCCGGTTTACGATCCTCGTTAACCGCAAGCTCAATACCGCCGGGCGTCGGACGCAGGGCGCTAACCGCGGTGCCATAGGCGATGGTGGCGCCGGCCGCTTCGGCATCCGCCAGCAGCGCCTGCATCAGGCTGTGCGAGTCGATGATCCCCGTGGATGGCGAAGCAAGCGCGCGAACGCACTGCAGCTGCGGCTCGGCACGCCGCGCTTGGCTGCCGTCCAGCCACGTCAAGTCCTGGACGCCGCTCAAGCGGGCGTTGGCGGCAATTTTCTCCAGTGTCGCCACCTGAGCAGCGCTGGTCGCGACGGTGAACTTGCCGCAGCGGCGATGCGGGATGCCGCGCTCGGCGCAATAGGCGTACAGCAGGTCGCGGCCGGCAACGCAGAGGCGCGCCTTGAGCGAATTAGGCTCGTAGTGGATGCCGGCATGAATCACTTCGCTGTTGCGAGAGCTGGTGTGCATGCCGAACCGGCGCTCGCGCTCGAGAATGAATACCTCCCGGCCGGTGCGCGCCAGCGAACGGGCAACGGCCAGGCCGATGACCCCGGCGCCGATCACGATGCAATCGACATCGTTCAAGGGAACTCATCCCATCTGTCTAGACTCACGCAAACGGATTCTCGAGCCGCACGCCCGTGGGCGAAAAATGTTCCGTATTTCGCGTTACCACCGTTAGATCGTGTATGAGAGCTGTAGCCGCGATCTGCTTATCCAACGGATTTTCAGGATCCGGAACCCTTAAGCGGCCCCACACGTGCGCAGTCTCCTCATCAATCGGCAAGATCGCATCTGCGTACGCCTGGGCGGCCTCTATCATGCAAGGCCCGATCCAGCCGCGGCCGCCAGAAATTCATCGACGTCGCTGCTCGCCGTCGCGTAGCAGGTCACCAGACGAATGGTCACGCCGGACTCGGGCTTGTGCAGCGGCCAGCGATAGAAATCAAAGCCCTGCATCTCCAAGCCGCGCGCCGTTTCCTCAGGCACCACCACGAACAATTCATTCGCCTGCACCGGATGCAGCAGCCGCGCGCCCGCAACGCCCTTCAAGCCCTCGGCCATGCGCAGCGCCATGGCGTTGGCATGGCGAGCGTTGTTGAGCCACAGCTCATTCTTCAGATACGCAATCAGCTGCGCGCTGACGAAGCGGAGCTTCGCCATCAAATGGCCGGCGCGCTTGCGGCGCCGCTCGAAATCCCGCGCCATGGCGGGATCGAAAAACACCACCGCTTCGGCGCCGAGGGCTCCATTCTTGGTGGCGCCCAGCGAGAGCACATCGACGCCGCATTTCCAGGTCGCCTGCGCGGGCGTGCAGCCTAAATGCGCCATCGCGTTGGCGAAGCGCGCACCGTCCATATGCACGGGCAGGCCATGCCGGCGAGCCGCGGCGCTGATCGCGGCCAGCTCCGCAAGACCGTAAACCGTTCCCCACTCCGTCGCTTGAGTCAATGTCACGGCGCCCGGCTTGACGTGATGGATCCCAAGGTCCTCCGCAAACGCAACCGCCTTGGTCAGCTGCTCCGGGCGAATCTTGCCGTCGGCTGCCGGAAAACCGATCAGCTGAGCGCCGCCGGTGAAGAATCCGGGCGCGCCGGACTCGTCGGTGACGATGTGCGCCCCTTCATAGCAATAAATTGCACCAAAGGTGGGAACGATTTGCGACAGCGCCAGCGCGTTGGCCGCGGTGCCGCTGGTGACCGGAAATACCGCGACCTGCTTTTCGAATAACTCGCTCGCAACGGACTGCAGTTTGGCCGTCAGCTCATCGCCGCCGTAAGAGGTAACGAAGCCTTCGTTCGCCTTGTGCACGGCGGACAGGATGGCATCGCATGCCGGAGCGACATGGTCGCTGCTGAAATTCCGACCCAAGAGTGCTCCTTCAGAAGTCTGAGCCGAGGATAAAGTATGTGCAGCGGATTGTACTCGCACCGCAACATTCGCGTCATCGCCGCCAGTCCTTCGCCAGAAACTCATGGTTCTCACCCTCGCGCTGCCAAATCGCCGCCTCGGGCCGGACCGTGAGCAGCCAAACGTGTTGCTCCAAGGGAAGGCGCGGCTTGAAGCAGCGGGGACTCAACACGGCGACCGCGCCCGCATGCTCGGGATCGCGCACCGACTCATAGCGGATCGCATCGACCTTGGCCTGCCGTGCAACCTGAGCGAAGCGCTGTGAGGCGCTGTAATCATTGGGATTCGTCCAGTCGGAACGGGCGCGCTTGAAGGGAGCCTCGGTCAGATCGATCATCCGGCCATCGATCCCCGCGCGAAATACGGTCTGCGGCGAGGGACCTAGGCTGTCCAACCCGGCGGAATCCATCAGAAAGCGCCAGCGCCAGAATCCCAATTCCGCGCAGGCGGTGCGCTCTTTTTCCGCCCCATACCAGACGCCCGCATCCGCCGCCGCGCGGAATCGCGAGCCGATCGGTGAGACATAGCGAAACGGCGTCGCCAACAAATAGTGCAGGTCGGCAGCCTCCTTCGGCAGCGCAGGCTTGCTTTTGTCCAAGATGCGCTCGAGCAGCAGCTGCTCCTCGAGGTTCGCCACCAGACGCAAGGTCGAAGCGATGTGTTGGGCCTCGACGGCCCGCCACAGCCGCCGCGTAGCCCGATCCGCCTCAGAGGCGACCGCGGGCGGCGTCCAAATATTGGACGACACGAACCAACCCCTCGGTGCTGCGTATCAAATCGACCGGCTTGGCCTTGAGCGCGCTGTTCTCGCCGCGGAGCCAGTGCCGCGCGGCGGAATCGTTGGAGCCGATCACCGCGTCCAGCGAGCGGAACAAACGCACGAATAGCGCGCCAAGCTCCCACTCCTTTTTTTGATCATCCAGGGTGTAGGCCCCATTGGCCATGCGCGAGATGGTCGAGGCGCTCAAGCCGAGAATTTGCGCAAGACTCGATTGCGTTATTTCCAGCAGCGCGCAGGCGCGCAGCACCGCGCCGGTCAAGACCAGGCGCGGCTCGGGTTTCGACTTGGCATGGGCACGCGGCATGAATGCCTACAGAAATAATTTATACCTTTTCATTCTAGCGAAATATCGCCGGAATGGCAAAAATCAGCTCAGCTGATGGTAAATGCCGGTATTCGACGGCGGCGGGCGCTTGCTGTTGAGCTTGATGTTGAGGCGCAGCTCATTGGCGGAGTCGGCATTGCGGATCGCTTCGTCGTAGTCGATGACGCCGTTGTTGTACAGCTCGAACAGCGACCAATCGAAGGTGCGCATGCCCTGCTCCTGCGACTTGCCCATGATCTCCTTGAGCTCGTGAAACTCGCCCTTCAAGAGCTTGTCGGAGACGATCGGCGTGTTGAGCAGGATTTCGATCGCGGCAATGCGGCCGCTGCCGTCTTCCTTGCGCACCAAACGCTGGGAAATGATGCTCTTGAGATTGCTCGACAGATCCATGAGCAGCTGCTTGCGCCGCTCCTCGGGGAAGAAATTGATGATGCGGTCGAGGGTTTGACTGGCGCTGTTGGAATGCAGCGTGCTCATGCACAAGTGCCCGGTCTCGGCAAACGAAATGGCGTGCTCCATGGTTTCGGCATCGCGGACCTCGCCGATTAAAATCACATCGGGCGCCTGGCGCAGCGTATTTTTCAGGGCGTGATGCCAGGAATGCGTGTCGATGCCGACGTCGCGGTGCGTCATCAGCGACATCTGCGACTGGTGGATGAACTCCACCGGGTCCTCGATGGTGACGATATGGCCCGGCGAGGAACGGTTGCGATGATCGATCATCGCGGCCAGCGAGGTCGATTTACCCGAGCCGGTGGCGCCGACGACCAGCACCATGCCGCGCTTGGTCATGACGATTTCCTTGAAGGTCTCGGGTAATCCCAACTGTTCGAAAGTCGGCATTTCATTGGGGATGGTGCGAATGACCAGGCCGACGTTCAGCTGCTGCATGAATACATTGACCCGATACCGCGCCAGATCCGGAATGGCCAGGGAGAAGTTGCATTCCAGCTCCTTGGCGAACTCGGCGCGTTGGCGCTCGCTCATGATCGAGTGCGCGAGTTCGCGCGTCACATCGGCGGTGAGTTTTTGGGTCGCCAGCGGCTGCATCTTCCCCTGGATCTTCATGCTTGGCGGGAAGTCCTTCGAGACGAACAGGTCAGACCCGCCGGCGCGCGTCATGGCGCCGAGCAGCTTGACCATGTAAGACTTGGCTTGTTCTTCGCTCAATGCCATTTGCCACCATCCCACCCGTGTGCCAGCCGCAAATATAGGCCGTGGCCCCACTCAAGGACCGCGACGGAGTTAACATACAGCGGTTTACGGGCGGCAATAAGCCTCAAGGGAGCCGCTTTTCAGCTCAGGATCAGCTGGGATTCAGCATCGAGCCGATGAACAGCAGCTCTCCGCTCTGATCGTCGCGGATGGCATCAAGGAATTGCCGCAGCGCGATGACAACTAGCGATGCGGTGCCTGGGTGCGCCAACGCTGGGTGAATTCGTGCCGGTCGGTCTCGGTTTCCAGTTCCGTCGCGACCTGACGCACGAGTTCCTCGAGATTGGGTGCTCGAGAGGCGGCGGTCTTCACCAAGTGCCTGGCAATGGGGCCGATATAGCCGGCCAGCAGCCGCTCGATGCGCACCACCTCAGAGGGTTCCAGCGGCGCTGCGGCCCCCAGAACCGGCGCCGGCTGCGTGGCGGCAGTGTCCGGCGGCGACGGCCGCGCCAGGTGAGCCCTAAGATAGTCGCACAGCCGCGCATAGTGCGGCTCGCGCGGCGGCGGAAATGCGTCCAGCCAATGTTGAGCGCTCAAGAAATATTCCAGGCTCTTGGAGGGCAGCACGTTCTCGATGCGAAACGGCAATATGCTGACTTGCTTATGCACCGCGCGCTCCACCTCGCGGCGCACCTGGGGCGAGGCGTTGCTGCTCGCAGAGAAGACTAAAATCATCACGCGCGAATTGGAAATGGCGTCGATGATTTCCGCCGCCCAGTCTGCCGAGGGTGCAATATCGCGCGGCGCGATCCAGCAATTTATGCCTTCCCGTTCGACGCGGGCCACCAATTCCACGGCGCAATCATAGTCCGGCTGCGAGTAACTGATGAAAACATCGCGCTCCATGGCTCTTTAAGTCCCCAGCAGGCGCAGCGCCTTCTCGAGGCTCTTGCGCATGCGCTCGAACGAGCGCGCTACGGAAGCGATCTCCGTGGCGCCCCCCGCCGGGAAATCTTCCGTCGAGGTGTCGCCGAGACTCACCCGATCCGCAACCGCCGCGATGCGCCGGACCGGCCGCACCACCAAGCGGTACAGCAAAATATTCACCACCCCGAACGCGGCGGCAAATACCGCCGCCAGCAAGATCATGAATGCGCGGAATTCCTTGCCGGCATTGGATGCCGCGCTGGCAAAAGGCACGGACACCACCTGCGCGGCCACGACTTCGTTCGGCTGCCAACCAAAGCCGTTGTCGCCGCCGTAGCGCGCGATCAAGCTGGCCGGTGCCGCCGCGGGCGTGCTGTGGCAAACGAGACACTCCGGCTTGGCTCGGATCGGCCGTGCGAGATACAGGGATCTTCCCATGGGGGTGTCGCGCACGCCGACGACTTGTTGCGTCTGCGAATCATTGCGAAACCGCTGAATGATGTCGCTCTCCCAATCCGCGGCGCGATCGCGGGGATTGGTCGGGTTGAGCGTCGCTTCCTTGTAGGCGTACTCGGGATGATGTTCGTGAAACTTCAGAAAATTCTGCGTTGCCGCATAGGAAGGCACGCTTTGCGGCGGAAACTCATCCTTCATGCGCGCCGAAATCAGCGGCAAAATCTCATTTGCAGTATAAGTGCGCACGGCGGCGGCGCTATCCATCATCAACCCTGCCTCGGCAAGCACTTCGCGCTGGGAATTGGCTTCCAGCATGGCCCAGCAGACGTAGCCTGCGAGCAGCGCGGCAATCAAGAATACGCCGCCCAGCGCGGCATTGATTCGAAACAACAGACTCATGGTGCAATCGGCATTTAGGATGCCTTATAAAAGTGTAAGCGCGCAGGCGCCGCATTGTACACAGTCTTAGCCGCGCAGACGTCCTTTGAGATCGTCGTGGGTCGACTTGATATGCGCCTGCATGAGAGCGCGCGCTTCCCGTGATTTTCCTGCGCTCCATGCCCGCAAGAGTGCGGCATGCTCGCGCGTCGCGCGGTTTGCCCGGCCTTCGGGACGCAGATGGGCTTGCACATAGCGCTGCGCGAGGGTGTGCAGCCGGCTCAAGATCTCGGCCGCCACGGGCTGCAGGCGCGGCACGGTGAGCAACAGATGAAAGGCGCGATTGAGCTGCCCGGATGAGGCGAATTCGCCGGCGCTCGTTGCATCATTCAACTGCTCCAGGGCACCGCGCGCCGCGGCTTGATCGGAGGCGCCCGCGAGCTTCGCGCCCCGCGCCACGGCAATGGGTTCGATTTGCAGTCGCAGCGTGAACACTTCGTCCAATTCCGCGCCGGCGAGCGGCCGTACCTGAAAACCGCGATTCGGAAAGATATCGACCAGGCCTTCGGATTGCAGCTGGACGAGCGCTTCGCGCACCGGAATTTTGCTGGTGCCGAATTCGGCAGCCAGGCTGTCCTGGCGCAGCGGCGAACCCGGCGCGTAGGCGCCGGAAAGGATGCGGTCGCGAAAGCGCACGATCAGCTGGCTGGTCATCGATTGCACCAGCGGCGCGGTCATGCGCGAATGCCCCAGCAGAAAGGATCATCGGGATCGAGCCGCAGCAGATTTTCGCCCGTCACATACGCCATGCCGGTGATGATCGGCACGACCTCACCGCGACTGCGATCATGCCACCGATAGCGGGCTTCGAAGCTGCTGCCGATCAGGCTTTCCTGGACCCACGTTGCGCCCTCCTGCAGCTTGCCGTCAGCCGCAAGGCAGGCGAGCTTCGCGCTCGTGCCCGTGCCGCAAGGCGAGCGGTCATAGGCCTTGCCGGGACAGAGCACGAAATTGCGGCTGTTGCCGCCGGGAAGAACCGCATCGCCGAAAAGCTCGACATGATCCACCAGGGGATGTCCCTGCGCGTTGAGCGCCGCGCGCACCCGCCAGGCAAAATCAGTCATGGTTTCCACATGCGGCAGATCGATCGCCTGCCCGTGCTCCGACACCAAGAAGAACCAGTTGCCTCCCCAGGCGACATCGCCGACCACGCGGCCGATCCCAGCCGCTTCCACGGCCACATTCGCATGCGAGCGGTGACTCACCACGTTGGCTACGCTGACCCGTCCGTCTGCACCCAACTCCACGTCCACGGCGCCCACCGGCGTGTCGATCTTGAACGCGCCCGGCATGATCTTGCCGGCATGCTTGAGGGAGGCCATCAAGCCGATGGTGCCGTGTCCGCACATCCCCAAGTAGCCGACGTTATTGAAATAAATCACGCCGAATTGGCAGTCGGCGCGGTGCGGCGGGACCAGCAAGGCACCGACCAGGGGATCCGAGCCGCGCGGCTCGTTCACGATGGCGCTGCGGTAGTCATCGAAATGCTCGCGAAAGCGCTGCAAACGCGCAGGCATCGGGCCGTCGCCCAGATTCGGGCCGCCCTCGAGCACCAGGCGCGTGGGTTCCCCAGCGGTGTGAGAATCGATGACCCGAATCGAATGCATCCTAAGGCCGGGCGTCGCGCGCGCGCTCGATCATCGCGATCACTTCGGCGCGGCGTTCGCCTGCCAGCGGCAGCCGCGGCGGACGCACACGCTCGGAGCCGCGCCCCATGATTTGCTCGGCGAGCTTGATGGACTGCACCAGATCATGCTCGGCGTCCAAGTGCAGCAGCGGCATGAACCAACGGTAGATGCGGCGCGCCCGCTCGAGATCGTCCTTGCGCAGCGCCTCATACAGCGCCAAGGACTCGGCCGGAAATGCGTTGGTGAGCCCGGATACCCAACCCTTGGCGCCAAGCGTGAGTCCTTCGAACGCCACGTCGTCGAGTCCCGCGAACAACACGAAGCGCTCGCCGAACCGGTTGATGATGTCGGTGAAGCGGCGCGAATCGGGCGCGGATTCCTTGATCGCGACGATGTTCGGAACGCTTGCCAAGCGCTCGAGCGTACCCATGTCGATATTCACGCGGTAGGAAGGCGGATTGTTGTACAGCATGATGGGCAAGGAAGTGGCGGCCGCGACCGTTTTTAAATGATATTCGAGCTCGGCCGCGGCGGGCACGTAAACCATGGCCGGCAGCACCATGAGTCCGCTGGCGCCCAAGCGTTCCGCATCGCGGGCAAAATTGACGGCGGTCGCGGTGGTGAATTCCGAGACCCCGACGATGATGGGTGCCTGGCCGGCGCTCACCTCGACCGCCGCGCGCAAGACGCCGCGCTTCTCCTCGGCGCTGAGCGAATTGCCCTCGCCCACCGTGCCCATCAACACCAGGCCATGAACGCCGTCATCGAGCAGGGCCTTCTGCACCCGCTGGGTCGCCGGCAGGTCGACTTGCATGGACGCATCGAATTGCGTGGTAGCCGCCGGATATACACCGGACCAGGTGCAGCCGAGAGATTCAGTCATAGATGGCGTCCAAACAGGAGTTGCTTGCAGGATCGTAGATCGTATACGGTGGGGCCATGGGTCAGCAAGACACGATCGCGGTGATCGGCGCCGGCGTGGTCGGCGCGGCCGCCGCTTTCGCCTTGGCGCGCGAGGGCCGCCGGGTTTTGCTGCTCGATCGGGCAGAGCCGGGCACGGCCGGCGCCAGCTTCGGCAACGCCGGACACATCGCCGCGGAATTGGTGCAACCCCTGCCCTCGCCGTCCCTGCTGTTCGGATTCTACCGCGAGCTGTTCCGCTTCGGCGGCGCGCTGGATCTGCCGCCCAAGCAAGCATTGCGCATGTCGCCTTGGATACTGAAATTTGCCGCGGCGGCATTTCGCCGCGCCGAGAACACACGCCACTTGGCGCCGCTGGTGCGCCCTTCCGCCGAGGTCTGGGAGCGGTGGGCCAAGACCGTCGGCCGCCCGGAGCTGTTGCGGCGGCACGGGCACTATGAGGTTTCCTTGGGACCGCAAAGCCACGGCCGGATGCAGGCGTATGCTCGCGAGATGGCGCAGATCGGCGTCAAAACCCGCGCGATGTCCGCGGAGCAATTGTTGCCGCTGCAACAGGGCGCCAAAGCGGCAAGCTCCGCGGGCTTGTGGTTCGAGGACTCCGCGTACCTGGTCGATCCTTTGGAAGCAGTGCGCGCGCTGGTTTCCGCAGCGTCGACCTGTAATGCCGTTTTTCGAAAATTGGACGTGACGGCGCTGCGTGCGCGCGGCGAGAAGATCGAGGTCGTGAGCGCCGAGACGACTCTGGTGGTGGACGGCGCGCTGGTTTGTGCCGGCGTACGTTCCGCGCCGCTGCTCGCGCCATTCGGATTGCGCGCGCCGCTCCAGGCGGTGCGCGGTTATCACATCGAGATGCCGGGGCAAACGGCATTCTTCGATGCGCCGGTGGCGTATATCGGCGATCGCGTGATCGTCACCCCCATGAAAGGCCGGGTCCGCGCAACCAGTTACATGGAATTCGCCGACCCCGACGCACCGCCCGATGCGCGCAAACCTCTGCGCCTGCGGCAACGAGTGCGCGCGCTCGGCTACATCTGCGAATCGGATGGACCGAGCTGGCTCGGCTCGCGCCCGGTGCTGCCGGATTATCTGCCTGGAATCGGCCGCGCGCCGGGACCCGCAAAGCTGTTTTACGCCGTTGGCCACCAGCATATCGGACTTACCCTCGCGCCTTTCACGGCCGAGCTGATCGCCGACTTGGTAACGGGCCGCGCGCCGTCGATACCGCTGGCAGCCTTTGATCTGCAACGCTTCTGAAACATCGTCACACAGTACAAAGGGCTTCTTCATGCACACTCCTTCATCCCGGACCTTCAGCTTGGCTTGCGCAATATTCGCGGTCTGCGCCTGCACGCAGCAGCAGCCGCCGAACGCCGATGCCCGCCTGCAGAAAATATATGCGGATGAGTGGCAGTGGCGCGAGCAACAGTTTCCGGACAACGAAGATGCGCAGAAACCCATCCAAGACCATCTGCCGAAGGTCGACCCCGCCAGTCAGGCGGCACGGCTGCAGATGTGGCAGGACGTGCTGAGAAAGCTCGATGCGATTCCGCGCGCCGAGCTCTCCGCCGCGGAGCAGCTGAATTTCGACATCTATCACCCGCAGATCCAGGCACTGATCGAGGATCAACAATTCCGCGAATTCGAAATGCCCGCCAATTCGGATACCACGTTTTGGACAAATCTCGGCTATACCGCGCGGCGGCAGTATCGTTCTGTGCAGGATTACCGCAACTGGCTCAGTCAGATGCAGGATGTACCGCGCTACTTCCGCGAAGAGATCGATGAAATGCGGGCGGGCTTGAAGCGCGGCTTCACGCCGCCGCGCGTCACGCTCGAGGGACGCGATGCCTCGATCACCGCGGTCACGGATGCGGCCCCGGAAAGCAGCCTGTTCTATACGCCGTTCAAGGACATGCATGGCATTTCGGATGCCGATCAAAAGACGCTGCGCGAGCAAGCGGTCAACACCATCCGCGACAGCGTGCAGCCCGCGTATCGTGAACTGCTGACTTTCTTCCGCAATGAGTATCTTCCTGGGACCCGCACCACGCTGGCCGCCTACGATCTTCCGGACGGCAAGGCCTACTATCAATCGAGAATTCGGCAGTTCACGACGCTTGACGAAGACCCGGCCGCCATCCATGCCTTCGGCGAAGCGGAAGTCGCGCGCCTGCACGAAGCCATGCTCGCCGCCATGCAGGAGACCGGTTTCAAGGGCGACTTTCCCGCGTTTCTCGCGTTCTTGCGCAAGGATCCGCAGTTCTACGCCAAGACGCCGGAGGAATTGCTGATGCGCGCGGCGTGGATCGCCAAGCGCTTCGACGGCAAGGCATCGCAGTTCTTCGGGCTGCTGCCGCGCGCGCGCTTTGCCATCAAGCCGGTGCCCGACGATCTCGCGCCCTTCTACACCTCCGGCCGCGGCGGTCCGGGCGTGTACTTGGTCAATACCTATAACCTGCCGGGCCGGCCGCTCTATAACTTGACGGCACTCACGCTGCACGAGTCCGCTCCGGGCCACGCCTTCCAGATGCCGATCGCACTCGAGCACAAGCAGCAGCCGGAATTTCGTCAACACACCTATCTGTCGGCGTACGGCGAGGGCTGGGCGCTGTACTGTGAAATCCTCGGCGTGGAGATGGGCATGTACGACACGCCCTATGATCGGTTCGGCATGCTGAACTATCAGATTTGGCGCGCCGCACGGCTGGTGGTCGATACCGGAATTCATGCGCAAGGTTGGAGCCGCGACCGGGCTATTGCCTATTTTCGCGAATACACGGCGCTGCCGCTGCATGAGATCGACACCGAGATCGACCGCTACATCGCCTGGCCGGCACAGGCGCTGTCCTATTACCTGGGCGAGGACGCCATCTTGAAAGCACGGGCCAAGGCGGAAAAGGCGCTGGGTGACAAGTTCAATGTCCGCGCCTTCCATGACGCCGTGCTGGAGTTGGGCTCGGTACCGATCCCGGTGCTGCAAGCGCGAGTCGATCGATTCATCGCGGAAGGGGGCAAGGGTCCTTACCCCGAGATGGAATAGGACATTGTCTGGATGAATGTCGGAAGAAACCTGTTGATCGGCGCGATAGCGCTGGTGGCGTTGACGTACATCGCGCGCTGGTGGCGGCTGGAGCGAGCGCGCGCGGTGGATCCCGGCCGGGCGCGCCGGCCGCGATTTTCCGATCTTCTCGTGGGATTCGTCACGAACTTTTTCGATACCTTGGGGATCGGCTGCTTTGCGCCGACCACGGCCTATTACAAGCTGCGCGCGCGCATGCCGGACGATGAGATCCCCGGCACGTTGAACACGGGCCATGCCTTGCCGGCCATCACCGAGGCACTGATCTTCATCGCAATCGTCAGCGTGGACTTGACCACATTGGTCAGCATGATCGCCGCAGCCGTGCTCGGCGCCTGGCTCGGCGTCGGCATCGTTTCGCGCCTCTCGCGGCGCGGCATCCAGCTCGGCATGGGAGGGGCGCTGATGTGCGCAGCCCTGCTTTTTTTGGCGAAAAACCTCGACTGGGTGCCGGGCGGCGGCGACGCCTTGGCATTGCACGGGCCCACGTTGATTTTCGCCGTCGGCGTGAATTTTTTTCTGGGCGCACTGATGATGCTGGGCGTCGGGCTGTTTGCGCCGTGCCTAATTCTGGTGAGTCTGCTCGGCATGAGCCCGTTGGCAGCCTTCCCGATCATGATGGGTTCTTGCGCGCTGTTGATGCCGGTCGGCGGCGCCCGATTTGTACGCAGCGGCCGCTACAACCTGAGCGCGGCAATGGGACTCGCGATCGGCGGCATTCCGGGCGTGCTGATCGCCGCTTATATCGTGAGGTCGTTGCCGGTGTTCTGGCTGCGCTGGCTGGTGCTGGCGGTGGTCGTCTACGCGGCGGTGCAGATGCTGCGGTCGGCGCGGCGCGATCGTGTGGCGGCTACAGCGAGCGCGCAATGATCACTTTCATGATCTCGGTGGATCCGCCGTAGATGCGCGCGATGCGCGAGTCTCGAAAGATGCGCGCGATCGGATACTCATTGATGTAGCCGTAGCCGCCATGCAGCTGCAGGCAATCATCGACGATTTGCCACTCGGTTTCGGTGGCCCACATTTTGGCAATCGCGGCCGTGGTGCCGTCGAGCGCCCCATTTAGCAGCCGTGCAATGCAATCATTGATGAAAACTTTCGCCACCGTGGCCTTGGCCTTCGCCTCGGCCAGCTTGAATTGCGAATTTTGAAAGTCGATGATGCGTTGGCCGAAAGCCTTGCGGCTCTTGACGTACTCGATGGTCGTTTCCAATGCCTTTTCCATGGTAATGACGGCGCCGATGGCGATGAGCAGCCGTTCCCGCGGCAGCTCCGCCATCAGCTGGGAGAATCCCTTGCCCTCCTCCGTGCCGAGCAAATTGCCGGCCGGCACCCAGACATCGTCGAAGAACAATTCGGAGGTGTCCTGGGCATCCAGTCCGATCTTGTCGAGTTTCTTGCCCCGTCTGAAGCCTTGCACCTGATCGGTTTCCACGATCAATAGAGACACGCCGCGCGAGCCCAGGGCCGGATCGGTCTTGGCCGCGACCACGATGAAATCGGCCACTTGTCCGTTGGAAATGAACGTCTTCGAGCCGTTGATCCGGTAGCCGTCGCCGTCGCGCCGTGCGGTGGTGCGGATGGATTGCAGGTCGGAACCCGCGCCGGGCTCGCTCATGGCAATGGCAGAGACACGTTCACCGGAGACCAGTTTCGGCAGCCAGCGATGCTTCTGCTCTTCCGTGCCGTGCAGGATGATGTACGGCGTGATGATGACGTTGTGCAAGCCGAGCGCGAAGCCTTCGAGATTTTGCCGCGCGGCGGCATCCAGAAGCACCAGTTCGTGGCGAAAATCGGCGCCGGGACCGCCGTAAGTTTCCGGCACCATCACGCCCAAGAAACCCGCAGCCCCGGTCTCGCGCCAAAAGGCACGTTCGACCTGGCCGGCCTCGCGCCAACCGGCCACGCGCTCCGGCGGCGCTGTCCGCTGGAAGAAACGGTTTGCCGCGTCGGCAAACATTTGGATTTCCGGATCCTGCATGAACGCGGGCGGCGGCACATCGAGCACTGACATGGCTAGCTCCCTTCAGAGGCGATCTTGCGCATCAATCATGGAACGACACGAAATCCTCGATTGCCGCACGGTCGGTACGCAATCGGTTGATGGGCGCCGAATAGTCGCCGTAGCCGAGCGCCAATCCGCAGAACAACATCATGGAAGGGGGCATGCTTAAGAATTCGCCCACCTCCTGGTGCCATATTGCCCAGGACTCCTGCGCACAGGTTTCCAGACCGCGTTCGCGCGCCAGCAGCATCAGCGTCTGGATCAGCATCCCCAGATCGGACCATTGCGGCGGACCCATCGAACGGTCGAGGTAGAAGAACATTCCGACCGGCGCGCCGAAAAAATCATAATTGCGCGCGAACTGACGGTGGCGTGCCGCTCTGTCGCCGCGCGCCACGCCGATGAGCGCGTACAAGTCCTCGCCGCCCTTGTGTCGGCGCGATCGATAGGGCTCCTTGAGCTCCGGCGGATAGACGTGATATTCGGCAGTCCCGCCGAACGGTGTGGCGAGGAATTTCGGCGTCAACTGCGCGCGAAACCGCGCCATGGAATCTCCCGTGAGCACGTGCACGAGCCATGGCTGCAAGTTGCCGCCCGAGGGCGCAAAGCATGCCGTTTCCAGCAGCTTGCGAATGGTGGCGGCATCGACCGGCTGATTGGTGAACGCGCGGCAGGAATGGCGCGACAACACCGCCTCGCTCACACCGGCGGCCGCGGAGATAGTGGTCTTGCCTTCCCGCACGAATGCTCCGAAATTATGTTGTTTGCTGAAGAGTGGCCAACTTGTGCGGCCGTGCCTAGTATCATGCCACACCAGTCACGGGGGAAAGCTCATGCCCGACGCGTTGATCATCGATGCATGCCGGACGCCGCGCGGCATCGGCAAGGCCGGCAAAGGCGCGCTCGCGCACCTGCATCCACAATACCTGGGCGCCGCCGTGCTGAAAGCGCTTGCCGAGCGCAACCACTTGGCGACGAAAGAGGTCGACGATGTGATCTGGGGCACCTCCACCCAGGTCGAACGCCAAGGCGCGGATCTGGCCCGCATGGCCGCCTTGACGGCCGGCTACGACATGGTCTCGAGTGGCGTGACCTTGGATCGCTTTTGCGGCTCCGGCATTACCGCGGTCACTCTCGCCAGCGCCGCCGTCATGTCCGGGATGGAAGATCTCATCGTCGCCGGCGGCACGGAAATGATGTCGTACACGGCCGGTCTGCCGCACGGCTCGCCGTTCTTGGACCGCGGCAACGAACAGCTGCGCGCGCTTCATCCGCAGTCGCATCAGGGTGTCTGCGCCGACGCCATCGCCACCTTGGAAAGCATCACGCGCGCCGATGTCGATGCGCTGGCACTGGAGAGCCAGCAGCGCGCGGCACGCGCCATCAAGCTCGGCTACTTCGATCGCAGCGTGGTTCCGGTATCGAATCCCGACGGCAGCATGGCGCTCGATCACGAACAGTTTCCGCGCCCGCAAACCACCGCCGAAGGCCTCGCGGCCCTGAAGCCCTCGTTTGCGGCGCTCGCGGATTACCCCTTGGACGGGGATGGCACCACCTATCGCCGCTTGATCCAGCAAAAGTATCCGGGCCTTGAAATCGACCACATTCACCATGCCGGCAACAGCTCAGGCGTCGTCGACGGCGCCGCCGCCGTGCTGATTGCCTCGCCGGACTACGCGCGCAAGCGCGGCCTGAAGGCCCGGGCTCGGGTGCTGGCCTATGCCAACATCGGCGATTCGCCGACGCTAATGCTGAATGCGCCGGTGCCCGCCGCTAACAAGGCGCTGCAGCGCGCCGGTCTCACGGCACAGGACATCGACCTGTGGGAGATCAACGAAGCCTTCGCGGTGGTCGCCGAAAAATTCATTCGCGACCTGAAGCTCGATCGCAACAAGGTCAACGTGAACGGCGGCGCAATCGCCTTGGGGCATCCCATCGGCGCCACCGGTTCCATTTTGATCGGCACATTGCTCGATGAGCTGGAGCGGCGCGGCCTGAGACGGGGACTGGCAACGATGTGCGCGGGCGGCGGCATGGCGCCGGCCATCATCATTGAACGGATCTGATCCAGCAGGTGTCGCCGGCGGCATCCGCGAAAGCCATCCCCGCGCTGCCGACCGGCTCCTGCGCCCCGGAGGTAAGCCACTGAATCGTTCCGCTGTCCGCAGCCGGCACCTTGGCCAGGAAGCGCGCTCCGCTCAGGGTTCGCGCCACGATGGCGCCCTGTCGGACCGCGCCGTCGCGGTCATACAGCACCGTGTAAGTTTCCAGCGTGGCCGGCCCAAAATAGTCTTCTTGGAGCGGCGGCGGCGCGCCGCGCAGCGCATCCGCCTGCGCTTGATAGTCGAAATTTTGCGGAAAACTATCGGCCGCGAATGCCGCGCGGCCCAATACGATAGAGTGATTATGCGTCGCCAGTCCGCCGTTCGCGAACAGCAAGCCGCAACGGCCTTGCCGTCGCAGCGCCAGCACCATGCTCACGACCGCGTGGCTCATGTAGTTGCCGACCGGCCCTCCGCCGAAGGTCAACCCGCCGAAGACGCTCACCGGACGGGCCAAAGGCCAGCCCAGGATTCGGCGCGCCATCTTGGGCACGCACGGAAAGCAGCTATACAGTTCGACGTGATCGAGATCCGCGCTTGCAAGACCGTTGAGTTCCAGCGCCCGGCGAATCGAGACGGCCATGCTGGGGGAGTCCGCATAGCCGGCGCGCGCCAATAAATCGACGGGCTCATGCGCGGCGGCGCCGCGGCCGACGTAAATCAGCCTCTCATCGCTGATGCCGCGCGCGCGTGCCTCGGCCACGCTGGTCACGATGAAGCCGGCGCCCTGATTGACGCTGCTGTTGGCCACCATCAACTTGCAGTACGGAAAGGCAATGGGTCGGTTCGCCGCCGATACGGTGCGGATTTCATCGGCCGAAAGGCATCGCCGCAACCACGCGCCGGAGTTGCCGGCAGCCACTCTGGAAAACAGCGACCAGATTTCCGCACTCTCCGCTTGGCCCTGCTCCAAGGTCTGACCGTAGGCCGCGCGGCCTGCATTTTCATACAAGGGATACACGTCCACCGGTGCAATCAGGCCATAACGGTGCCGGTACGAGGGCCCGCGGCGCATGGCAACCGCACGCACCGCGTTTTCGGAATGGGTTGCGCGCTGCGCAGCGGTGCGCAGCGCCTCGCCGCCGACCACGGCCGCGACTTTGATTTCTCCGGCACCGATCCGGTTGGCGGCTTCGTTCAGCAACAACAGCGGGCTGTCGCCGCTGGCATAGCCGGACTTGTAGCAAATGCGCGGCGCCGCACCGACACGCGCCGCCAACGGCGCGGAAACATCGCCGAGTTCGGGAAAGGAAATTTGATCGACCACACCGAGGGAGTCGAGCCGCGGCAACCAGCCGCCGCCCGCGTCGCTGTCGGCCAAGCGGAGTGCCGCTTCCATGAGGCCGAGCGAGTCCAACCTTAAGCTCGCCTTACCGGCTTCGTCGCGGTCATTGAACTGGCCGACGCCGATGATTACCGGTACGGGATTATAGGTCTTGTCCGACATCACCACCTTGCCGACTCGAGCACGGTCCGTGCTGTCCGCATAGTTGCATTTCGCGCGGCGCAAAGCTGCACTGTATAATTGATTTGCGATGCGGGCCGAGATTCCTCCATTCCAATAAGGAGTTGCATGATTACCGGCGATCTGTTCATCGGCTTCACGCGCGTGCGAACTCAGGATCGATTCGAGGCTCTGGCCGCCGCGGACGGCGCCCCGTTGCCTGCATCCTTCAGTATCGCGGGCGCCGCCGAGGTCGCGCGGGCCTGCTCGCTCGCGGACGCGTCGTTCGACCCGTTTCGCAGTCTTGAGCTCGGCGAGCGGGCGCGGTTTCTCGAAACAATCGCGGAACAAATACTGGCGCTCGGCGACGCGCTCCTGCAGCGCGCGCACAGCGAGACCGGCCTCCCCTTGGCGCGCCTCACGGGAGAGCGCGCGCGGACCCTGGGACAGCTGAAACTGTTTGCCGCGGAGGTCCGCGATGGCAGCTATCTCAGCGTGCGGATCGACAAAGCTCTGCCGGACCGCAAACCGCTGCCGCGCAGCGACCTTCGATTGCGCAAAATTCCAGTGGGCCCGGTCGCGGTATTCGGGGCCAGCAATTTCCCGCTGGCATTTTCGGTGGCCGGAGGCGATACCGCAGCGGCGCTTGCGGCGGGTTGCCCGGTAGTCGTGAAGAGCCATGCGGCGCATCCGGGCACGGCGGAAATGGTTGCTCACGCGGTTCTGACAGCGGCGCAGCACTGCGGCATGCCCGACGGGGTCTTTTCTCTGTTGGCCGGCCCTTCGAATGATCTGGGCCGTGCCTTGGTGACCGATCCGCGCATCAAGGCCGTGGGCTTCACGGGCTCGCGTGCAGGCGGCCTTGCGCTGATGGCGGCGGCGGCGGCGCGCGCTGAGCCTATCCCGGTGTTCGCGGAAATGAGCAGCATCAATCCCACCATCCTATTGCCGGGTGCGCTGCGCGCGCGGGCGGCGAAGTTGGCCGAAGGATTTATCGCCTCGATGAGCTTAGGTGCCGGTCAGTTCTGTACCAATCCGGGCATGGTCCTGGCATTGTGCGGTCCTGAGACGGAAGCATTCGCGGACGCCGCGTCGGCCGCGGTCGGCGCGTCGCCGGCTCAACTAATGCTGACGCCGGCAATTCACAAGAACTATGAGCGCGGCGTCTCGCGATTGCTGCAGCAGCCGCAAGTGCAAGCACGAGGGCGCGGTCTTGAATCCGCCGGTCCCCATACCGGCCGAGCGGCGCTCTTTACCACCGATGCCGAGACGCTGCTCGCGGATCGACATCTGTCCGAGGAAGTTTTCGGTGCCTCGTCGCTCATCGTTCGCTGCAAGGATTTGGCGCAGCTGCTCGGCGTGCTCGATGGCCTCGAGGGCCAATTGACCTTGAGCCTGCATCTGGAAGGCAGCGAGGATGCCGTCATCGCGCGCCGGCTGCTCCCCGTCATGGAACGCAAGGCCGGCCGTCTCATTGTCAACGGCTGGCCGACCGGTGTCGAAGTGAGTCATGCCATGGTGCATGGCGGCCCATATCCGGCGACCTCGGACGGGCGCACCACCTCGGTAGGAACGCTGGCCCTTGACCGGTTCCTGCGGCCGATCTGTTACCAGGACTTCCCCGATTCGCTGTTGCCCGCCGAACTGCGCGGCGACCAACCGCGGGCGTATCTGCACCGCGTCGACGGACGTTTCCACATGCCTCAGTGAACCGCGCCCGCCTCGCGCAGCGCGCGGATTTTCTCTTCGCTGTATCCGATCGCTCGCAGCAGTGCCGCGGAGTGGGTGCCATCGGCGGTTCGCGGCATTAGAGGTTCCGGCGCCGCAGTCGCGGAGAATCGCGGCGCAGGCCGGGGTTGGGTGACGCCGCCGACCTCGATGAAGGTTCCGCGAGCGGCGTTGTGCGGATCCTGCGGGGCCTCCACCAGGGTCAGTACCGGCGCGACGCATGCGTCGCTGCCCTCGAATATCGCACACCATTCCGCCCGAGTCTTGCCGGCGAAAATCCCCGCGAGGCGCTCTTTGAGCGTAGGCCATAGAGTCCTGTCGTGCTGACGGGCAAATTGGCCGGTTTCCGCGATCCCAACGCGCCGCAGAAACTCAGAATAGAACTTAGGTTCAATGGGGCCGATCGCAATGTGGCCTCCATCGGCGCACGCATACGTATCATAGAAGTGCGCGCCCGTATCGAGCGCATTGCTGCCGCGTTTATCCGACCAGGCACCTTGCGCCAAAAAGCTCCAGATCATCGAGGCGAGGAGCGCCGAGCCGTCCACCATGGCGCAATCGATGACCTGTCCTTGTCCGCTCTTCTGCGAGTGCAAGATCGCGGCCAGCATGCCGAATGCGAGCAGCATGCCGCCGCCGCCGAAATCGCCGATCAGGTTGACCGGCGGCGTCGGCTTGTCGCCTGCGCGCCCTACGCATTCGAGGACGCCTGACAGGGCAATGTAATTGATGTCGTGACCCGCGGTATGTGCACGCGGCCCGGATTGACCCCACCCTGTCATGCGGCCGTATACGAGCTTGGGGTTATCAGAGAGCAGCAAATCGGGGCCCAAACCCAGCCGCTCCATCACGCCCGGACGGAATCCCTCGATCAGTCCATCCGCGCTCTTGCATAGATCGCGAACTGCCTCGACACCCGACCGCTGCTTGAGATCGACGATCATCAATTTGCGGGAGCGCGCCAGGATGTCCTTGTCCGGATCGATCAGCCCTAAGCGATCGGCACCGGGAGGAACGATGCGGATGACTTCGGCACCGTGATCCGCCAGCATCATCGCGCAGAAAGGCGCGGGACCGATCCCGGCAATCTCGATAATTTTCAGACCCGCGAGACAACCTTCGCGCTTCATTGCGCTGGATGAGTGCGCAATCGGCGAGCCGCCGCATGCCATGCGGTGTCGAGTTCCGCAAAGGTGGCGTTACCGATGCCGTAATCGTGCCAATCCTGGTAATCGAAGTGCCACCACTCTTGCGGATATACGGCAAATCCCTGCGCCTGCATTTCCTTGCGTAGCAGATCGCGCAGCCCGCGCTGCCGGCTCGTGCCGCCGATATAATCAGCGTAGGAACGGGGCGACATCTCGTCGTACCGTCCGGTCATTTCCACGGCGCTGCCTGATTTCAAATCATAGAGGGTCAGATCGACCGCACAGCCGCGATTGTGCCGCGATCCTTGCGACGGATCGGCGACGAAAACATGGTCGGCATCAGGCGTCGCGTCCCAAAACATTTTTGTCACGAACCATGGCCGATAGGCGTCGTGGATGAGCAGTCCATACCCCTTCGATGCCAGCGCTCGTTCAGCACGGCCCAGCGCCTCTGCCGCCGGACGCTGCAGATAGGCTTCCGCACGCTCATACAGTGGAAAGCCGATGAAATTGTTCGAGCTCGCATAGCGAATGTCGAATTTGATGCCAGGATCGACCGTCGCCAGATTGACCAAGTCGAAGGCGCGTTTCGGTTTGGCTTCCTCCGGCGGCTTGTCGTGCAGCGCGGCCGCACGCAACTGGCCGGTGTCCGCCTTCACGCCGGCGCGGATTTTTTCGACGACTTCCGCGCCGATGTCCCTAAATTCCAAGCGCGTGCCCGCGACGACGACCGCCGCCGCGCGTTGCGCTCGAGCCGGTTCGAAATTCACGGTGGTCGAGGCTTTTGCGTCGGCGGC
Organism: Rhizomicrobium sp.; assembly: GCA_036267515.1. GTDB lineage: Bacteria > Pseudomonadota > Alphaproteobacteria > Micropepsales > Micropepsaceae > Rhizomicrobium. The sequence goes on from DATAVW010000076.1 coordinate 34,335, forward strand.
ATAGGCTGAAAAACCGGTTGCGCTCAGCCGCCGCAATGCTGCCCGGTGCAGACCTAAACCGTCGACAAATAGCGCTCCATGTGCCTCGTAGACGGTGAGCGCGGCGTCCTCCGATCGGTATTCGCCGATGAGCGATTTAAGGTCGCTTGGTGCCTCGCGCGGCAACGCAACCGCAACCCCGACCCAGAATAGCAGCAACAGAATCGCCCGGATGCGTCCGACCATGCTTGCCTTTTTTACCCACCTGCTTGCGCAGAAGTTGCTAGAGTCGCAGTTATCCACCGATCATGGCGATCATAACATCGGCACAGTGTCGAGGGCGGTCCCGTTGAATAGCTGGTCACATCGCAAATCCATCGCAGACGCCATCCGCGACATCGACGCCGAATCGGCGGCGCCGACGCTGCGGCGCGTCCTTGGGCCGCTCGACCTGATGCTGGTCGGTATCGGCGTCATCGTCGGCGCCGGAATCTTCGTCGTCACGGGAAACGCCGCCGCTCAGTTTGCCGGGCCCGCCATCGTGCTGTCTTTTCTGCTGGCGGGCTTGGGTTGCGCGCTCACGGGCGTGTGCTACGCCGAGCTCGCCGCCATGATTCCGGCGGCAGGCAGTGCCTACGCATACATCTACACGGCGCTCGGCGAGGCGGCAGCGTGGATCGTCGGCTGGAGCTTGTTGGCGGAATATGTTTTTGGGGCTTCGTATGTTTCCGTCGGATGGTCGGGATATCTGGTGTCTCTGTTCGCGCAATGGGGCGTGCCGCTGCCGCCGGCGTTGACGACGGCGCCGTTGGCCATCGGCCCACATGGCTTGACCGCGACGGGAAGCCTGATCAACGCACCCGCTTCCCTGCTGGCGATCGTCATTTCACTGGTCGCCATGCGCGGCGTGCGCTTGTCCAGCATCGTCAACGGGATCATCGTGTCTCTCAAGATGGGCGCGCTGATCTTGCTGGTGACCTTCGGCGCTCTTCACGTCCATCCGCACAACTGGACGCCTTTTCTGCCTCCAAATGCAGGGATGGGCCATTTTGGCTGGAGCGGCGTGGTGCGCGCGGCCGCGGTCGTTTTTGTTTCGTATCTTGGCTTCGATGCCATTGCGACGCTCGCACAGGACACGCGCAATCCGCAGCGCAATGTTCCCATCGGCATTTTGGGATCGCTCGGCGCGGTGACGTTGCTCTACATCGCGGTATCGCTGGTGCTGACCGGACTGGTCTCTTACACCCTTCTCGACAAGGCCAATCCGCTCTCGGTTGCGCTGCGCGGCGGCGGTCCGTCGCTCGCGTGGCTGTTGCCGATCGTCGATCTCGCCGCCGTGATCGGATTGGGTTCCGTCGTGTTGATCGTCATGCTGGCGCAGCCTCGGGTGCTGATGGCGATGGGCAAAGACGGTCTCGTGCCGCAGGCATTTGCCCGCGTGCATGCGCGCTTTCATACGCCCTACTGGGGCACGATAATCTGCGGCGTGTCGGTGGCGGCTTTGGCGGGATTGTTTCCGATCTCGATCCTGGTGCAGCTGGTTTCGGTGGGAACACTGATCGTATTCTTCGCGGTTGCGGCCTCGGTCATTGTTCTGCGCGGCGTCGATCCCGGGCGGCCGCGGCCGTTTCGTACACCCTGGGTGCCGGCGGTTCCGATCGGCGGCATGCTCATCTGCCTAGGCCTCCTGATATACGTACCGGGGCTGACCTGGGCGGTCTACCTCATCTGGTTGGCGCTGGGACTTGCGATTTACTGGCTCTACGGATCGCGGTCCGCCGTCCGTCTGCGCGCCGCCGTCGCGCCCGCCGCATCATGATCGGTCTCAGCGAAATCAAGAACGCCGCCGCGCGCATTGCACCCCATGTTCGGCGCACGCCGCTTTGGCATCTGCCGGATGCCATGCTGCGCGATACGCCGCCCTATGATCTTTTTCTGAAGCTGGAACTGCTGCAGGTCACAGGCTCATTCAAACCGCGCGGCGCTTTCAACCGAGTGTTGTCGGAGCCGGCCCCCGTGCGCGGCTTGGTCACCTCTTCCGGCGGAAATCACGGAATTGCGGTGGCTCACGTCGGCAAGACACTGGGTCTTCCGGTGGCAATTCCCCTGCCGGCGAGTGTGGCGCCGGAAAAGCTGGCAGCGATGCGTGCTCTAGGCGCGGAAGCCGATGTGGTGGGTCCGACATTTTTCGTGTCGAATGCCAAGGCCAAGGAAATCGCGGCGGAGCGCGGGTTTTTGTATCTGCATCCTTTCGCCGAACCCGCCGGCATTGCGGGCCAGGGGACCATCGGCATGGAAATTCTCGAAGACCTGCCCGACGTCGATGTTGTCGTGATCGCCGTGGGCGGCGGAGGCCTGCTCGGCGGCGTCGCCGCGGCCATCAAGCAGCAACGCAAAGGCATCGCGGTGATCGGGGTCGAGCCGGTGGGTGCGGATGCCCTGACGCGCAGCCTTGCCGCCGGACGCCCCGTGACATTGGAGAAAATACAAACCAAGGCTGCGACGCTGGCGCCGCCGATGACGGAACAGATCAACTTCGAGTTGGCGCGCCGCCATGTGGACAACATGGTTCATGTCACGGACGAAGAGATGGAATCAGCCGCGCAATGGCTATGGCGCCGCTGCTTCATCGCCGCGGAACTCGGCGGTGCGGCATCCACCGCCGCATTGCTGTCGGGCCGTGTCTCCATCGCGGCCGGGAAGAAAGTGGTCAGTATCGTGTGCGGCGGCGGTACCGCGGGAATCAGCCGCGGCCCTTAAGTCAGCCCCCGGCAGCTGCGAGCACCTCGCGCGCGATGATCAGCTTTTGCACTTCTGTGGCTCCCTCGTAAATGCGCAGCGCGCGGATATCGCGATAGAGTTTCTCCACCGGCGTGCCGGCCGTCACGCCACGCGCGCCGAACAGTTGCAGTGCTCGGTCTATCACCCGCTGCGCGGTCTCCGTCGCTGTCATTTTTGCCATGGCGGCCTCCTTGGTAACGCGCTTGCCCGTGTCGCGCAGCCACGCGGCCCGGTAGGTCAGGAGCCGTGCCGCGTCCATCTCGGTGGCCATATCTGCCAACGAAACCTGCGTCATCTGGAAATCGCCGAGACTTCGGCCGAACATATGCCGCGATCTCGCCTGCGAGATGGCTTCGTCCAAGGCCCGCTGCCCAAAACCTAAGGCCGCAGCGGCCACGGAGGTGCGGAAAATATCCAAGGTGCGCATCGCAATCTTGAAACCGTCGCCCTCGGGGCCGATCCTCTGCAGCGCCGGAATGCGGCAGTGATCGAAGGCGATGGTGGCCATGGGATGAGGCGCGGTCAAATCTATGCGCTGCGCGATGGAGAAGCCCGGCGTCGCGGCATCCACGACGAAGGCGCTGATGCCCGCGGCCGCTGTGGTGCCGTCCGCCCGTACGTTCGGCGCCTGCGTGCGGGCGAAGACACAATAAAAGTCGGCAATCCCGCCATTGGAAATCCACGTCTTTTCGCCATCGAGCACATAATGATCGCCATCGGCCCGCGCGCGGCACCGCATGGCGGCCACGTCCGAACCCGCCTCGGGTTCCGATAGAGCGAAAGCCGCAATCGCCTCGCCTCTGGCGATCTTCGGCAGGTATCTCGATTGCAGCCCGCTCGATCCCGCCAAGCTGATCGCGCCGCTGCCTAGACCCTGCATCGCAAATGCAAAATCGGCAAGACCGTCGAATCGCGCCAGAGATTCGCGCAAGATAGATATCGATCTCACATCGAAATCTGCGTGCATACCGCCTTGATCGCTGCGCACGCAATAGCGCGTAAATCCGGCCGTCCCCAACCGTTTGACGAACCCCCGGCAGGCCTCATCGACTGCCTCCCGGCCCTCATCGTGGACAAGCGCATCGACGTTATCGGCGCACCATTTTGCCGCTGCCGCGTGCAGCTCATGATGGCGCTCATCGAAGAACGGCCAATCGAGAAACGACGGGATCGCCATGAAAACAATTCTCCTGCGGGCTAGATGTCGAGGCGGGATCAATCGCTGGGTACGAAAATCCACAGCAGCAAGTACACCAGCAAACCAGCCCCGGCGCACAGGAACAAAACCGTGAACAGCAAGCGCCATACCCATGATTCCACCGCGGTCGATCGCGCAATGCCGCCGCACACGCCCCCGATCCAGCGGTCGTTGCGGCTGCGGCGGAAGGAATTGACCGCCGCAGTGAGCGGCTCGGGGTCATGCGAGCGTGCCGCATTCAGAAGCCTTTCCTTGGCCCGCGTGAATTCCTCCTCCGTCAATGCGCCGCTGGCGCGAAGCTCCGCCAGTTTGCTCAGCTCATCACCTAGCGACATAGCGATCTCCTTATATTCACGGGTTTCCCTGATCAGCCGCGTCCGATGAAGGGCATTTGCGTGGCCATGATGGTCATGAATTGAATGTTGGCATGCAGCGGCAATTTCGCCATCTGCACGATGGCCTCCGCGACATGCTGCACGCTCATGGTCGGTTCCGCGCGCGTCGAGCCATCGGCCTGCAGCGCGCCGTGCGGCATGCGCAGAGTCATCGCGGTCGTCGCATTGCCGATGTCGATTTGTCCGCAGGCGATGCCGTGATCGCGGCCGTCGAGCGAAAGCGATTTCGTCAGGCCGGAAATGGCGTGTTTGGTCGCAGTATAGGGCGCGGACATTGGCCTTGGAACGTGCGCCGACAGCGAACCGTTGTTGATGATGCGGCCGCCTTGCGGCCGCTGCTCCTTCATCAGAGCAAAGGCTGCGCGGGCGCACAAAAATACGCCTGTCAGATTGACGGCCACAATGTCGTTCCACTGCGCCAAACTCAACTCGTCGATCGGAATTTGCGGCGCACCGACGCCGGCATTGTTGAACAATAGATCCAAGCGGCCGAACATGTTTCGTATCGCGTGAAACAACGCGGCTACCGAGGCCTCGTCACGCACATCGGTAGGTACGGCCCGCGTGATGCAGTCCTTGGGCGCTTCGGAGATCGTCTGTTGCAGCGCTTCACGGCGACGCCCGGCCAACACCACGGCATATCCAGCGTTCAGCAGCGCCAGTGCGGTGGCTCGCCCGATCCCGCTACCCGCCCCCGTGACCAACGCTATCTTCAGGCCGCCATTCATGCAACGACTCCCGGTGCGCCGGCAATGCTGATCTGAACTGAGCATGCGTGGGCACGGCTTGCTCAGTATAAGCCCGGAATGCCCGTCGGGGATGAGTCATCAGGACGCCGTTTCGCCGGCTTTGGCGCGCTGTTCAGGTCAGGCATCGGGCGATCACGCCGGACAGAGGCGGAAAATTCCACTGCTCCGCCCCGCCCACCGATTCGATCATCCGCCACTTTGGATCCGCACCGGGTTGCCAGCGCGCGCTCGATCCTAGGTTGAACGCGCACAACAGCCGTTGTCCGGCCAAGCTGCGCTCGAACACCAAAAAATCGGCAGGCGCATCGATAAATCGCTGCGCTCCATGACGCAGCACCGCACTGTGGCGGCGCAACCCGATCAGCCGCCGTGTGACCGCGAGTTGCGAGCCGGGCTCGTGCTCCTGACGGTCCACGGCGAGTCCCAGGTGTTCTGGACTCAAGGGTAGCCATGGAACTGCCGTAGAAAAACCCGCATGCGGCGCGGAAGACTTCCAAGGCATCGGTGTGCGCGCACCGTCGCGCCCTAACGTGGCAGGCCAGTTCGCGATCGCCTCCGGGTCCTTGAGATCCTCAAAGCCGATGTCAGCCTGCGGCAAACCTAGCTCTTCTCCTTGATACAGAAATATATTTCCCCGCAAGCACACGAGCAGCAGCATGGCCAATTGAGCATAGGCCGCGCGATGTTCCGGCGTTGACCAGCGCGTGACCGCCCGGGGCGCATCGTGATTCGAAAATGCCCAGCTGGGCCAGCCCATCCCGTCGGTGTCGGGCCACGCGCCGAGCGCATTTCGAACCAGCTCGGGCGTCAATCGATCCGCATACAGAAAATTGAATCCGTACGCCGTGTGAAAGCGTTTCTGGCCCTGGGTGAGCAGCTGCATTTCCGGTTCGCTGCCCTCGCCGCCGATCTCGGCGACCGTGAAGCGCCCGTCAAATTCATCCGCGACCTGGCGGATCCGCTCAATGAAGCGAGGCAAATCCGGATGCGATCTGTTGTACAGCGGCTTCTGAAAATCAACCGGCCGCGTGCGCGGCTGGCCGCTCGCCGGCGCCGGCGGATTGTCGCGCAGCAGGGGGTCGTGCAGCGTGAAATTGACCGCATCGAGGCGGAAGCCATCCACGCCTCGCTTGAACCAGAAGCGCGCGCATTCGAGCAACGCCTCTTGGACCTGCGGGTTGTGCACGTTGAGATCAGGCTGCTCGGTGAGAAAATTGTGCAAGTAATATTGGCCCCGCCGCGCGTTCCAAGTCCAAGCAGGTCCGCCGAACACCGACTGCCAATTGCTCGGCGGCGAGCCGTCCGGCTTGGGATCCGCCCAGACGTACCAATCGGCGCGGGCATTGCCGCGGTCCAGACAGCTCTGCTGAAACCAAGCATGCTGATCCGAGGTGTGTGAGAACACCTGATCGATGACGATCTTCAGCCCAAGCGCATGCGCCTTCTCGAGCAGCAAATCAAAATCATGCAGCGTGCCGAAGATCGGATCAACATCGCAGTAATCCGAAACGTCATAGCCGAAATCCTTCATCGGCGACTTGAAGAACGGCGACAGCCAAATCGCGTCGACACCGAGCGATGCGACGTAATCCAGACTCTCGGTGATGCCCGGCAGGTCGCCGATGCCGTCGCCATTGGAATCCTTGTAGCTGCGCGGATAAATCTGATAGATCAGCGCGCCGTGCCACCAGGGGAATGCCCGCCGCGCGTCGACTTGGGACTCCGCGGGCAGCTTCATGCGTTGAACCGAATATTAAATGCCACCGTCACCTCGTTATGGTCTTTCGGATCCAGTCGGGAGACGGCGAGTATGCCCGTTGTACGCGCTGCGGCGGCGCATTGATACCGATTCTGCTGGCGGGCCCATGTTTGGGAGACATATACGCGGCTGAATCGGTCCGCTTGCCAAGTTGCGCTAAAATACCTTCAAAATGGTCAAGACCCGTAAAGCGGAAAACCTTGTGGTTGCCGGTCGCGAAGTTGCAGTTTCGCATCCGGACAAAGTGCTGTTTCCGCAGCCGCAGTACACCAAGCTCGATCTCGTGCACTACTATCTTGCGGTGGCCGATGGTGCACTACGAGGCGCAGGCGGACGCCCTAATATGCTCGTCCGCTACCCCAACGGCATCGAGGCGGACTACTTTTATCAAAAGCGGGCACCCGCAAGCCGCCCCGCCTGGATTGAGGTGGCGGAGATTCATTTTCCCTCCGGTCGTATCGCTCAGGAGGTTGTTCCCCGGGACGCAGCGGCGCTCGCGTGGCTGGCGAACCTGGCCTGCTTGGAACTGCACCCCCACCCCGTGCGGGCGGAAGATCTCGATCACCCCGATGAGCTGCGAATCGACCTTGACCCGATGCCGGGTGTTGCCTGGAAGAAAGTCCTGGAAGTCACCACGGTGGTCCACTCGCTACTCGAAGAGTTCAAACTCGTCGGTTGGCCCAAAACTTCCGGCGCACGCGGCATGCACATCGTCGTACGGCTCGAACCGCTCTGGGGTTTCGACGAAGTGCGACGCGGCGCTCTTGCCCTGGCGCGTGAGGTCGAGAATCGTGCGCCGAGCCTCGCGACCAGCAAATGGTGGAAAGAGGAGCGCGAGGGCGTCTTCATCGACTACAACCAGAATGCCAAGGATCGTACCGTCGCCTCGGCATACTCGGTTCGGCCGACAGCGGATGCGCGGGTGTCGGCACCGCTCACATGGCAGGAGGTGCATGACTGCGACCCTGCGGATTTCACGTTGAAGTCAATGCCGGCGCGCTTCAAGCAGCTAGGAGATGTGCACGGGGACATCGACAAGCATCCAGGCTCGCTCATCAACCTGCTCGAACTCTTTGAGCGGCAAGGTCTGGGCGATGCACCGTGGCCGCCGCACTACAAGCGCGCGGCGGCGGAACCTCCTCGAGTCAAGCCGTCCAAGCGCCGCAAGTTCCCGCTGGTCGAGATTGGACGCGCCCGGCACGAGAAAGATGCTCTGTCGGGAGTCGCGCGCTGGAAAGCCCGTCACCCCCGAGCAGCAGCCCACCTTGCGCCGGCCGATATTCTGGTCGACAGCATGCGTGGACGTTACAGCACTTGGACGCGAATCCGGGTCAACTTGCAGCACGTTCCTGCAAAATTGCGTCCGGCTCAGGAACCCCTGGATCCGGATGAAAAGATGGATTCGAGCTCGTAAGGCTTGGTCGTCTCGAGCTGATCATAACGGCAATCCTGCGCGGATTTGTCCGGCCGCCAGCGAAGAAAAATGGCTGCGTGCCGAAACCGGTCGCCTTGCATGTGGTCGTACTTCACCTCGCACACCCGTTCGATTCTAAGCGGTTCCCACGACAAGTCCTTGCCCGCACTCCAGCGGCTTTGTGCCCCCGGCATGCGACTCGATTCGGCCGCAGCGCCCGCCCATTCCCTCCACGGGTGATGCTGCATCGCGTGCTTGCGAAGCGGCGCCAATTCTTTCGCGAGCTGGCGGCGCATCTGCATCGTAAAGGACGAGGTCACGCCGACGTGTTGGAGCAGGCCCGCATCATCGTACAAGCCCAAGAGCAGCGAGCCTACTGCATCCTTGCCGCTCTTGTGCCATCGAAATCCGGCCACGACGCAGTCGGCGGTGCGTGCGTGCTTGACCTTGATCATGGCGCGCTTGCCCGGCAAGTACGTTCCCGAAGCCAGCTTTGCCACCACGCCGTCAAGGCCGGCACCCTCGAAGCGCGTGAGCCATTCGAGTCCGATGGCTCGAGCGCGTGTCATCGGGGTGATATAGACAGGCGCTCCTACGGTGCCGAGCAAATCCTCGAGGGCCGCCCGCCGCTCCGACTGAGGCGTTGTCATTAGATTGCGTCTACTCAACGCGAGCAGATCGAAGGCTACGAACGAAGCTGGTGTCTCTGCGGCGAGTTTTTTGACGCGTGATTCGGCCGGATGCAGCCGCAACTGCAGAGCATCGAAATCGAGGCCATGTTCGGTCGCGATGACGATCTCGCCATCCACAACAGCGCCCTTGGGCAGGCGCTTGGCGAGAGCGGCATGCAGCTCGGGAAAATACCGATCGAGCGGCCGCTTATCGCGGCTCTGAATGTAAACGCCGTCGCTGCCGCGAAAAATGATTGCCCGAAAACCGTCCCACTTCGGTTCATAAAGGTAATCACCGGTCGGCAGTTCGTCCGCCAACTTCGCGAGCATGGGCTCGACCGGCGGCTTCAGCGCAAGGCCTGAGAGCTTCAGCGCAAGGCCTGAGATCTTCAGCGCAAGGCCTGAGGGCTTCAGCGGCATCGCGGCATTTTAGCGTGGGTTCACTTGAGGGCAAAGCTTGCGTGCTGGCAACCTCAAAGGAACGTGGCGGCGTTCCTTCTGCGAAGAAGCGTTTCCCATGGCCCAGCAGGACTGGATAGACGATCAGCAAGACCTGAACCGCAAGATTGTGCTCGAGCAGCGTCGATGTCAGCGTTGAACTGCCGCAGCCTCAAGGGCATGCGGCCTGCCCCAGCTGGCGCCACAAATAGGTAAATTCCACCGCGCGGGCAGCCGACCTGAGATGCCAATCGCCCGGCGCCGGCCCGCCCGCAAGTTCCCAATAGTGCCCGCCCTGCCCATCCTCAAAGTACAAATTATCGTGTCCCTTCTCCGTGAGAAGAGCCGAAAACCGCCGCGCCTGCCCAGGCAGCACGCGATCGTCATCCGTCGAGGTGATGATAAGAGCCGGCGGGTAGCGAACGTTCGAGGGCGCAATATTTTGCATCGGAGAATAGGTGCTCAAGTATCGGCGCGCGACGCTGTCGCGAGGATCGCCATACTCGGCCGTCCAGGTGGAGCCCGGTGGGAATTCGATGAAATTCAGCATGTCGGTCAGAGGTCCGCCGACGATGACGGCATTCATGAGTTGAGGATAGCGTTCCATGACGGCCGCGCTCATCAGTCCGCCATTGGAACGACCCATGATTCCCGTGTGGCTGGGCTGAGTGACCCCGCGGCTGTGCAAGTCCTTGAGGACCGCAGCCATATCATCGAAGGCCAGATAGCGTTGGTCTCGCATGACGCTCCAATGCCAATCAGGCGCACGCTCCCCGCCGCCGCGAAGATAGGCATGCACATAGACGCCGCCTCGTTCCAACCAGAGCTTTCCAAACAGCGGCTCGTAGCGCGGCGTCAGCGGCACGTCATAGCCCCCGTAGCCATAAATTAGGGCCGCCGAACAGCGATCGAACTTCAGGTCGCGGCGCCGGGTGACGCTGTAGGTAATGAGTGTGCCGTCGGAACTGCGCGCCTGGTTGTACTCAGTGAGAAGGTTGGACGCATCGAAGGATGCGGGCTGTTGATACAGGGCCGGCTTTTCAGCTCCGGTTTGCGGATCGACCTGCACGATCCGATCGGGCAACAGTGGGGACTGTTCATGCAGCAACAACTGACCCTGCGAGAAATCCATGATCTGAATGTATCGTCCACCCGGCCGTGGAATGGTCCGCGGCTGCCATGCGCCTGCCTTGCGCGGCGTCAGTTCAACCAGCCGGCTCGCGTAGTCATGCAGCAGTTCAACAAACAGGCGGCCGTCGCTGGATCGGACACTGCGAATCGCATCATCGCCCGTGGGGTAGTAGATCACTTCGGCTGATGAAATCTTTCCCTCGCGCATCAGTGCGTTAAGATCGATCGCAGCCAGAGTCCCGTTGGGCACCACGACACCGCTCCCCAGGGTCCAGTCCCGGTTAGGACGGATCAACAGCTTGTCCGCGTGAACGCCCATGACAGCCGCGGCGTCCGGCAAGGCCAGCGGACGCGAGGTTCCATCGGGCGAGACCAACTGATATTCGCGCCGCTCGAAGTCCTTGTGCCGAGCGGCGACGAAGTTGCCGGAGCCCGCTGCGTTGACCAGTATTGCATTCACACCGGCGTCCGAGTCTCGGCCTGCGAACAACGTGCGCGATGAATTCAACGGAGTGCCACGCCGCCATGATCGGATCGTGCGCGCAGTCAGCCCTTCCGTCATTTCGCTGCGTACGAACGCAGGCGCGACGAGCAAGGTGTCCGCGTCGTACCACCACGTTTGCGTCTTGCTTTCCGGGATGTGAAAGCCGTGGCGGACGAACTGTTTGCTGTTCAGGTCAAATTCCCGCTGCTCGGCGGCGTCCTTCCCATTGCGAGACAAGGAGATGAGACAGTGGCTCTCCATGCAATCGGCACCGGCAAATATGAATCTGGCGTGCTCAGCTACGCCAAGCGCCTGGACGTCGATGACTATCTCCCAGTTCGGCGCTCCCGAAAGATAGTCAGCTCGCCTGGTTCGCCGCCACACCCCGAACGGACTGTCACGGCTCTGCCGGTATTGGTAGACGTAGTCGCCCATGAACGTCACCGGCGAGAGACGGTCTGGATCAGTCAGGATGTCGGCCGCCGCGGCCTCGAAGGTTGCGAAGCGCGGATCCGCCCGCAACAGGGCCAGTGTTTGCGAGTTCCGCTCCGCCAGCCACTTGATGGTCTGGGCACCGTGATCGTTGAGCCACGCAGGCCCGTGCTCCTCCGGTGCACTGTGCGCACAGGCTGCCACCAGCACCAAAGACATGGTCGAAATCCGAACAAGGCCGTTTAGGCGGGTCTTCACAAATATTCCCTCATGGACATGGACTTATTTTTTCGCAAGCCCTTGGCCGGCGGGAACCATCAGCTTTCGGAACCCCTCAGCCCCTGATGTGATGGCGAGAAATCCCAAAACCGATCAAGAGCGGCAACTGATTTGCGTGGTCATGCACATTCTTCACGCGAAGGTCATCCGATAGCTGCTCTCGTGGCATCTATCGGCGACATCCGCGCTGCACGGCGCGCCGGCGTCAATGCGGCGCACTGCCCGAGCGTCAACAGAACAGCGCTGCCAAGTGCAATATAGATAGCCGGTAGTCTCGTCATCTCCAAAAAGTGCATCAGCGCCAAATTGACTACGAAGGCCAGCATGGATCCAACGCCAATGCCCAAAACGATGATGAATAAATTCTCTGTAAGGATATGAGCGAGGATATCGGACCGCTTCGCCCCAAGCGCTCGCCGGAGGCCTATTTGACGGCGGCGTTCGTCGACCCAAAAAACCGTGATCCCAATGATGCCGCCGGCGGTCGCCAGTAACAGGATGATCGACGCCGCACTTAGCAGTATCACAAGGCCGCGATCGCGCGAATAAGCCTTGTTTCGTAGACTGTGGAAAGTCTGCACCCCGTTCGTGGCATCGATCACTCGCAGTCGACTCACCTTATAGAGGGCCGCGGCCAGCGAGCCTCGTAAGCGCTCTGATTGCCCAGCTTTCACATGCACGATGTATTGATCGCCACCCGCGTCGGCCCATCTGATCGGGCTCAAGACCGAACGATAAGCAAACGTACGTGTTCCCACGGCCGGGACTTCCATATCGGAGACAACACCGATGATCGTCCGTAGAGTTCCACCAACATAAACGGCCTTGCCCAAACTCGACCCGGCAGGAAACAGCTTCTTAGCTAGATCCTGCGTAATAATGATTGGGCCGGCAGTCGATTGTTCCAACTGCGATCCCGGCGTCACCTCATCAGCTCGAAAATTACGGCCCGCCAACAGCCGGACACCATACGTAGCCAGCGCGTGCTCGTCAGCAAAATAGGCTTCAGAGTAAGACGTCGGTGATTTTTGATTCGCTTCCAGACCAATTCCCCAAAGCGTGGCCCATGGGCCGGCGCCCGGGAAGGAATAGTCAGCATACGCATCTGCCACACCGGGCAGTTCGCGTATCGTGGCAAGATCGGCCGCGGTCTTTGCCTGAGCTTGTTCCGGCGTCAGCGCGCCGACCCAGCGATTATCGACCACGACAATGTTGGATTCGTCGATGCCGGTGGGCCGCGATATATAAATGACACGCTGACTGATGACGAAAATCGCGTTGGCTACAATGGCGAGCGTCAACGCAACCTGCAGGGCGATGAGAAACACACCGGCCTTGTGACGGGTGAGAGCTGACAGGATAGGTCTTACCGGGATGTTCATGAGATCAGCCAGCCTTCAGTTGCCAGGCAGGCTGGATTCGAGATGCACGCCAAACCGGATAGGCTGCCGCGATCAGCGCCACCAATACGGCGAGCGAAATAGCAAGAGCCATGATGCTGGCATCGGGATGTACCGTCCGCGCGATTTTTGCCTCAAAAACGAGATTCAAGTTTCCGATGAAGCATAATGTCAACAGGACCCCAAGCAGCCCGCCAGCCAGACCGATAACGGCCGCTTCCACAAGATACTGCGTATAGATTGCGCCGCGCGACGCGCCCAATGCCCGCCGGATTCCAATATCCGGCCCTCGTCGCATGAACCGCGCCAGCAATAGACCTACCGTGTTCACAGTGCATACCAAAAGCAGCCCGAGCGCGACGATGAACGAAATCCGCGCTTCCGAGGGTACGATCTTTAGGTACTTCAGCCACTGATCGAGGTCACGGAGCCGTGTATAAGCGGGCCAATTGAACCGGCCATTTGCCTTTTGCTCTTCGGCATAGGCCAAGAGAAAGGCGGCATAGCGTCCCACCGCCGTGGCGTCAGGCAGTTCGACCCAAAGAGAAATCCAAGTACATTCCGAACCAACCAAATCATCCCAGCCCTTTCCTTGGTAATCAAGTGCACAGAATGTGCTCCCAGCGGTGGGGATCCTTAGGTCGACTGCCCGCCGAAATGGTAGAAAAATCTGCGGAGGAAGATCGAACGCTTGCACATCGGCCGCTGCGTAGAAGCGCGGCAGCGGATTCCATTGCTTCATGACCCCTGCGATTCGATACACATGTCCATCAAGCGGTAGGTCTCGACCGACGCTGTTCTCGCCGTGAAACAGTTTTTGGTTTAGATCCTTTCCAATGACGACCGCATTATTACCGTCATCATCGTCAGCCTTACTCCATACGCCACCGTATTCAAATGGCGCCAAAAACATGCGGAAAAAGTCCGCGGTTACGGCATATCCCCTCGCCGCAAAGGGCTGGATTGCTGTGTCTGCCGGTACCGATGAGAGATATATCGGATAAATGGCGGCCTGTCCCGTTGGTTCCTTGTTGGCACGAAGCGCAACGACGTCGTGGAATGTAAGCTCCGGATCCGGTTCCCCGCCGGTGATAATCCTATTCGGTCCGCGGTTATCGATTTGCGGCACAAAAAGCTGATTGGACTTCAGAGGCAAGGGATTCGCTGACAACACGCTGAGCAGTGCGTAAGTGGTAGTCGACCCCGCGACGCCGACAGCAATCAGCAGAATCATTAGGCTCGTAATGGCTAGATTGCGCGACAATGAGCGCATGCCTAGATTGAAATAGTGAGTGAACATCCCTGCCTTTCCGTAGCCAGTACACTTCTTGTACACCGAATCTCGCGTCAGCTCCACCAGGCTACAGTGATTCAAGTCTCGATTCTTCTTGGCTTGGTCGAGATTCGTCCGCTTTCGTGTATCTCGCAACGTTGCGGTGGTATGTCTTCCTTCTCGTGATAGATTGCTATCGGGAACAATGGTCGAGGTGATCATTGGCGTTCAAACGAGCGTGCCACATGGTCCGCATCGATGTCGGTAGATTTCGCGCTCCAATCATCTGATAAAGCCAAAGAAATTTAGGCCATGACCGCAGAAATTGCACCGACGGTGCAAATCACCGACGAACTCAGCGATACGGGTATGGCTCGCAGAGAGCTGTTGGTCGCCGTCGGCCTGTGTGCGACGACTGCAACGCTATTCGGATGCGGAGGGGGCTCCGCTTCGGCGTCAAATGCGACTGCGCCGATTCCCCCGCCTTCGGCGCCGCCGACACCAACTCCACCGCCGTTGGACATCACGCCAACGGTTACCTTGAGCAATAAGCCGGTGGCGGGATTGATGACCTACGATGCCTATTTGACGGGCGCGTCCGCGCCAAATTCGGTGTTTTCATACTCCGGTGCCTCGAACTCTATCGTCACCCAATTGGGCAAGACCTTCCCCCGCGAGAGTTCATCGATACTTATGAAAATGGACTGGGCGGTCTGAAAATAATCAACGGACTCGGCACGGTAGCCGACCCGCAGCCCGGCACTAATTCTAATTTGAAAAGCATTGTCGCACCGGGTCACCCCACAGGCCCTGGGTCGCAATTCATGTCGGATTGGTTGGTTCAACGGATCACAGCACTGATCGGCTGATTTAGACGCGATTCGCCCTAATTCCTCAACCTAGAAAGCTTGGCACTGAGCGATGACAGCAAACAAGCGGACGAAACGCGCTTCCTTCCGAAATCCTAGCGCAGCTCCTTGCGAACGACGAGCTTCAGTCCGGACCACACATCGGTGACTGCACAGACTTTGACGTCAACTAAACCGAGCGGCAGCGCCAACTCGCGAATCACACTTTCGGTGATCGTCGTGGGGACTTTGGATGATTTTCTTCGGCCACGACACCCAGATTATCGCCTGAGGCGCTAGTGTCTTGCGCAGCGTGACCAACGATGTCTCGAGCACTTCTCGCTGTGTCTCAAACACATGGACGATATTCGTCGCGGCTGTCCCGATCGCCTCAAATCGAACGTTCGCCGGCACAGGTTTCAGCAGATTGCGATAGTCCCGCGGCGCTCCAATCGTATGTATGACACAGCCTTCCTTGATGCCGAGTTTTTTGACTAGCGGCGTGCCTGAGTATCCTGCCATCGTGTGCGCTCCTAGTGCGGCGACAGAGTATTTTAATCGAGGACCTTGCGCATTCTTACGCACGCCATTTTGCAGCCGCCGCTGAGCGTATGCTCTCCAAGGCCCATGTCTTCATAGCCATGACGCTTATAAAACGGTGCCGCGGTCAAGGAAGAGTCCATACGAAGTTCATCGCAGCCTTGTTCTTTGGCCATTCTTTCGACTTCACGCAGCAGCGCCGATCCTACTCCCCTTCCGTCGAAAGCAGCCGCAACGTACACAGCACGCAACTCGCTGTTGGCTGGCACGATTGCGCCGAACCCCGCGATTTCCCCGTTCAGTTCAGCCACCACGGTGGTTTCATGGGGCAGCCCGTGCTTCAAGTATTGCTCAACGCGCTCCGGCGTGACGGGCTTGGACCACGCCCGGCGAACCTCCAATGGATAATCTCGCGCAGCGGTCTCGTGCACTGCCGAATAGTGCGCTTCGAGTATTCCTCGGGCGTCCTCGATCGTCGCAATGCGAACAGTTAATCGACCCATGTCGGCATTGTACCCGCCGCAAAATCGCCGACGGAAGACCCCAAGGGAGTACTCATACAGTCCTCATGAGACGTAACCGACCAGTACAATCTGCACCATCGTTCGATAAGAAATCCCTATCGGTTGTCGATTTGGGCCCGCTTCAATCGTCGACAGGTATAGACAGATCAACAGGAGATCAACCATGAAATTCATGATGCTGATGATTCCCGCGGCTTACCAGGGCGGCACACCGGCGCCAGGCTTTAGACCCGATCCAAAGAAGATGGAAGCGATGGGACGGTTCAACGATGAATTGGGCAAAGCCTTCAAAATTGAATCGCTCAACGGCCTGCATCCGCTGGGCAAGGGTGCGCGCGTGTCGTTCGCCAAAGGCAAGCCCTCCGTGACCGACGGACCGTTCATCGAAGCGAGAGAAGCGTTGGGCGGTTATTGGCTGGTGGAAGCGCCGTCCAAGGAAGAAGTGGTCAAGTGGGCGCAACGCTGCCCGGCGGATGACGGCGATACCATTGAGGTCCGGCAAGTCTTTGGGCCTGAAGATTTCGCGAAATAAGCAGCGTAGGCGTTCCAGAACCCAAAAGGATAAGTCCATGCCGATCATGAGAGAGTGGCGGGCGGAAATCCGCCGCGCGTTGAAAGATGAATATGTGGCATACGTGAATGCCACCGGCATCGTCGGCTACAAGCAAACGACCGGCAATTTAGGCGCGACCATCGCCACTCGCGACATCGATGCAGAGCGCACCGAGATCGTGACGTTGAGCTGGTGGAAAGATGAGGCGTCCATCAGAGCCTTTGCAGGCAACGATATCAGTCGCTCCCACTATTACTCAGAGGACGACCGCTTCTTGCTGACGCGGCCGGAGACGGTCCGACACTACGACTCGACGGCGCCGTAGTCGTGCGCCATCGACCCCGGCCCGAAGCGTCTTGCGCATAGATTTGCGGCTGGCCGCCACATTCCAGCTTCAATCGTACATCGGATGAAGCTGCAGGAATGCGGCGCTGGCATCGCCGCTGGCATCGCTGTCGAGCGGCGCCGGCGTTGTCATTGTCTGGATCTTTAATCTCTGGGGGACGTTCGATCTATTGCATGCATTCTACGAGGCAAAGGCCGGCGGTTTGATGCCGGGCCAGTTGGGCGCCGGGTATTTCATCCCTACACTCCTGGTGCCGCTGCTCTTGGTCACGCATGCGTTGATTTTCAAGATTCTATTGAAACAAGGGCATGCATCTGGCGCACCACTTAGATAGACTTTAAGCCATGCGGGCTCAACTCAAATGCAAAGCTGGACGCTTCGGAGTTGAAGTGTTTCCGCGTGGCGAGGCACCTGCGCGTCATTTGCATTCTGACGGCTATGCAAGCGTGATACTTTCCGGTTCCTTTGTCGAGGCCGGCTTCGGGGGCCGCGTGAATGTGCAGCCGGGAGATGTACTTCTCCACGGCAAATTCGACTGTCATGCCAATAACTCTACGTGTTCGCGTTCGGTCACGATACTGAGTCTGCCTTGGCGCGATGGTTGGTTGGAAGGTCACTTTCGTGCCTCCGACCCGGATCTTCTCGTACGGCTCGCCGAGAAAGACCCGCGTGAATCCATGATTGCTCTCGCGGCGGGCATGCAACCGGCGCACTCAACGTCTCATCATTGGACCGAGTCATTGGCCTCTGACCTGCAAACGACGGCGTGCCTATCGCTTCGCAGCTGGGCGCGCTCGTACGGTATGCGGCCCGAGGCATTATCACGAGGCTTTCATCGCGAATTTGGCGTTTCGCCAAAGCAATACAGACTGGAGGCGCGCGCGAGAAGCGCATGGCGCGAGGTGCTTGGGTCACCGCGAACATTGACGACCATAGCGTACGAGTTGGGTTTCTCTGACCTTTCGCATCTGAGCCGAAGCGTGCGATTGCTGACAGGTCACTCGCCGAGTGCCTGGCGGTCCTCGGCACGCAATTCCGTTCAAGCTCGGATTCCGCAAATCACGTAAGGTTTGGCTAACCGCCATTGCGCCGGTACACATTGTCCGGCCGGTATAGTGAGATCTTCCGTGAAAATATGCGCCGCGCTCCTTTCGGTAGTGATTGTGTTCTCTCTTCCACGGCTCGAAGCGGCGGAAGTAGCCAAAAGCTGTCCTGTCGGCATGTATCGAATTCAGGATGGCAGAAGCATCGATGTTGCATCCTCTGACGACCAGACTTTGCGCTGGTTGATGTTTACGGGCGAACGCGGTCAGCTACATCCGGCGCCCGATGGTAGCTGGACAAGCACCTATGGATGGACAACTCGGCCGGACGGCAAAAAAGTGTCATTTTCCAGCTGCGGCACGGGGAAAATCACTTTCGACAACGAGCGGGGAAAACGCATCGATTTCGATGTTCACGACAGCACCTTCGAGAGCAGCGGCGTGACTCTCGTTGGACGGCTGGTAATGCCGAAAGGTGCCGGAAGAGTGCCAATCGTGGTGCTGGTGCATGGTTCAGAGCACGATTCGGCGCTTAATTCATATGCCCTGCAACGGCTGTTTCCCTCACGCGGCGTTGGAGCGTTCGTGTACGACAAGCGGGGAACCGGCGCTTCGGGTGGAAGCTACACCCAGGATTTTGAGGTTCTTGCCAGAGACGCGATCGCCGCGATGCGCACTGCCAAGCAGCTCGCCGGCGCGCGCCTGGGACGCATCGGCTACCAAGGAGGCAGTCAAGGAGGCTGGGTAGTGCCATTGGCGGTGAACCTCGCACCGGTAGACTTTGCAATCGTCAGTTTCGGATTGGCCGTCACCATACTCGAAGAAGACCAGGAGAGCGTCGCGCTCGACATGTATTTTCACCACCGCTCCGCTGAGGAGGCGACCAAGGCGCTGGAATTGGCGCGCGCCGGTGAGCGCTTGTTCGAAACCGGCGGACATGAAGGCTACGATCAGTTCAATGCGCTGCGCGAGAGATATCGCTCCGAGCCCTGGTACAAGGATGTTCATGGCGATTTCTTGTTCTTCATACTGCCACTCGATCAAGCGCATATCATCGACGCCATGACCAAGGACCTCAATTTCGTCGAAGCGCGTACGCCGTTTCGTTACGAGCCCATGCCCACCCTGGAAGCCTCCACCACACCGCAGCTTTGGGTACTCGGGAGCGACGATCTCGAAGCTCCCAGTGCCGAGACGGCGAAACGTATCAAATCGCTGATCGCGCAAGCCAAACCTTACACGCTGGCGGTCTACCCCGGTGCAGAGCACGGAATGACAGAGTATGAGATCAACGCAAACGGCGAGCGTGTTTCTACTCGATTTGCGCCCGGCTATTTCCAAATGATGGCCGACTTTATCCGCGATGGCCGCATCAAAGATCACTACGGAAATGCTGCGATCGATCGAGTCCTGCGCACCGCGCGTTAAACCCTCTAAACCAAAGGCGCGTCGCGTCGCGATCTACCTATTCATACCGCCCGCGCGTCGCGCGATGGACGCCGAAGACAAGGCATTTCAGCGAATCGAATAGGGCTGCCCAGCAACCATTGCTGGTGCGCATAACATTGCCTACGCTGCCTTTGCTCACTTGCTGCCCATCGATATTGCGTTGGCCGGCGGCGTGACGTGCTCGAAGTCATATTCGGTCGTGTAGTGGGAGCCTTCGATGACTTGTTCGGATTTCAAAACCAGGTTCTTGGAGGACACCCACATCCTGCCGTCACTGATGTTCCCTTGGATGTTCATGCGAACGTCATACACGGCAGTCGATTCCCCGCTGAGGCTCTCGCTGCCGCTGCGGCGGCACGATGCGACCCCCGATAGGTCGTCATTCAAATCCTTCGTCGCGATGTTCATTGCGTACCACTTGCCGTTCGACGTTTGCACATATTTGTTGTCCACTGTCTGGACCTGTCGAGTCACGGTCTTTTTTCCCTGGCCATCAGTCTTCGTGGTGAGCAGGCTATGCGGCGTATGTCCGCTGTTCAGCATGGCGCTCTTTACTGTCGTGCAGTCATCGGCAAGCGCCGGCGACGTTAAAACGGCCAAGCCCAAGGCAATCAGAATGCGGGAATTTCGGCTGTGCATGCGATGCTCCAATAATCCTATGGATCTCACCTTTATAACCCGATACCCGGGCCAATCCCGCCACAAACTCTCTGTCAGCCGCGCCGCCCGTACCGCTGATGCTATGCATTCATTGCAGGACACGACCGGATTGGCGCAAAATTGACACCTAGTGCGACGGAGATAATTGCTCGCCGATCGCGGAAGTCATGCATCGCCGCACTCATGGCTCTGCCCCAGAATCGTTGTCCCTTTGCTGGAACAGATGTCCTTAGGCGAGTATAAAGTCCCCGGATGGCTGCCCCGATTAGCCTATATAGGCATACGCTTGCGACTCGGCTCATGCATTGGCTGAACGCGTTGTGTATTTTTGTAATGCTCATGAGCGGCTTACAAATCTTCAACGCACACCCACGCCTGTATTGGGGGCAGTATGGTGCCAATGCCGATCATGCAGCGCTCGAACTATCCGCAAAAGACCTCCCTGATGGCCGATCGCGCGGCGTGCTTCGCCTTGGTCATCACGAGATCTCAACAAACGGCTTTTTGGGAGTCTCCGAAGACGCATCTGGCGATGCCATTGAGCGGGGATTTCCCCGTTGGGCTACCCTTCCGAGTTATCAGGACTTGGCCACCGGACGTCGTTGGCACTTTTTCTTTGCCTGGGTCCTCGTAATTAATAGCGCCTTGTATTTTCTGATTAGCTTTGTCAGTCGCCACGTGCAGCGCGATCTCTTACCGACTCGGACTCAATGGACGCCGACCAACATCGTCCGAGATTTCTGGGATCACCTGCGGCTTCGGCTCCCCAAGGGCGACGCCGCGCGCACCTATAATTCGCTGCAGAAACTTGCCTATCTCGTCATTCTCTTTATTGTTGCGCCGCTAATTCTAGCTACCGGTCTGACCATGTCGCCGGGATTCGATGCAGGTTATCCGTGGCTGCTCGATCTTTTTGGCGGTCGTCAGAGCGCCCGCACTCTGCATTTCATTTGCGCGATGGCGGTCGTGCTATTCGGCATCATACATGTGGGAATGGTTCTTCTGGCGGGCCCGTTCAACGAGATTCGCTCCATGATCACGGGCCGCTACGTCCTACCGAAGGAAAGAGCGAAATGACGACTCGCATATTGACGCGCCGCCAAATGCTGGTGCGCGGTACGACCGCGTTCGGCGGCTTGCTGTTGGCTGGATGCGACCGCTTGTCGAACTCGCCGTCTTTTCGACACATCCTCGAGAGCGCCGAATGGCTTTCCTACCGCGGCCAAAGAGTTCTCGTCGGTCACGGCGCGCTCGCGCGTGAGTACCAGAAGAGTGATTTATCGCCCGTCTTTCGTTCAAACGGTACAAACGCGCCGGATACCGTCGCTTATAATGCATTGTTGGCCGGCAACTTTAGTCAATGGCGGCTGAAGATCGATGGACTCGTATCGCGGCCTCAAGAATTGTCGCTCGACGATTTGCGGCGCTTGCCCGCGCGTAATCAAATCACTCGCCACGATTGCGTCGAAGGTTGGAGTGCGATCGGCCAATGGACAGGCGTGCCTTTAAGCATAGTTCTCCATATGGCTGGATTGGATCCTGGCGCGCGTTTCGTGGTGTTCCATTGCGCCGACACGCTGGAAGCGGGTGCCGATCCTTACTACGAAAGCATCGATTTGATTGATGCGCTCCATCCGCAGACCATTCTTGCATACGATTTGAACTCGAAACCTTTGCCGGTCGCCAATGGCGCACCGCTGCGCCTGCGTGTGGAGCGTCAGCTGGGATATAAGCACGCGAAGTACGTGATGAGAATCGAGGCGGTCCGGGACCTCAATCATATTGGCGCGGGCAAGGGCGGGTTCTGGGAAGATCGCGGGTACGAATGGTATGCGGGTCTTTAATAACCCGCGTACTGGATCACACAGCGCAAAATCGGCCACGAGATCAAGCGCGGCACGCCGCAGTTCAGATGGGAATTCGTGCTCCTCTTCGCGCGATCGTAGTAAGCAAGGCTCCCAGGATGAAAATCGCGGGAGGTATCAGCCCACGGAATAAAGGCACGTATCCTGGCATCACCACCACGATGACCCAGATCCCATCCGCCCAGCCGACGACGCTGAGATTTAGCCAATAGGCCCGGGCGCTATTTCGCCAATTGCCGAACGCCCCGACGATCACAGCAAATAGAGCAATGGTCAGGATGTAGGCGGCGAGCTGGTAAAGGCGGCCCTGACTTGTTCCGGTTTGAGCGGCACCCATGACATATATGTCATGGGCCACGCGGACATGAAACGCGCCCCAGACGATGTAGCACAGCGCCCCCATTCGCGCGGCAAGGATCACGACGTTGGGAGGAGACATGCACCTAATTGGCCGCTATACCGTTAAAACCCGATGCAGGGGGAAGACCCCTAACCGCGCCCAATGCCGTCAATTGGCCGGTCCGATTGTCGATGGCAAATTCCCCAATCGTCCCGTTTCCAGCATTTAAGGTATACAAGAACTTGCCATCCGCACTGGCTGCGATGTCGAGGTTGGTCGCCCCGCTGGGAAGCGTCGCAACGATCGTGCTTCCGATCGGCGTCAGCGCACCGCTTCGACCGATGGAAAAGCCTGCGATCGAAGCGGACGCGGAGTTCGATGTATAGACATATCGGCCGTCCGACGTGACGACATCCCAGCAATTGGCGGTCCCTAAAGTGGGGATGCTCGCACTGATGACTTTCAGGGTTCCGTTGGCTTGCAACGCGTAGGAGGAAATCGCCGAGGCATCCGGAATGGCAGCGCCCTTAGGTCCGGGCGGTCCGGTCTCCGCGACGATAGCGATTCCGCTAGGCGCGAAAGTGCCGCTGAAAGTACCGGGCCCGACGTCGGTGTTCACGGTGATCGGAGCTAGCATTCCATCGCTCGATACGCGGAAAATGTCGATGGTGTTGGTTACCTTTTCGGTTACCAGCAAGAAATGCCCATCTGGGCTGAAAGTTACCACTCCTGATCCGACCGCATTAGCGCTCAAGAATCGAATGGAATCGGGAATGCGCACAAACTTACCATCATCGAAATAGAACCCCACGACGCCGCTGCTGCCGGCTGTATTGAGCACATACACCAGATTTCCGTGCTGAGTGACAGAATTGGGCTCACTGCCCTCGGTGCTGATACGATCCGACAGCCATAGGTGGGAGCCCTGAACACGAAACGCAGACACGGTGCCGCTGCCCGCGTTCACCGCGAACAGCCACGAACCATTCTTGCTTAACGTCAATGAGCCTTGCGAGGCCAGCGGATCGACATTGCCACCGCTTCCGCGACCATCCGTCGCATAGTGATGCGGATCGTGCAACGTGCCATCGGCATCGCGGTCATACGCGATGACCTCATTTCGCCCGGCGTTGTTGGTCATTACGAATACCCCGCGAGCATTACTTTGCTCATCTCGGGCGCTCACCAGTGCCGGCGTCCACGCTGAAGCGATTGCGCCCATGAGCAAACTCATCGTTAAGAACTTCATCGTTGCACTCCTGAGTGATATGCGGTCGCCTCGCCTGCCGTTCTTTAATGACTGGGCGCCTCTTTGGGCATGCTCTCGCTCTTCATCATCGAATCGTGCTGCATCATCATCGATTTGGCATCGACCATACCGCTGCTATCCTTTTTCATATTCATCCATTTCTTCTCGTAATACGCCATGTACTCTTCCTTGGAAATCTTACCGTCTCCATTGGTGTCCATGCTCTTCATCATCATCATCATTTGATCATGGGTCAT
Organism: Rhizomicrobium sp.; assembly: GCA_036267515.1. Lineage (GTDB taxonomy): Bacteria > Pseudomonadota > Alphaproteobacteria > Micropepsales > Micropepsaceae > Rhizomicrobium. Next base: position 58,392 of record DATAVW010000076.1, read on the forward strand.
CATGTGCTCATCAGCAGCCATCGCTGACAAACCGATTGCCAGGACGGCGCTACCGACGAACGCAGGGATTAATTTATTCATGGTCCTCTCTCCAGTAAGGGTCAATACTCCAGAAGGGCGCGCCGACCTTGCAGCGCATCGCAAGCATATCGCTAGGTTAACCAACATCGAATGGTCACAACAATCGGCTCCAAGCACATTGCGCAATCGACGTCATGTTTCGCGCAATTTCGCGCAGCGTTGCCGACAGACGGCCGCAATTATCGGTGAAAGGCAGATTCGCCTACAGACGTGTCGAATAGGTTTTGGTTATGCGCGGAAATGTTGATCATCGGAGAAGAGCACTCAGCATTGCAATTCGCCGCCGGGCGGCGCGGCCGCGGACTGTCGTTCTTGAGCGCGAAATCGCGTCGGCGACTTTCCCACCAGTCGCGCGAAGGATCGCGCGAAACGGGTGCTGTGATGAAATCCGCACGCGCCGGCAACGGCCGCCAATGGCAGCTCGGTGGTCGAGAGCATGATCTTGGCACGTTCAACCCGACGCTGGAGAACGTAATGGCACGGTGTTACCCCTGCGATGTTTTTGAACGCGCGCACAAAGTGGAAGCGGCTGCCGCCGGCGGCGGCCGCAAGATCCGCGAGGGTCACCGTGTGGCTCAAATTCGCCTCGACGAACTCAAGTACCCGTTTGAATCGAAAACGCGGCAGCGTTTCACGTCGTTTCATGGGCCGAATATGCGCGGTGGAATGATCGTGCAGAAGCCGCAGAAGAAAACAATCGAGTAGACTGTCCAGGTACATAGCCTCCGGTGCCGCATTCAGCCGAATTTCCGACAGCATCGCGCAATACAGAGCCTGCAGCAGCGCGTCCTGACAACCGATGCGATCGATCAGCGTCAAGTCATTGGCCCGGTCAAATTCAGCTGCCGTGCGCATCAGCGAATCCGGCGCGATATACAGATGCGCGAACTCAATGGGTCCCTGGGTCTGCCATTTAAACTCGGTACCCGCCGGAACGATCGTCAGCGAACCACACTCGACAATGGTCGATACCGGAACTCCGTCGCACCTGCGTTCTACTTTCTTAGCGCCACCGAGATGCTGCACGATGTAGTGATGATCGAGCGAGGGTTGCTCCATATTGGGCGCGGTTCCCCGCCAATGGCGCAGCAGCGCCTTGGGCCATTGCGCGCGGCTACTGGAGTAATCGGCTGGGGCCGACAGCCGTGAGGCCCACTCATCGGGGGTTGCTCGTCCCCGCACAGCGATTACATCGGCAGTAGATGTTGCCGCTACATTTTCAGCGCAGCGAGTGTTGTAACGATCCATCGATGCGTGCCGTACTAATTGGCAGGAAACCATCAGCACTTATCGCGCGACTGCCGTCTTTTTTTTGGCGCTAGTTTTACTCTCTATCCGCGGCAGCGGCTTGTCTGTCGGTCAAGCGGCAACCAGAAGGGCGGCACAACGGCTTGGTGTTCGTAGGACAACGTCGCACTGCATCCCCTGTTTGGATGATCAAAGCCTTTATTTCAGACTTTGCAGGCGAGCCACCATCCCGAAACAACCAACCAGCGGACGTATGCCAAGAGCCCCCCAGAGATCGAAGAAATCGCTGCGAGGAATAGCCCCCAGCGAGCATGCAATGCAGTTGATCAAAAACCTCGTTACACTGCCCGAAAACCTCTAAAGCCCTATGCTACTGAGGAAGGGGTAACGTCGGTACCATTTCATTGGCATCGGTAGCGGAATAGAGGAACTCCTGATGACACTCGCCGAATGGATGATTTTTGCGGCCGTTATTCTGTATTTACTCACTGTCGCTCCCGTGAAGGCCGCAGGATACAAGACATTTGACAACTCCAATCCACGTGACCCAGCCTTCTACAAGCCAGGCATCGCGACGCGCGCTCTGGGTGCGCACGTCAATGGAATTGAAACATTTCCATTTTTTGCCTTGTCGATTCTGCTCGCGGAATTTCGGCGAGTGCCCCAAAATGGGATTGACGAGTTTGCCGTCGCTTTTGTCGTTATCCGCTTGCTTTTTGTAGCCGCCTATTTGGGTAATCGATCTACTATCAGGACTCTTCTTTGGAACTTGGGTTTTGCAGTCAATACCGCGATCTTTTTCATGCCATGGTGGGATCGATCCTGACGGGATCCCGATTTCGCGGAAAGCCTCAATGGATCATCGATCGTCTCATCTCGACTCGGAGTCATCCCGCATGCGCGATCAGCCTCTGACGCCAGAGCTGGCATAAGTCCGACAGACTTCCTGCGAGTCTCGTGCGAAAAAGAAACTCGGTCATAGTTCCGTGGAGGTCCCATGTCCAGTGTAAAACAGAAGACGGCCGCAAGACGCAACATCAAAAAGGCGGCGGCTACGGCAAAGCGTAAGAAGTCGATCAGCCATCTATCGTCGGCCACTCGCACAGCGCTCGGCAAGCAAGGCGCAAAGATGGCCAAAAAACGCAGGTCGCGACGCTGATGTCTAGCGCGCACCCTACGAAAATACGCGAAGTCCGCATTCACCGTTTCGGCGGCCCCGAAGTGCTTCAGGTTGATCATGTCGAGCCGTCCCAACCCGACGCGTTACAAGTATTGGTGCGCGTCATGGCCGCGAGTATCAATCCCGTGGACTTCAAAATCCGTGGCGGCCACTATCCGGCGGTCAACGAAGACCGATTGCCTTACACCCTAGGCCGCGATGCGGCGGGCGTGATCGAGAAATGCGGTGCTCAAGCCACGCGCTTCAAGGTCGGCGATGAAGTTTTAAGCATCGTGGGCATTGCCGGCGGCGGCTACGCCGAAGAAGCGGTGCTCGATCAGGCGGCGCTCGCCCGCAAACCGACCGCGATCGATTATGTGCATGCTGCTGCAATCCCCTTGGCCGGAACAACCGCCTGGCAGGGATTATTCCGCTACGGACAGCTCAAGCGTGGCCAGTCGATATTGATCCATGGCGGTTCGGGCGGGGTCGGTCATTTTGCCATCCAATTTGCCAAGGCGAAGGGCGCACGGGTGCTCACCACGGTCTCCACCGACAACGTCAAGTTTGCGCGCGAGCTTGGAGCGGATGTTGTCATCGACTACAAGACCCAGCGATTTGAAGAACACGCCCAAGATTTGGATATGGTCTTTGACCTGATCGATGGGGAAACGCGCGAACGTTCTTGGAAGCTCTTAAAGCGTGGCGGGATCTTGGTATCGACGTTGACCGATCCATCACAAGAGACCGCACGCCGACAGGGGGGTGCGCGCATTACGCTACACAGTGGAACCCAATGGCGGTGAACTGGCTGAAATTATGGAGCTCGTTGCGTCAGGCAAGGTAAAACCGCACGTGCAAAAGACCTTTCGGCTGGAAAAGGCAGCTTCGGCCATGGCGGCAGTCGAAAACGGCTCCTCAATCGGCAAAATCGTTTTGGCACTGCAGTAAGTAAGGCCAACACGCACATCCGCGTGCGGTTTTCGGGCTGTCCGCTCTCACCCAGAAACAGATTTTTACGCGCAGTAGCGAACCAAAGGCTCAGAGCCCGTCACTGCCGCTGTGACGCCAGTAGAGATTTCAAGGTGCTAGACTTGCGCATACTCATTACGCGCATCCGTGCGAACATCGCTCGGGACTTGGATCCGTTCGGGGACCCTAGCTTAAGGTTAGGAAAGGGGAGAAAACATATGCGGCCACTCGGAACGAAGCTTGGTCTTCAGATCGCGCTCTTGTTGCCCCTGTTCGTCGCCGCTGTGCCTTCGCGTGCGCAGAGCACCGATTCTGCCGTGCACCTCCACGTCTGCAATAAGGGCACGGTTCCCGTCGAGGTGATCGCTGCGCAGAAGAATGAACCCCTGCTTGGAAACTTGTACTGGGACGTCGACGGCACGACCGTCTCTCCCGGGCAATGTAAACACGTTTATGGGACTACCGCGGGGTATCCGGCTTACATCGGATTTGGCCTAACCGATGCGACGGGTCGGTGGGGAGCAGGCAAAATTGTCCGGGTGCCCGATTTGGGGACGTTTGTCCGGTGGTTTCACAGTCAAAAAATCTTGACCGGGGCCGCCGTCCCTTTGTGCGCCCAGAGAGATACGACCAGTTATCGCACCGACGGCGATCTTCCGGCCAATTGCACGGGGCTGAAATATATGACCGATTTTAGCGGGCATCTGATTGCTCCGGATGCCAGGTACGGGCCACTCCTTCCTCTCAACTCCGCTCTTTATCTTGAGACAACGGGCCAATCTTGCACCGAGGGTGGAAGCCCAAGTCCCTGTAATTTATATCTGAACATCTCACCCAGCGTCGCCGACCGGGAACTGCATGCAGCGGCAGGAACTAATAACGGTGCAGAGGACGCGAAGGTCGACAGCGGCGATTCCGTCGGCACTCAGCTGCTGAAACTTCTCGCCGAGTCCGCGGCGGAGGAGCGCCGGAAACAAGCCCAGCGACAAGCGCAGGTTGCAAACGCCGCTCCGAGCGGTGGCTTCGTGCGCTTTCAGGATGGCTGCAATGCGTTTTACCGCGACCCCGCCAACGCCCGCCTCAGCATGTCGGATGCGACCGGCTGGTGTGCTTGTCTAAGCGAACAGTATCGCAGTCTGATGACCCCCGTAGAGGAAGCAAAGTACGCCAATGATTACGGACGCCTATTTCATGCTGGAATCGCACAGCCGTGGGGCTACGGAACGTCCAAGTCCGACCCGGCATGGGCTCGCCTTCATCCCGCCGTCGATCGCTGCGCACGGTAATCGGCTGGTCGAATTGTTCGGGCTGCATGCTTCCGCGTCCGCAGCCACCCCATCTTTTCGCTAGTCTGCGTGCCGGCAAAAAAACCCGGTCGCTGCGTATCTCAAGTCGAGACACTTCTTTGGTAGTTCAGCTCGCTCCGAGCGCTCCAGCGATACAGATTTTCATCCTGACAATGAGGGCATTTGATCGCGGTCAATTGATCATCGAAAGCCGTTGGTTTGTCGCTAGGTGCGCTGGTCGCAGTCGCAATCACGAGACCGCACCCTTTGTTTTTGCACAACCACCCAACGTAGGCCTCGCCCGCGACCATCTGTTGCGGCGGCCTGACGTCGACGTGGCGCAACGGTGCCGTTGCCAACGGTTTGTGTGATGGCGCACCCTTCACTTTGATTGTACGTTTTATCGCCATGGCCACCTCCAAAGATGATGTGCATTATACGCGCCGACAATTATTGAGTCAGCAAACGCTTCTCACCTTACGAGCCATCCGCTACACCTCGAGCCGCGTCCTGCGCAGCCTTGAGCAATTGAGTGAATGCTTTCGGCCACCGCCACGCCGAGAATACCGCCAATCAGCGGGAATGGGATGACAAACCGCAACGACTACCGCGAAGCAGATGTGCGCTTCACCCAATTCACGACCGTGTCGATAATGCCCGGCGCTTCGTGCCACCAGAAGAACGGGCCATTGTGCTCCGGCTGAACGGTTAGATTGTGCTGGGCATTGGGTATGATGACAGCCGTATGTGCGGCGCCGGATTTCGACAGCGCCGCACTGATATCGGCGATGTATTCATGGACAGGACCGAGCGTATCCTTCTCGCCATAGACCAGAAGAACTGGCACGTGAACCTGGCGCCAAGCTATAAGCGAATCGTAGTTGTCGTTCAACTATCCCCAAGACCATACCCAGGAATCCGGGGACGGAAAGGCCATCCAGTCGTACCAACCCGCGTGACGGTACTGTTCGCTGACCTTCTTGAAATCCTCGTACGGCCGAGCGCCCCGCGCGGCATCCACAAACCGCCTATAAGTATTCATCGCTTGCTTGTAATCTTCCGCGCTGAGGTCGAGTTCGCGCGCTGCAACGCTAACGCGATAGATGTCCTGCTTCCACTGCGGACCGGCAAATGTGTCTTCGGCTACAATGAAGGCGATCTTGCCGGGATCGATGCTGGCTGCGAGCGATGCGATAGCGCCGCCTTGACTGTGGCCGATCAGACCAACCTTTTGCGAATCGATATCACTGCGGGCCTCGAGAAGATCGATGCCTGCGAGTGCATCCTTGGCCAATTCTGCGAAGCTCGCAGTTCTCCAGTCACCGCCGGAATCGCCGGAACCACGTTTGTCGTAGGTCAACGCGGCAACACCTGCGCGCGCGAATTGGTCGGCAATGAACCGCGTCGTGCCCCAGCGTGATTGGGGCCCGCTCCCCTGCAGCAAAACAACCGCAGCATGGGTCCCCGAAGTGCGGGGCAAGCAGAGTGTCCCCTTCAGCACGACGTCGCCGTTGCGGAATGTCACGTCCTGCGTGTCGTAGAGAAGATTGGCAGCCGCGCTGCGATGGAAATCGAAGCTGCCCGAAAGGTCGCCATTTTTTAATGTTCCACGCATTGTGTCGCGAGCGAAAGTTCCGTCGAAGACGATCGAGCCACCGAGCGTGAACGATATGCGCGCGCCATTCTGATTTACTCTATCCAGAGGATAGCCCATGGCCGCCTGTGGGATCGAAGTGAAGCGTCCTCCATCATTCAAGAAGTCGAACGAAACGGGCAGGCTTTGACCGTGCGCGGTCATCTGACCTTGCCAGTGACCATTCGCAGATGTTTCATTTGCATGCGCGCCGCTCAGCAGGCCGAAAGCTGCAACTGTCGCAAGCCACATGGTCTTCATGTTCGTACCCTCGATGAAAAACGTTGGCGATAGGATGATGGCGCGATGCCGTAGCGGCGCTCGAAAGCATTGCGGAAAACCTCCCTGCTGGCATAGCCAATGGAGCCAGCCACCGATTCAACTGTTTGACCGGCGAGCGCCAAGCGCCGCGTCACCTCATCGAGACGGACGGTTTCCACATAGTCGCCGGGAGCGATGCCGAAGGTTTGCTTGAAAAGGCGGGTGAAATGGCGGCGACTCAAGTGCGTGCGCCGTGCCATGGCATCCACCGACAGATTGGCCTTCAGATGCGTGGGAATCCACGCCGCCAGGTCAGCGAACTTGTCCGTCGCACGGGTCTGGAACTGTAATGGCTCAGAGTATTGCAGCTGTCCGCCTGGACGCTTGATATAAACCACCAACTCGCGCGCCACCGCAAGCGACACCTTTGGGCCCAAGTCCTTCTCGATCAGAGCAAGACTGAGGTCGATTCCAGCTGTGATGCCGGCGGAAGTGTGGAAACGTCCGTCCTGGATGAAGATCGCATCGGGTTCGAGCTTGATGTCTGGAAACTCGCGCCGCACGTCGGCGATGAAGCGCCAATGCGTGGTCGCACGCCGGCCATCAAGAAGTCCAGTCCGCGCCAAGCCATATATGCCCGTGCACACAGATACTATTCGCCTCGCTTTCGCACCTTCATTCTTGATCCATACAGCCACGGCTGCGGCGGTCTTCGGAATGCGCAGACCTTCGCCGCCCGGTATGATGATTGTGTCGAATGGTCCGGCTGGACACTTTGTGATTGAAAGAATCTGCAGACCCGACTCGGTACGGACACCTTGGCCGTCGACCGCGGCGATCGTGATCTCGTAAGCGTTTTCCGCATAACTATTCGCCGTTGCGAAGGTTTCCGCCGGCCCGATAAGATCGAGCGCCGTGACTCCTTCATATCCAAGGATGCAGATTTGCCTTGCCATGGCGCGAAAGATAGCAGCTCGGGCCGATGGCCCTTCAGCGTCTTGACGCCGATCGCGATCGAACCGCGCTGAGCGCTTGATCGACTGCCAAGAAAGGTATCCTGATCGATACAACGCCCGGCAGCTGCGAACGCTGCATCGCCGCGGTGCCGGACGTCCGCCCAGTGGATCGCCGCCGCCATTTACCGTGGCTCTGAGACATGAATGAGCGCGATCAGACCCTGAGAAACGAATGGCTCTCAGATGCTGGCGGCGTGACAATCACCAATTCAACTGGGTTCCCGTGCTGCTGCTAACGCGTGTCGATGATTTTTAAAATTTGCAACCGAAACGACTCTTGGCGGGTATTGAAGGCGAGCTGTGCAGTATCCGCTCGGCTGTTGAGTTAGCAATCGGCAGCAACTTCGGTAAGCCACCAGCAGGGAAGCATCATGACCCAGGAAATAGCCCCCAAAGGATCACAACACCGGGCATTGCAGCTACTGGCAAACGCCGCTCTGGGATTAGCGGGGCTGATCCTGATCCTTCTCACCTTCATCATCATGCAGAACAATCAGGACATCAGGCCGGTTTTTATGGTGGCTTGCTGTGCTTTCTTTGCGGCGGGGTTTTGCTCTCCGCAGCGCTATTCCGGCTTTAACTGGATCGGAGCGATATTGATACCGCTCGGCGCCATCCTGCCGGGGCTCGCGCTAAAGGCGTCTGAACTTGCGTTCACCGACAACTTCTATGCCGTACTTATGGCAGCGACAGCCGTTGTGGCGGGCTTGACGGGCATCTTCGTTCGCGCTTTCGTCTCGCGCCGACGCTTCGCCCTGGCAAGCGCCATAAGTTGCGCGGCATTTGCCGTGGCTTTGGCGGGGGCGCTCGGCGCCGTTCCCCGGCTCTTGGACCAACGGGCATACACAAATGTTGATCAACCCATCACGGCATTCTCAGTTCGAAGCTTGGATGGCGATCTGATCAGCTCGGACAGCTGGCGCGGCCGCGTGGTGGTCCTGTCGTACTGGGCGACTTGGTGTCCCCCTTGCCTGTCGGAAATACCGCAAATCTCTGCTCTACAACGGAAATATAAAAACAACTCACGGGTCGCCATAGTGGCTTTGAATGCCGCTTACGGCGGCGACACTGCGCAGAAGGCCCGCGACTTTCTGGCGCGCAGGCGCTTTGACATTACTACGGAAATAGACGACATCAAAACCAATGGCCGCGGGAAAGGAGAAGCGGCGGTCCAGTTGGGACTGAAAGTCGTCCCAACACTGTTCATTTTGGATAAGGCTCAGAGGCTTGTTGCCGTGCATGTGGGCTACGATAGTTCCGAGCATCTCGCCGCAACACTATCGAATCGCATCGATTCCTTGGTTTCTTCGCCTTGAAATGCGCCATCCTAGTAAGTATCGCAATGACTATGCGTTCGTTATAGTCTTCTCACCTTTGGGCGCGCGTGGTTGTCTCAGAAGATGTGGGAGAAGATGCCAATGAGGTTGAATTTTTTGAGGCTTCCTCTGCTAACCTTTTGCGTACTTGGGTCTGCACATGCCGCCGTCCCGAATGCCAAAGAGCTTGTTCGCGCAGCTTTGGACGCCCAAGGTGGTGAGCAAAATTTGAGGGCGCTTATCAGCGTGCAGTGGGAAGCGTCAGGGTACCGCAACGAGCTTGAACAGTCGGAGCGACCTGAAGGCCCCTATATCGTCCAGATGAACGAAATCTCTGAGATTCACGACGTTAAAGCTCATCGGTATCGCTATCAACAAACCTCATCCCTTTACCCGGTTGCCCGGTTTACAACCGCAGTCGTTGTGGCGGATCACATTGCGATGCGAGCGGTGTCGTCTTTGTCAACCGCTGGTCCGCCCAAGCAGGCTGCTCAACCGGGAACTCTGCAGCAGGTAGAGGCTGCAGAAGAGCGCATGGCCCTTAGCCCGGAGCGGCTCCTCCTGACCGCACTCGAGTCGCCGGACTTGCATTCGCTGCCTAACATTATCCTGCAGGATGTTCCGCAAAACGTGCTCTCCTTCACCCTCGACGGCGCCCCAGTGAGCCTGTACCTCAACGCTTATACGCATCTCCCCACTGCGGTTGATTACTCCGGCCCGCTAGCGCATGGCAATTTCTGGAACTATTTGGGCGATGTCACCATGAGGACCTACTTCAGTTTTTGGTGGCTCGCCAAGAATGGCATTCATATGCCTTTGCAGTGGAATGTCGAGGAGAACGGATTACAAGACAACATGTTCGTGATTCGCAAGTTGCAGATCGACGCGCCTTTGAAAGAAGCCGACTTAACAATCCCAGGCGATATTCGAACCAAGTATCAACCAGACCCAGCATCGACAGATCTGGAGAAGCGGGCTCTTGGCATTCCCGGTCAGCCTGCTCAAGAGTTAGAACCTGGCATCGTTTTTATTCCCGGCGTGTGGAATGCCACATTTATCAAACAAGAAGATGGCATTGTGATCCTGGAGGCGCCTATCTCATCCGGATATTCCGAAAAGGTGATCATGGAAGCAAAAAAGCGCTTTCCGGGACTACCGATCAAAGGCGTAATCACTACGTCGGATGCATGGCCTCATCTGGCAGGCATTCGAGAATATGTGGCCCAAGGCATACCTATCTACGCACTAGACCTAAACCGATCGATCCTAGAGAGGGTCATCGCCTCCAAACGAACCACCAAGCCTGACGGCCTTGAACGCAAACCGCGCAAAGCTATCTTCCACATCGTCAGCGAAAAAACGGTACTCGGAAGTGGCAAGAATCGAATGGAGCTGTATCCACTTCGTGGTGAAACCAGCGAACGACAGATGATGGTCTACTTGCCCGAGTATCGCCTCCTGTACGGAAGCGACCCATTCCAACAGAGTTCCGACGGAACGTATTTCTATCCACAAACCGTAAGTGAAGTGGTCGACGCGGTAACGCGGGAGCACCTCAACGTGGATAAGTTCTTCATGATGCATATTGGATTGACGCCGTGGGCCGATCTGGATAAAGCACTAACGGCAGCGCGATCCCAAGACACACCGGACGGAGTCCTGTAACCTCATCTTTGCTGCTCGCGTTCGCGCCGGCTTCGTCCCGGACAATGCTTGCCGACGCGGAAATTATGGAGATAATCGAAAAAAGTTAGCCGACACCTATGACTGTGGGTTCGCAACATCCCTTTGCTTGACGCAGGACTCACCTCGGTAGCATGCTTGGCCGACTCTCTAGCGCGGTGACGCCATGAAAAGAAGAACCTTCTGCGCAGCAGGTTTTAGCGCCCTCGCCGCAGCTGGGCTTCCCCGCCGACGCACCGTGGCGGCAACCGCTGGCGCGGACGTAGCCGCGGTCGGTATGGATCACCGTACGCTGAGTATTAAGGCCTCAGACCTCGCCCAGCTGCGCGCCAGCGTACGCGGCGAGGTTATCACCGCCGATCAGGGCAACTATGACGCTGCACGTCGCCTGTGGAACGCCGCTTTCGACAAGAAGCCTGCTGTCATAGTGCGTTGTGCCGGCGCCGCAGACATCATGCAGAGCGTCAGTTTTGCCGCAGCACACGGCATTCTTACCGCGGTTCGCGGCGGCGGACACAGCTATTCCGGTCAGTCTGGGTGCGATGGCGGTTTGGTCATTGATGTTTCTCCCATGCGCGCCGTGCGAGTGGATCCTGTCGCCAAGCTGGCTTACGTCGAGTCAGGCACGCTGCTCGGGGTTGTCGATCGTGAAACTCAGGCATTTGGATTGGCTCTGCCCTTGGGCACCGTTGCCGACACCGGAGTCGCCGGTCTAACTCTCGGAGGAGGCCAGGGCCGGCTGGGCAAGCGGCTGGGTCTCACGATCGACAACCTGGCCGCAGTGGACTTAGTCACCGCTGACGGTCATTGGCTGCGTGCGAGCGCCGATGAAAACCCCGATCTCTATTGGGCGTTGCGCGGCGGTGGCGGCAACTTCGGCGTTGCGACCAATTTCACCTACCGGTTGCACGAGGTGGCGCCCGCGATGTTTGGCGGCACTCTCAGCTTTGCGTTTTCCGGGGCGCGCAAGCTGCTTCGCGCGTACGCGGATATCTGCGAGAGCGCGCCAGATGATTTGCACCTGGGTGCAGCGGTGACCTTGGGCGACAATAACGACCGCGTTGTCGAGGTCGAGGCCATGTACAGCGGTCCATTGGCAGACGCGCCGCGAGTTCTAACGCCGCTAAAGAAACTCGGTAGACCTCTCAAGGGCGAATTGGGTCCCACGCCCTACCTAGAGATCCAGCAAAGTCTTAACGCTCCAGGTCTAAGCCCTTACGGAGTCTATCTCAAGGGCGGATTGATCTACGGATTGAGTCCAACGCTCATCGATTCGATCGTTGACTACGTCGAAGCCAATCCGTCGCAGAGCTTCGACGTCCAGCTCTACACCCTCGGAGGTGCCATCGGCCGCGTGCCGCCACAGGACACTGCCTACTGGGGCCGCGGTGCGAGTCACGCAATCTTGCTAGCAACATTCTGGAAGGTTCCCGGGGACGGGGCCGAGTCCAACGCTTCCTGGGTGAAAAATGCTTGGGCGAAACTCGAGCCATACACACGTGGCAGCTACCTAAACCTTGCCGGTGCCGAAGACCGCAATCGGGTCCATGCCGGCTACGGCGGCAATTACTCGCGTCTCGCGACTATCAAGAAGCGTTACGATCCGGCCAATTTGTTTCGCCTGAACGCCAACATCGTACCCGTCGGCTAGGACGAGGACTCAGCACAAAACCCCAGCCCACGTGCGGTAGCCGGCACTTACACCACCCATCGCGTGGGCCTCGCATCGAGAAAGCGTGATCGAAGGACAAGTTTCGGTTGTCGTTCCTATCAACCCGTCGAACGCATGCGTTCGACCAAGGGACGGATTCACCGCGGTCCGAAAAGCTCACTGCGTCCAATCCAGGGAATGCCTGCCCGTCACAAAGCTCCCGTAAGGCCCGAGTGCAGCTACGAGATCAAACACGACAGCTACGGCCTCGAAGCAGTCAAGGCAAACGGCGCGATCACTCTCTTTTCGCGGCGCGGCAATATCCTCAATCGTAGATTTCAATACATCGTCACCGCAACCCCGTGCATGGTTACCGGACAAAAAAAAAGGGAAGATTGACGCGCATTGGCGGTCGGACTTTGACTACATGGTATTCAGAATAGCGGCCTGCCCTACATCCGTTCATTTCCGTCCAATGACGAAACCGGCCAGTGCTTTACTGTCTGCGTTCGATCACAGCGAGGTACATCTATGCACCGACTCAAATTACCGATGTTGGCGGCTGTTGCGGGAATTTGCTTCATCGCAGCCTACCCAAAAGCAGAGGCTCAGGTGAGCGTCGATATTGGGGTGGCGCCCGATTGTCCTTATGGTTACTACGACGTCGCCCCTTTTGACTGCGCTCCCGCAGGCTACTACGGTCCGGAATGGTTTAGCGATGGCGTATTCATCGGCGCCGGACAGTGGTTTCATGGTCCCGCCAATTTTCATGGCCACGTGAACAACAGGTTCCATCCAGAGCACGGCTACAAGGGTCCGATGCCCCGCCGCGGCGAGAAAGCTGACCCAGCGAGGCGTGTCGATAGAGCTCACTTCAAAGGAAACGAGGAACGTGACGGGCGAGGCCACCCAGCCGGCGACAAGCGCTAGCAGACATCCAGCTGATTTGAGGTACCTGGCCGGGTCGTGCATGTGCACGCCCCGGCTACTTGCGCCTGGAACCGCGGAGCGGCCGCCTCGAACAGCGCCTGCAAAAACGCGCGCTGATAATCCGGCCTTGGCTGAAGACCGGGGTGCTAATGCGAATGCTCGGTACGAGGGCGTGCATATGCCGTTTCAGCATGCCTCGACGCGATCGTGGGTTGTACTCGGTGCCTGGGTCACTTCGCCTTGTTGACGCCCAAAGGTCGCACGCGCGCGCGGAGGTCCTTGAGGAACTCATCCGACTTAATGAACGCCGCGAAATGACCTTCACCCGGAATGACGACAAAGTCTTTGTGTGGCGCGGAAACGGAATCCAGATACTTCTTCGCAAGCTCCGCCGGCGTCGTGCAGTCCTGCTCTCCCTGAATCACGAATAGAGGCACCTTGAAATTGCCCTCCAATCGCTTCGGGTCGAGGTTCGCCATTTGGTCGAACAGAGCCTTTTCGCTTACGAGCTGGCTATCTTGAGAGTAGTTGAAATCTCGAAGCGTATAGCCCGGCTGTCCAAGGGCGTACCACAGCGTACTGGCCAGAAACAGATCGCGGTCCGGACCTTCGCAAGCGTTTCGCCATTTGTAGAGCACGCCCCATCCTCCCGTCCCGTTTGCATAGGGAGGTGGACCAATACGCTTGAGATCAGCCACCGCTTCGGCATTCTTCGCCGACTCGGCCCACTGCATTGCGAGTTTGTAGGCCACGAGGTTCACTTCCTTGGAGGAACTGGAAACCTGACCGGTGCCAACGAAGGCATAAAAAAGCTCCGGTTTGGCCTTGGCCATCAGCAGGCCGAGCAAGGTTCCCCAGGAGTGCCCTACCAACCCGATCTTCTGCTGATTCAAGTGCTCTCGTAAGTATTCGGAGACCTCGACGCCATCTTGTGCCATTCGATCGATGGTCATGGTGGACGCAATCGATTCGCCGGATTTTTCGAGTGTCCTTCCCGCTCCGCGCTGATCCCATTGCACGACCGTGAAGTATTTCTCCCAGTGATAGAAGTAGGCATATCCCCAGGGGTTCGTGACGTCGCCCGGCCCACCATGGAGAATGAGCAGCACCGGATTGTTGCGGTCCTGACCGCGAATCGTTACCCACTGCTCGATGCCGCCGATTTTGACATAAGCCGATTCGTCAATGTGATCCGCGCCCGTGACCGCGTACTTCTGCGAATTTCGCTTCTGGAAGAAATCGAACCAACCGACGAACTTATTGAAGTCCTGCGGGGACATGGCCTCTTGCGGTTTGCTCTCCGTTTCAGCGGCGCGCACGGTAAAGGCACTTACGGCGCCGACGACCAAAAGCGTCACAAGCCCACTGCCCCATGAATGACTCATTTCGATCCTCCCTTTTCGGCCATGACGGTTTCGTCGGAAGCGTTTGTATTGAGCGCCCGCCACATTAAACAGAAACGCATCGTATTACAGGACCCGGCGTTTTGAACTTGGGGTGCACGCGGGAAAAAGCGGACCTCATTTCGACGTCCTCTTAATCACTCCGCGCGAGCCGAACCAGTTCCGCATGCTAGGTCAATCACCGTGTAGGCCCGCGCACCGCCGAGCGGCACCCGCGTTGACCGATTGCCAATTCGTCGGCTTAGTATACACTGTATACATGAAGACGGAATCCACGCGGCAGAGTATCGCCACGGTAGCGCGCGATATCCTCGATCAAGAAGGCTCGGACGCAGTGACCATGCGTCGCGTGGCCGAGATCGTAAAAATCACGCCCATGGCTATTTACCGTCACTACAAGGCCCGGGAGGGCCTCCTCGCGGCATTGGCGGACGATGGATTTGAGGATTTGGCGGCCCGGATTGCCCGTAAGCGCTTCCCGGGCACGGCAGCGGAACGACTCACCAAGATGGCGGAAATCTTCCTGGATCATGCCCTTCAACATCCCCGGCTTTTTGAATTGATGTTCCTAAGGGAACGCGAGGGTGCGCGTCGTTATCCCCGAGACTTCAAGGCAGGCCGCTCTCCGACGGCGAGTCTCATGGCGCAGGCTGTTCGGGAAGGCATGGCGAGCGGTGAATTCCTCGAGGAGGACGCTTGGGAAATCACCTTCGAAATGGGCGCGCTGTCGCATGGATTGATCATGTTGTACCTGGGCGGCCGTATGTCGGTAAGCACGACTGAATTTCGCGCGCTGTATCGCCGTTCCTTCCAGAGGTACCTGCGTGGCATTCGCAAGTAATTGGCGGCGCAGATCACCGATGGCCTTCGTCGCGGCAGTGCTGTTTGGCGTGCTGATGAGCGTCGGCGCGTCTGGCGCCGATCTTGCGCTGCTGCACGCTCGAATCTATCCGTCCCCGGACGCGACGCCAATAACCGATGGCACCGTGCTGATCCAGAATGGCCGGCTGGCAGCAGTCGGACTGAGTGGCGCCGTAAAGATACCCAAGAACGCCAAGAGGCTCGATGTGGCCGGTGCGGTTGTAACTGCAGGGTTCTGGAATAGCCATGTGCACCTCATGACTCCGCCCCTGCTCAATGCCGCCAAACGAACAGATGCGGAACTCACGCGTGAGCTCACTCAGATGCTGACCCGATGGGGATTCACCACCGTGTTCGACACAGCATCCCTGCTCACGAACACCAATGTCATTCGTCAGCGAATCTCCGTCGGACAGGTGAATGGACCCGCCATCCTCACCGTCGGCGATCCGTTCTACCCGAAAGGCGGCACTCCCATCTATGTAAAGCAATTCATGAAGGACAACGGTTTTCCCGACGAGGAAATCGGCAGCCTGCCCGAGGCCGTCGCACGGGTGCATCGGCAGATTCACGAAGGGGCGGACGGTGTCAAGCTGTTTGCGGGCGCGATTGTCGGCGGAGACATCGGCATACTGCCCATGCCGCTGGATCAGGCACGCGCGCTCGTCGAGGCCGCGCATGCAGAGGGCAAGCCGGTATTTGCGCATCCCTCCAATGTTGCTGGGCTGACGGTATCGATCGATGCCGGCGTCGATGTGCTGGCTCACACCACGCCGATGTCCGGCCCATGGCCCGCCGAGCTGACGGCCCGGATTTACGCGCACCATATGGCGCTGATCCCAACACTGATGCTGTTCGAGGTGGAGGCGAAGAAATTCGGCGAATCGGACCAGGATCTTAAGGGCGATTTGGACGCCGCCGTGCAACAGGTCAGCGCCTACGCAAAGGCCGGCGGCCAGATCCTGTTCGGCACGGATGTCGGTTACACCGATGTGTACGACACCACCGAAGAGTACCGGCAGTTGGGGCGGGCACTTGATTGGCATGAGGTCCTCAGGACACTGACTACGGCGCCCGCAGAACGCTTCGGTTACGGGAAACGCAAAGGCCGGTTGGCGCCAGGCATGGATGCGGATGTTGTGGTGCTAAATGCGGATCCGGCGAAGGACGTCGCTGCGTTCGCCCGCGTCCGCCTGACCATTCGCGCTGGACATGTCCTATGGCAAGAATGAATACCCAAAGTCCGGCTCAATGTCATGTGCAGCCCTATTTGGTGTCCAGTATATTGCCGCGTAGTTAAGCCACTTCGCGGCAAACCAGTCCGCTATTTTTGCCGAGGGCCAGTGGGTCTTGCAGAACGGATTTATGAAGCTCCACATGATCGACACGGGAGCAAACCTGAAGGAGTGTGCGTCTGCGTTCTCGCGAGCGATTTCCGTTGAAACCTTGAAGAGTCAAAGACTCCTGCCGTCGACCTTTTTCACCCTGAGGGTGTCCACGTCGACGCCATCGAGGCATCGGACATTGATAGCCGCAATTTTTACACCGGTGTTCGGGTGTGTCCCGATTGCGAATGACTGAATGCCACAGGTTGAGCAGAACTGATGCTCGACCATGTGTTTGTTGAATTCGAACTTTGACAAGTCGGCCTCTCCAGACAGAATCTTGAATTGATTTGCTGGCGCAAACGCCAGCAATGAACCGAGCCGCCCACATCGCGAGCAGTTACATGCCAGAACCTCGCCGATATCCATTTGAACTTCGTAGCGCACTTTGCCGCACTGACAACCGCCAGAATGTGTCTGTGTCATGATTTGGAGTCTCCAGTATCTTTTCGCGGGTTCGGTTGCGAAGCTTGCTCCGCTGCGAGAGCGGCCGCCTACTAGCAACCAGTTAATTCTTTAAATCCTGTGTCCGCCCAGCGAAGTCAGAAGCCTGCCTTGGCGCGGTAGTGACGGTAAATGGATCATGGCCGTAATTTTCACGATCAACGCAAGGTCGCACAGTTAACACAGCTGCACTTTCGTCATCGAGGATTTGACGCGCCGCCGACGCGATGGTGTGTCCAGTAGATGCGCTGCGCGTGTATACACTGTATACTCCAGTTTTGTGCTTCACACCACTTTGCAACCGCCAGGCGGTGCATTGGCAATCTTGCGGAGAATAGGTCGCAATCACCCAAGGTGGGATATAAAAGCAATTGTGCCGCTACTCAGGCGCTGCATGACCGATACGAACGAGTCGAAAGAAAGCCGCGCCGCGGATCCGCACAATATCGGCTCGCGTTGAAAGGATATGCTACGCGGCACGTATTGATCGGAGCCGAGCTTATGCAATTCCACCTCGTGACATGGACGTGAACGCCTCACGACGACGAGCCGTGTTGACTTTGGTGGTCGCGTTCATATCAAACGGGTACTCAGCCCGCGCTGCGGTTAGCATTACGGCAACCCCGGCATCCGCATTGCTAGATCAGCACATTGGCATTCAGATATCCGGATTGAGTCCAAACACAGCTGTGCGCGTGCGAGCGATGTCACAGGCTCAGGATGCCCTTTGGTGGCGAAGTGAGGCGCTTTTTGTCGCGGATAGTCTCGGGCAGATAGATTTAGATCATGACGCATCCCAATCCGGGTCGTACGTCGGGATCGATGGCATGGGATTGTTCTGGTCCATGCGTCCCGACGAGGATCCCAAACATGCCGACCATAGCGCTCAGGCGATCCAGGATTTTTCCAAACCGCTCATAACCCAAATCCAAGTCGCGGATGGGCGCGGTGAGATCGCATCGACTTCGGTTGAGCGCCGATATTCATCTGGCGGCGTGCGGAGCCGGGCAGCCAATGGAGAAATCGCCGCTACGCTATACCTAGACAATCAAGGGCTTCCGCTACCCGGAGTGCTGGTCATCGGCGGTTCCGATGGTGGTCCTGGAGCGCCGGAAGTAGCTATGCTACTGGCATCACACGGGTTCGCGGCCCTGTCCCTATCCTACTTCGGCGACATCGGTCTGCCGCAGACGCTCGAAAATGTCCCCCTGGAGTACTTCCAGAAAGCGTTACTGTGGATGCGGTCTCAGCCGGACATCAACCCTCGATCGATCGCAATCTACGCAGAGTCTCGGGGCACCGAAGCGGCGCTGTTTACGGCTGCAAACGATCCCAATGTAACTGCCGTCGTTGCGCGTTCACCCAGTTTCACTTTTTGGAGCGGTATCACCAAGTCGCACTTACCGGGAAAAGCGCCTTGGACTTATCGTGGCGAACCGCAACCGTACGTTGCCAACACGCTTTACCCCGACTTCATCCTCACCTACCTCTGGGACCGGATGACAGGCAAACCGGTGCGTCAGACGCCTCTTTTTCAAGAGGACTTACAGCACGCGACAGACCAAGAAACAATCAGCATCCCCGTTGAACTAATTCACGGACCAATTTTGCTCCTTGCCGGAGCAGATGATCAGATCTGGCCATCGAAGATGATGGCCGAACGAATCATGGCTCGCCTGCGCTCGCATGGCCACGCTTATCACGATCAGTCCCTGACCTTCGCTCAAGTCGGTCATTCCATTCCTTATGTCTATCTTCCGACGCGAGGAAATTGGCAAGATTCGGCGTTTGCGATTGGAGGCACTCCGGAAGGCATGGCAAGCGCTCAGACCAGCGCGTGGCCCCAGATACTGAAGTTCCTTTTAGACGCGGCCGACCCTTGTTGCTATCGTGCGAAACAGTGAACGTTTCGGCGTGGCCCCCAGCGCTAATATGATCGCTATATCAGCGGATGGTAGACACGGCGCGCTGACGCCCCCCAAGCCATGCCTCCACTACATGGTGGTTGCCGCTTCTTATCCGCAAGATATCAGTCGGCCGGCTCGCGTGCGGAATGCCTCCTGAGTTACGAGCGCTCGGCTCTGGTATTCTTTTAGCGATGCGGTCTATCGATCCCGTCGACAGGGAAACTGGATGATGAAAAAAGGAAGCTACGCGATGCAGCTCAGTCGAGCAGTTATCTGTAGTCATGCATTCTTGTTTTGGCCGGCATTTTTTCTCGTCGGCGTTTCCGCCAGTGCGCAGCAGCGGAACCCGACGCCTGAAAGTGCTCCGCGAAAGGCGAGCACTACATTTCGATTTGATCGCAATGGCAGCACCACCATTCCCTTTGAGTTTGTCGAGAATTCCATTTACGTGCCGGTTCGAATTAACGGCGAGCCCCTCTGGTTTCTTTTGGATAGCGGGTCAAGCTTCATGCTTATTGATAGAGGGAAAGCGCAAGTGCTCGGCTTGAGTTTGACGAAGGGACGTTCGATCCACGGCGCAGGGACCGGAAAGGTACAAATTGACTCTGTGCAGGACAAATTAGTTCTCCAGTTGCAGGGGCTTGAGATGTCCGGGTATCAATTCTCTGCCGTGGGCCTGCAATCTGTTTCTGACAATATTGGACATAAAGAAGAAGGACTTCTTGGCTACGATTTCTTCAAAACCTTCGTCGTAACCGTAAACTACGATTCTAAGACGTTGACCATTACCGATCCGAGATTCTTTCGTAACCCGCCGAAAGGAACAGTTGTGCCGCTTGGCTTTCAGGGAAAATGGCCGGTTATCCATGCGACTATCGCGGTTCCCGGGCTTGCACCCGTAGACTCCGAATTCGTCGTCGATTCTGGTTCGGGCGATGCAGTGGACCATCCTCTAATCAAACAATCCACAGGGGAAATCAAAAGGACAAGATCACAGGCAACTTCGCTTGGAGATCCTGTTACGGGATATTTTGGCCATATCGACTGGCTGCAAATCGGTCCCTATAGAATGCATAATCCTGCCACATTCTGCTGCGGCGGCGCTGAGAAGGCGATTGGCGGAGAGATATTGCGCAGATTTACGGTAACTTTCGATTATGGTCATGCAAAGATGATCTTTGAGCCCAACTCTCAATTTGATGATCCTTTTCTCACCAAGGACTGATCGTTCTCAGGAACAGCTAGCGGCGACCAGATGGGTCAACCTCCGCGCTGATGTGAGCGCGCGACCACGTTATCCGCGCACACAAACATTCTGATATTCCCACGCGTAATTTGGCAGTCGGATATCAGACAAGTCCGACGCCTCCGTCGCCAACCTTGTCTACAAGCCTCGCGACATCAACGCCAACTGACGTCTACTGGCTGACGAAACGGACTGGTTGCTGTCCAATCGAGAACGAGCCTACTGCGCTCTCTTTTCCACCAGCATGCCATGTCGGCGCAGCACGTCCTGCAGTTGGTCGTGAGGCATGGCAGAAACAGTCCAGTAGTCCGCGCCCGTCATAGTGCGGGCGCCAACTAGCGCATTGATGACAGACTCCTCGACCCCCTGCACCGTGGCTTCGAACAAGGGGTTAAGGGTTGCACTGCGCAGCCGCTCGACCTGCGCCGGCTTGCGGAGGTCAGCGGCCCAGTTGCCGTCGTCCGCGCCCGCATTGGCGGTGGAAAAGGCGATGAAGATGTCCCCGGACCCATCGCTCTCGATCGCGCCGAGACGTCCCAGGCCAACCGAGGCGCGCCGCGCCAAACGCTTCAGCTGCTCGGCGGTCAAAGGCGCGTCGGTTGCGATCACGATGATGATCGATCCGCGGTGTTCCTGCTTCAGGCCGTCCGCGATAGCGACTCGCTTCGGATCACAGAGCGTTGCGACGGTGCCAAACAGTTGTTGCGGCGGTGAAGTAAGCTGTGTCACGCAGCGCGGCTGTAGCGTCATCTCGCGCGCCACGGGAATGCCCGCCACACGCAACTGTCGGGCGGAGCCGTAGTTGCATTGCACGAGTACACCAACCGTGTAGCCGCCGGCTTCTGCCGACAGTTTGCGCGAGGCCGTTCCCGTACCGCCCTTGAATCCGTTGCAGACCATACCCGTGCCCCCACCAACATTACCCTCGGCCACCGGCCCGGATTTAGCGCTATTGAGCGCGTCGAGCGCATCGTTTTGTGTGACGTGCTGACCTGCCATGTCGTTGAGTGGCACGTCGGCGGTTTCAGCCGTTACCGGGTACCAGAAAAAGCCCTTGCGATGATCTGCAAGCCATTTAAACGCTGCATCGCGTACGATGCCGACGCTGCCAGTGCCAGTGATGAGTATCGGCGTTTCGAGAACGCCGCTTTCCTCCACCCAATGCGTACCGGTCATGTCGCCGTTGCCGTTTCCCGCGAAGAAGCCCGCGAACACGGCTCGAGTGTCAGCCTTGCCGCGCGGAAATATGGCAGTGACTCCGGTGCGAACCGGCCCCTTCCCGCGGACCAGCGGACCGTCGCCGGAGATCAGTGTCTTGAATCCGACCTCTACGCCTAAGACATCGGTGACTGCGTTGTTCGGCCCTGGCGTCCCATCGAATGGCACGCCGAGTTCACGCGCTCGCGACCCAGATCCCGCTGCTAAAGCGGTGCACGACACGCCGAGCCAGAAAAGGCCGGCGAGAGCAGCACGATTAATGTTCATGGACAACATTCAAAAATTCTATCACCGGCGTCGACTGCCCGCTTCAGCAAAGCGGCCCTTCACGTGCGTCCGTTTCGGTCGATTAGGGCCCACGCCCAATTGGAACTCCGATATAACTGTCGTCGAACCAGTCGATCGTCAACGGATCCTTCGCGTCAGCAATGGATTCATCGCTGACATCCTTGCCCGTGCCATAGTTGATCTGTTGGCCCCGGTTCTTGATTACTTGCAACGCCACTACGATTTTGCTTCTCGGCTGCAGTTGATGACTCATCAGACGTATGCTCTGAAAATCGAGGCGCTGACGCGTCCCGGGCGTCAACAAGTGACGGGTGGTGCTGTCTCCAACATGGCTGGCGCGCGACCAGTAGGTCGCGAGCAAGAAATACTGACCTTTTGGCGTTAGCTCGTACAGCGTGACCTGAAAATCAAAATCCTTTTTGTTGGTAGCAAAGTCCAAACGACCGGAAAAAAGACCGCTTAGCTCGAGCGGCTTCGTCAGTGAATCGCTGATGAACTCAATGCCGTTTGAAATGTCGACTGCCGTATCCAGCAGGCCTCCTCCAGGCGCAGTCGTGTCTGCGTCGGAGCGGTCCGCAAGATTGACGCGAAGAGCGATAGAAGCGGCATCGCGCGGTGGCTTTGCCCGATCCAGTCTGTAGGCACCGTTTGACTGAGCAGAGCTCAAGTAGAATCTGACTGTGCGTGCGCTCATGGCGGCCAGCGAGGAAGCGTGCTTCCACGTATTCGCGCCCGTGACTTGATAGTTCACCTTGTCACGAAGGATATCCGGCTTCACGCCGCCCCTGAGCACATAGTCGAACCACTTAAAGCGCAGGTCGACGTAAAGATCGATTTGAGCGGCCGGGTCCAATTGGTAGCCGGCCATTGAGGTCGTCGGAGGTCTTAGAAGTGAAAATGTCCCGCGTTGCGCCCCGAAGTGATCATAAGGTCCAATCACCAAGTAGTGCTCGGCGTGGGGATAATGTTTGTAGTGCTGGTTCATATAATAGACGGCCGCTCCCGCGCCGCCTGCGTAGTAACCTGCCGTCTGCAGAACCGGGATCTTAATCCGGGCAAATTCATCCTGGTAAGGAATCGCCCGCTGCCAGTAGGCGTCATAGGTCGGGTGGGCCATCCACGCGTCAAAGATTGGGTTGGGAGTGCCGTCGATCTTTTCCAGGTCGCGATACGGCCGACCACTAACGTACCACTCATGGTTGAGACGTTCCCAACGAGCGCTGTCGTTGTAGGTTGCATCGTCCAGCCACTTATTGTCCGTGGTGTAAAAGGGCCACGGGTAGACAAAACTCCAGATCACATTGCCTTCCATTGGCACATCGATGCCCGGAGCGACCGGTGCTCCCACCATAATCGCTCTTAGTGCCTTCGGCAGGCGCTTAGCTGCCCCCCAAGCCGTCCCGCCGCTATAACTGCCGCCATACATGCCCACGCGGCCGTCACTCCAGCGCTGAGCACTGATCCAATCGATCAACACGTCCGCGTCGGCCCCGTCTCCCACGTAAGGGATGGGCGTTCCGGGACTGCATCCCTTGCCACGGGTCAGGCCGACTACTCCCGCGAATCCATGAGCCGCTGATTGACGAGCGTCACTCAAGTTCTGATCCGCGTTCGCATAGATGGTGAACTGCAGCAACGTGGGGAGACGCTTCGTCACTGCTTTGGGTCGCACGACGACGGCGCATAGGATGCCTCCGTCCGGTGTCCGAACGGCGACGTCTTTGTCCACGGCGTATCGCCGTTGGTCATTCTCCGCTGAAATCTCAGCGACAAACGGCTCAAGAGCGCGCGCCGCAGCTTCTGCCTCATAGGCGCGGATGAGCTTGACCGCGCCGGCCAATACAATCGTGTTCTTGCCGTTCTGCTCAACCAGCGCCTCGCGTAGCACCGCGCTCAAGCCGCCTAAACCGCCCGACAGGCCATCCAGCACCAGCTCGGAAGTCGCATCATCCAGCGCGGCGATCGTCTGGCGAAATTGCAGCCCGAGAATCTTGCTCAGGCTTGCTCCCTCAAGGCGCGCCTGACGTCGCGCGCGCACGAAACTTTCGTAGATGAAAAGCGACGCGCCCGGCCGCGGGGAAAGTGTGCTGGGATTGAGCTTACGAAGAGCCGCCAAACTCTTGATCGCCTCATCGTCATCGCCAGCCGCCATTTGCAGACGAAACAACGTGTCGAGGTAGGTCCGCAAATCGTCATTCTTGAACTCGGGAATTACCGCACGCGCGAGCCTTGGAATTGAGGCCGAGAGTGCTGCCGGATCATCGATTGGCAACGCTGGGAAATCAACTGTCTGCGCGGCAGATGCAACCACCGGACTCATTAGCATTTCGCAAGTCAGGATCGCAAACACAAGCATTGTGCTGCCCCGCGCCGCATGACTCTTTTCAATATTGCACGGCACTGAATGCGCGGGTTTGTGCCTCAGCCTTTGAAGCAGGCGGCAACTAAAGTGGGCAAGCATCATGTTCTGCTCCGCTGAAAATCATTGCTTTGGCAAAATCGGAGCGAACACGAAGGTGAATTCGTAGCTTCTTTTGTCATGAACCGACTCCCCACCACTTCGACCAATGAGATGAATCAATCGAGCAAACAGCTCGTTGACCTCTTTGAGCTCCTCATCGGATAGCCAGCCCTTCAAGTGAGTCGCCCAGAGGTTTCTGTGGGGGCCCTCAACTCGCACAGCGCCCGGGCGGCAAGCGCGTTCAAATCCCCGGGCAGCAGTACGAATTCGCGCCCGCGCCAGAGAGACGACGGCCCGCTTGCGCTGTTTGGTCGAGAGATCGAAACGCACGGCGAACGGTCGTCCGGGCGGATCATAGTACGCGGTTGTCTTCTTTCCCTCCCCCGAGCGCTGCGTTTCTATGAGCAGACCGCAGTCCCGAAGTGCCCGCACATGATAGTAAAGCGAATTACGGGAACGACTGAGCACAGCGGCCAGTTCCGTGATGCTGCAGGGGCCGATCAACGCAACCACGTCTACGATCTCCTCCCTTCCAGGGGAGGCAATCACTCGCAGCTGCTTTGCCGAGGTTACAAGAAATGGTTTTGACACGGCACAGAATGTAAAGGATTTGCATATTCTTGGCAACACGATACCATGGCTAAACCTTTGTGAGCAGGCACGAGAGGACGTCATGGGTCAGATGGCACTATGCGGTTTTGCACTGGTGTGCGCGCTAACTGCTTCGAGTGCCTCGGCACAGGACATTTCTCTCTTAAGGCCACTGACCACGCAGGACCCGATCGCCGGGGACATGGTGCAAATCGCGAACGAAGCTATCGCCCGTTATCGGGACACCGATCGGGACCGGTATTGGGACAATCTTTTTCAGCTGCAATTGGTTGCCGGACGAAATCGGGATGCAGCCAAGAGCTTGGCCCTGTTGCGGAGCCTACGCCGCGCCGCACGTCCTCAAGTATCGGACGTCACCCATGTCCGTTGGGAGATCTTTGCGGAGGCCAAAGTTATTCAAAGTGCACGAAGGATTTCCTTTGCTGAGGCATTCAAGCTCTCTGCACGCAAAATCTTACGCCGCCTGGACAACAAGGCGGCATACCAGGTGATCTATTCACTGGGCACGCAATTGAACCTTCTTGAGGGGACTTTTCGAGACGCTCTAGTAAGCCAGAGCGGGAAAAACACGCTCGGAATGCCGGACTCATTGAATCTGCTCCGCAAATATCTTGCAGTGACGGCTTATCGGCAGATACAACCTCTGTACAGCACGGTGTCTGACGAAGATGACGAGCGTCGCTACATCGTCCAACGCGATATTGCCATTACGACGCCTGACGGCGTGACTGTTTGCGCCTTCGTCGTACGCCCGCGCAATGGTGCTGGGCGCCTGCCGGCGCTTCTTAATTTCACCATTTACTATAATCCTCCCGTCAAGATGGACGATGCCAGGCGCACGGCAGCAAACGGTTACGCGGGCGTGGAAGGCTTCACTCGCGGCAAGGCGTGCAGTCCCGATCAGGCCGTTCCGATTGAACATGATGGCGCCGATGCAACCACCGTGATCGAGTGGATCAGCAAACAGTCCTGGAGCGATGGGCGGGTTGGGATGTACGGCGGAAGCTACGAAGGCTTCACGCAGTGGGCGGCCGCCAAGCACTTTCCCACAGCGCTCAAAGCTATCATGCCCTCGGTCAGTTTCTCGCCTGGAACCGACTTTCCAATGGAAGGTGGCATTTGGATGAACTACGCTTTTCCTTGGCCTTTCTATACCACGGACACAAAAGAGCTGGACGACGCGACGTACTACGACGCCGTCCGCTGGGAACGGCTCAATCGCAATTGGTACACCAGCGGGAGAGCCTACCGCGAGTTGGATCAGATCGATGGGACGCCTAATCCAATCTTTGACCGCTGGCTCGAGCATCCGAGCTATGACGCGTACTGGCGCATTACGGTTCCATCGGCCGAAGAATTTTCCAACATAACGATCCCGGTGCTGACGACGACCGGCTACTACGACAGCGGCCAGATTGGGGCGCTATTTTATTTCATCCAACACTACGAAAATAACCCAAACGCTGAACACTATTTGGTGATTGGTCCTTACGATCATATACGCGGCCAACGCGGCACTATCAGCCCGATGGGATCCTCCACGATTTCCGTTCTCAGAGGCTACGAACTCGATCCGACTGCTCAGATCGACATCATCGGACTGCGCTATCAATGGTTCGACTACATCTTCAAAAAGGGCAAGAAGCCCGCGATTTTACAAGACAAAGTGAACTACGAAGTTATGGGAGCCAACCTTTGGAGGCACTCGCCATCGCTTGCGGCCATGAGCAAGCAAACCCTGACCTTTTACTTGAACGGGGCCCGATCTGGAAACCAATATCACTTGACTCGAGATAACACTTTCAAGGACGAGTTCATCGAACAGACAGTTAATCTCGCCGATCGGACCGACGTGAACTGGGCATCACCGACCGACAAAGCTATCGACCAAGCTCTGGACACCTGGAACATTGTCGACAGTAAGCCGAATATTGGGCACAGCATCGAATTCGTTAGCGAGCCGTTCGACAAACCGATTGAAATCAGCGGTTTGTTCTCCGGAAGGCTGAATTTTATTGCCAACAAAAGAGATCTTGACCTTGGAGTCACCCTATTCGAGCTGACACCGAAGGGAGAATATTTTCAGCTCTCCTACTGGTGGGCACGCGCCAGCTACGTACGCGACCGCAGCAACCGTCAACTGCTAACTCCGGGCAAACCTGAGTTCCTTCAATTTCAAAGCGGCCGGCTCACGAGCCGACAGTTTCAGGCGGCGAGTCGGCTCGTCGTCGTGCTGAGTATAATTAAGCAACCTGGTGAACAGATCAACTACGGCACGGGAAGGGAAGTGAGCGCGGAGACTATCGAAGATGCAAAATCCCCACTTAAGATCAAGTGGTCCAGTCGAAGTCTCGTCGAAATTCCTGTAAGGCAATAAATGTCCGAAGCGGTGCCGCAGAGTGACTCATGCTAGTGGAGGCGTTGCATATCTCCACTGACTAATTTGCGGTTTTTAGAAACCGGTCGTACCAATTGAGAATTCTCTCGAACATATCGATGTTGTACGCTCCGTTCCGCGGCGAATGTCCCTCGCCCGGATATAGAACCATTTCGGTCTCGACACCAAAATGCTTGAGTGCGCGGTACAACCCTTTGGATTGGCCAACCGGATTGGAGGTGTCTTCCTCCCCGTCAAGGATGAGTGTGGGGGTGTACGCATGTCGGATATAAGTCGCAGGGGAGTTGCGTGCGAAAACGTCCGGATGCTCCCATGGCGTGCCGAAATGCCATTCATCACCCGCCGGGCCATCTTCCGTCTCGAATTCTGCCTGCTGATCAAATACGCCGGCGCCAGCGACGGCTGCTTTAAATCGGCCGGTCTGCCCAATCGCCCACTCGCTCATCTCGCCCCCATACGACCAGCCACCAATGCCGAGTCGATTGGGATCACCCTCGCCGGTCGCTAACACGCTGTCGAGGACGGCCATCAGATCCTTATAGTCTCCGCCTCCCCAGTCTCCGCGATTGGCCTTCATGAAATCCTCGCTGTAGCCGTTTGAGCCGCGAGGATTGACCAGAAGCACTTCATATCCGTGAGCCACGAGAATCTGGCCCCACGCGATATCCCACGCATAGCCGGCGGAGAAATTGGCTGACGGGCCGCCATGGACGAGCAGGACCAACGGCAATTTCTCTCCTGGGGACATTGCGAAAGGTCGCATCAGCGCTGATTCGATCGCCGTGCCGTCAAAGCTCTTCGTCCGAAATATCGTCGTGGACGCCAGATGGATGGCGTCCCAGCCTTCCTGCATGTGAGTGAGTTGGCGAACACCGCCGTTCTTTGCCCGGATATAAAGCTCCGGCAGATGATCAAAGTCTCCACCGGCATACGCCAGTACGCCGTCTCGTGAAATATCGAAGGAACTTACAGAGAGCGGCATATCGATTGGTGCTGGCGCGCTACCTGGGGAGAATCGCCAAATACGATTCCTGAAGCCATCAATCACGCGCGCCCAAATCGCAGATTGATCGTGCCATTTCACCTCGGCGACAGCCCGGTCGGGCGGCGCAGAGATATCATGGAGGTCCTCTCGACCTATCGAGCCGACGAAGAGATCACGCGCGACCGGTCCGTTTGAACGGGTTGAGCGCACTGCGAACTGATTGCCGTTGGGCGAGACGAGCAGGGTGTCGAACGGCTGCGGCGGATGACTCAACAGCTTGATTGCGCTGTCGCTGATGGAAATACTATAGACCGCGTCGATGAACTCTTCCACGCGAGGTGCGTTGTTTGCGGCAATCAGTATTCGCGATGGGTTCTGCCACTGAAACTCGTCGATTTGATAACCCGTGATCCCGATGCGGCGGTTCATTCCGGAGGTCAGCTCAATGACCCATAGTCTTGGCAGATCGCTCTCTCGATCAGCAACCTGCGGGCCGATGTCAGAAGCTGGAGCAGAGTCGTCCTTCGCTAAATACGCAATGGCGCGACCGTCAGGTGACCAATGAAAGCTAGTCACCCCGTACTTGCGGGTCGTGACCGCAGTAGCTTCACTTCCGTCGGGGTGGACGGTGTACACCTGAGTCTTGCCGCCGCGATTCGAAAGGAACGCCAGCAATTTACCGTCGGGCGACCACTGGGGCGAGCGTTCAGATTTTTTCGGCGGCGTCAGTTCGCGAGCTTTCCCGGTGGCGACATCCAAGAGCGAAAGATGCGGCTGCCAATCCCAACTGTAACTCTGGACAATATAAACGAGCTGCGATCCGTCGGGAGAAAAGTGCACATCCGCAATTCGCCTAAAGTTCAAGGCCTGTGCCGGTGTGAGCACAGGTTGCGCATGACAGGCCAGCGAAATCAGCGCTAATAGGGCGGCATAACAGAAGCGGCCACCGCAATATGCCCACAATCGCATGACGTAACTCCTCAGAAAACGCCTCCGGATACTATACTGATGCGCTTCTTTTAGTTTCCACGTTTCTAGCGAATTTGCACACACAAAGCATTGGAGCCGCCCATGTTCTCTGAGACTGGTCTTCGGGTTTCCCGCTACTTACCGCGCACGCAAATGGCGCCGCACCAACACGACGAAGTCTCAATGAATATTGTAGTATCGGGCAACTTCCTGGAGTGCATTGACAGGGTCGAGCGAGCCTATGTCAGGGGAACCGCATCATTTTGTCCGGCGGCAACAATGCACTCGCAACAATTCGGTGCAATGAGCGTTCGGCAGATTAGCTTCAGGCCGCACGCCAGTTGGCTGGACTATCTTGCGGATTGCAAGACCCGTCTCGACGAGGCGCCACACATCTACTCGACGACATTTCGGCATTTGGGCGACAGGTTGCTCGATGAGATTCGCCGCGATGACGGATTCTCTGCGATCGCCTGTGAAGGAATTATGCTAGAGATTGTCGCCGCCTTCGGCCGCGCCAGAAGCGAAGTCGTTGCACGTGCCAAACCGCCCGCCTGGCTGTGCGCTGCACGTGAATTCATACACGAGAACGCGTTCGCCTCGCTCAGCATGATTCAGATCGCGCATGAGGCCGGACGCCACGAGATTCATCTTGCGCGAGAATTCCGCCGCTTCTTCGGTATTTCCGTTGGGGGATATTTGAGACGTTTACGGATCGAACAAGTGGAGAAGCTGATTCTGGGACCGCAGGTCCCGATCGGCGAAATCGCACTGAGCTGCGGGTTCGCGAGCCATGCGCATCTTTGCCGTGTGTTCAAAGCGCATTTTGGTGTCACACCATCTGATTACAGGACTCGCAATCGCTGACGCATGCGAAGATTCGCTGTGGGTTGAGAACGCGGTGCGCGCTTGCGTTGATGGGTATCTCGAGCGCGTGCATGACGATGCGCGTATCCTAAAACAATAATCAGCTTGATCCTCATTTGTGGTTGTTCTTGGCGACGCATCCCATCGCCACGACGATTCGCCCCTCATCGATTGCTCGCGACCTGCGTGCGCCGCGCAGAGAAGGACACGACAGGTTCGGAGACGAACGGCAACGATTTGCCCCCCAGGGCCTGCTGCACCAACACCGGATCGAGATAAAGCATCCGGTACCGGAATCCGCCCTCCGTGCCTGGAACACCGTCGTGCGACTCGTCGGGATGCAGTATGTGGCATTGGCCAGGTAAGGAATTTCGCCGCACGCCCCGATATCGGAAGGTCTGTACACCCGCGAGGGTGAGACCAATTGCATAGGTATCGTGCCGGTGCAGGGTGAAGGCCTGTGCTTTCAGCTGCACCTCCAGCCGCTCGATGCCCTCGCTTCCTCTGCCAGGAATGAGCCGATCAACCCCGTGGCGCAAGTACGCCAAGTTGCACAAACCTTCAAGATCGTGGGCTGGATATTGCGCAATAGTGGTGTCCACGTTCCGTAGAGTAACCCTCCCGCGCCGGGCAGGCTAGCTGTGGCGGGAGGGAATGCCGCCGCGGATTCATCCACCACATGACAATATCTGGTTTTGACCACATGACCATATCTGGTTTTGACGATCGCGACGGCTTCATTTGGCTGAACGGTTCATGCGTCCCGTGGCGAGAAGC
>DATAVW010000077.1:0-27809 GCA_036267515.1 Rhizomicrobium sp.
TGCCATTCGCGGACCCGGTCAGGTCGGCGCCACCAACGAGCCGATACGCCCATGATGCGACTGGCCGCGTGCTGCCATCGGCATTGGTAAGCAGCGGGAACAGCTGTGCGCTTCCCAGTGGGTCACCCGTATTGTTATCCAACGAACCCAACGCTGCCGGAGAATTGGCAGCCGCACTGTAGGGCGCCGGATTGATCAGGGAACCATGCAGGCCGCTCGATCCCGGAATTGCGATGGAAACGTAAGAACCGGGAGGTGCATCCATCATCTCCCAATCCGAGATGCCGCCACAGCCGCCGAAGCATCCGGTGGGAATGAAGGCAGAGTAGATCTTGTCGCCGCCTCCCAACTCCATGTTGAGATAGTCAGGATCGGTCTGATCGTGGAACTGGAAGAAGCCGTCGGTGATACTCCCCTTGATGTCCAGCGTACCGCCGGCGCGAATGGTGAGAATTCCAGGCTCGCCGTAAATGGAGCCATCGGTCCGGTACGTCAGCGACGTGAATTTCTGGAAGACCTCGCCCTCCATTCCGGGCAGCACGTAGTATTTGCCTTCGACCGTGGGCAGCTCCGCCATCAGGCCCGCGGCAACCGCGCCTGCAATGTTCACGACGCCGGCGCCGAGATTCCAGTTGGACGAGAGAACGATATCCCCGGAGTAGTCGAGCTCCATGCCGGGATCTTCGTGGAAGACCTTCGAAGACGTGAGCGAGCCAAGCTGCCCGTTCGCATCCGAAATATCGAAGTCCTGCACGAACTGAACGAGGCTTCCGTCACCGTAATCGGCAAGGAAGTTCAGTTGTCCATCCTCGCCGGTCGCACCCAAATCAAGAACGGCCTGCCCCTTGTCGTTGATGGTAACACCGACAAAGTCGGGATCAGCGGCTATCTCGGCGAGATCGAATTTCTTGAAGCCTTCGAGCACGACACTCGTCGCACCATCGATCGTGCCGTCATAGAAGACGTTGACTGTATCGCTGCCATCGTCCTGCTCGATCACCGGCGAACGGAAATGCACGGTACCGCCCACATCGCCCGGGACGTAGGTGTAATACACTGTTCCATCCCTTGTCATGGGAACAAGTCGATCCCTCGTATTGCGCGCGGAGACGTCGATGATCGCACCGTTCTTCACATCGATAATGCCGTCGCCATCGGTGCCGATGATCACGTTGCCGCCATGCGCCTGGCGTGTGGAGGTTGTGCCGTAGCCATTCGCGTGCGCATCGATGAGCGAGCCCGATTCAAGTGTGACACCGCCAAGGCCGAAGAGGCTCACGCTGCCACCGCTCCCGCCGGCGGCATCGATCGTCCCGAAAATATCCACCAGCCCGCCATCCGCCGTGAGCACGACATCGGACGCTTTCAGTGTTTGCCCGTCGCCCAGCACAAGATTTCCCGTCGCTGTGCGGATGGCGATCATGCCATTAAATTCGGCGCCGATCTGGCTGCCGAAACTGGAGAGATCGAACGCGTTTTTTTCGTCAAGGACGAAAGAGCCGCCAGCGCCCGGCGCACTCGCATCGAGCGTACCGTCGAAAGTCACGCCTTCGTTCGCAGCCTGCACTTCCAGCGTGCCCGCATTACCGATTCCTCCACCCACGGAAAGGGTCGAGCCATTCCGTAAATCGATGTCGCCATTGACGGCGGTGAGCTGAAGGAGGCCGCCGGGCGCGGAGACGATGTAGGGATCGGCAGCGTCACCGAAATTGTGGGAATATCCGGGCGTTTCCAGCGTTGCCCCTTCACCAACGGCAATGTCGTCCGTACCGGTAATGTGGAGCAGACCTGACGTGGCACGAATGGTGGTGCCGGTAATCGAAACGTCATTGCCGTTTATCGAGATCGAACTGCCCGGCGCGCCGGCCACCTCATCTTCCGTCCCGCCGGTCGGGTTCGAAATGAAAATGCTGCCGGTGGAATCAATTTCCAGGTCGGGAATAACCATGGCCTGGCCGGGTAGCGCAGTCAGCGCGCGATCGCCGAGGAATGGTGTTTGAATGTTGAGCGTGGCCGGTCCCGCATCGAACACCGATTTCTTGCCTTGGGCAAACATGCCGTCGGCAGCGGCGAGCGTGACATTGTTCCCAAAACCGTAGGTGCGCACCGTTCCGGAACCGAAATCGATTTCGGTGGCGTTGAGCTTGAGCGAACCATCACCGCAAACAGGCGCGCCGTCACTCCCGCAGGCTCCAGCCGCCGTGTCACTATCGGAGAGTTCAAGTGTGCCGGCGTTCAGCGTAACGGAACTGCCGTCCAGCAGCTCCAGGCCCGGCGTATCTAACGTCAGGTCATTGAAGTTATAGATCCCGGACGAGAAGTCGATCGCGCCTGGTGTGCGGATGGTCAGCTGCCGCGACTGGCTTAGCAGCGCTTGCAATTCGGGCGTAATTACCAGCCCGGAAATGCCTTCCCCATTCGAGGTGAACGTCACCTTGCTTGCGCCAAGGGCCAATTGATCCGCCTTGATCGTGGCGTCCGGAGAGGCCATCAGATCGCCGCTCGATTCAAGCAGCACCGAATTTCCTTCCAGATCGACATTACCGGCGGCGAGCACACCGGGCGCGTCGTCCTGGTTGATATTCGTGCGGGTGACGAGCCGCTGCGAGCCCGCCGAAACCCGCAGCACTGCCCCCTGCCCTGTCATCCCGTTGGAGCCGTCGATCAGATAGTCGCCGACCCGGGGATCATCGATTTTACCCGTGGCGAGGATTGTCGCGCCATCGTCAAGCGTAATCGATGAATCAGAGCCGTCCACGGCCAGCACGACTTCAGGCCCCGTCAGCGGATGCGCCGCATCGTTGCCGACTTCGATGGAATCCGCCGTGATGTTCAGTGCCGTGGTGCCGTCCGTGTTGTCGGTGCGGGTGCCGCCGATCAACAGACTGGAGGCATTGAGGTTGGTCAGGCTATCGGCCGTCAGGTAGATCACGCCGTCGTCGAATTGTTCCGGCAACGCCGAAACGATATCGAAAGCCTTACCGCTGATATCGACTTCCGAGCCGCGCCCGCCGGTTCCAGGCGTTGTTGTCAGAACGGTGTCGATCGCGATCGTACTGGCAGGCGCCAAGACCAGCCGCCCCGCATCAACGGGCAGGCGTGGCGGCAGTTTGCCGTCATGCGCGGCATCCTGTGCAAACTTCAAATCGGCAGACGTGAGCGCGATATTCGAGTATTTGCGGAATACGTTCTGACTCTGGACCGTAAATGACCGGGTCGCGGACTCGTAGTCGCCTGTGCCAGCTGTTCCGTAGTAACCGGAGACGATATAGCTGCCGTCCTGAAGGTGACCGACGCTACCGGGCGGAACGTAAGAAGTGCCGGTGTTTTCGACCACGCGCATGCCGCCGGGCAGCATCGCGTATTTTGCCGGCAGCAACGTGTACCAACCCGCCGTGAGTCCCGGGATGCCTTGCAGGTAAACCTGCTGGCCAGCATTTTGGGCGGAATAGAGATCGCCATATTCCGAAGAATAGATGGGGTCATAGGCTGCGACGTTGGCATTCGAGACCCCCGGCACGATAGCGTACACCTGCCGCCCATCCGGATATTGTAAGCCATTGTTGCCAGTGAATGGGTCGGCATTGAATCGGTCCAGCACATCGCGCGAACCCCCGACGCCGGAAATGAATTCGTAGGCGTAGAGGTCGCCGCCGCCGCTGACATCGACGGTCGCGCCGCTTTCCAGCGTCACGTCGTTTCCACCGATGTTCAAAATGGCCTGTGGCGGCGCTTTCAGTTCGTCGGCGCCGGTCGGCGCGAAGAACCATTCGATTTGGTCAGTCGTCGTGCCGTAGGGAATGATCAATCCATTGGCAGAAACGGAAGTAATGCTGTCCGCGGTCGCCGTCACGGATTCCGTTGCCGGCGCGAAGACGGGGCCATCGTCGGTAAGCGTCAAGGCGTCGTCGCCGCCGATGGTGAGACTGCCAATCGGGACGCGGATCACGCCGCCCTGCACAATATTTGCGGACTGGATCGTAAGATTGCCGCCGGCGGAATATGGCGTGGGCGGCGTGGCCGTTCCGGACCGTGCGAAAGTGATCGTGCCGTCCTCGGCGGAGGATGTAATATAGAAAGTCGAGCCCGTCGTCGGGTAAACTTGGCCCGCCGTGATCTCGAGGTTGCCGTTGACGGCCAACTGCCCCACCAGCGAATTCGGAACGGACTGCGGATTGAGATTGAAGATTTGCTGCCACGGCCCGACGCCGGTGAGGCGCAGGTCGCCCGTTGCATCCAGTTGCACGTCCGCAACGGATTGATCGAACAGCACCGCCCCGGTGATGTCGATTTCATCGGCGCGGAAGATTGCGGTGCCCGTGCCGGGATTTCCGTAGAACGGTGTCGAGATGTTCTGCAGATCGCTCGCAAAACTGATATACGGCGCGTCGATTTCAAGCGTGCCATCGACAGAAACTGTCGGAGCAAGTTTGTCTCGTTCCGTGGTGGTGTTGAGGTCGATCAGATTGTTGTAGGGCCGCGAAACCAGGAAAAAGCCGCGATCCAGCTTGAGCGAGACATCGCCTTCGGATGACAGGCTGCCTTGAGCGACGAATGTCGCGAAGCCCGCCTTCTCGATTTCTGAAGCAGAAATCGGCGTGTTCTGCTGCGGAAGCGCGTCGGGATCGTCCTGGTAAAGCACCGGGTCGAGCGCCACGAGCGTCCCGCCCAGCGCATGCGGCGCCGCGCCTTCGGCGTGAATGATCGCGCCCGTCAGCGTGCCGCCGTTCCCGATCGCAAGTGTTCCGCCATTGCTCCACACGGGCGTGGCCGTGAGTTGCCCCGTGGACCCAGGCAGGTCAAAGGTGTCCGACGCACCGGAAATATCGATCAACGCGCCGGGAATGGCTGTCAGATATTCGGGCAGAACTGCGCCGGTCGGATTGACGGCACTGTAAACCGAAATGCCGAGTGGAGTCTGGAACAGTGCTGTGTTGGCCAGTGCCGCGGATTGTGTCTGAATCGTCCCGCCATCGATGATGCGTCCGGTCCGGATAGGACCAGGATTCGGAGTATTCCCCGTCGCGCGCGGATTGATGATGCTCTCGCCAGACAGGTCGGTTGTGCTGCCCGGCGCAAGCACGATTCCGTCGTTCGCGCCGACGTTGTTGCCAAGAAGATAGAAGCTGTAGGTGTCGGCAAGCGTTTCGTTGGTAAGGCCGTTAATCTTGCTTGTTGTGCCTTCGTCAATGGTGCCGTCGGGATTGACGGTGAAAGCATCGGACAGGTTGCGAATGGCAAGAGTCGTCGTGCTGTCGTACAGCGACGGCAGCGTTTCCGACTGGGTAATTGTGCCGCCGGGCATACGGATTAGCCCGGCATTGTAGAGTTTGCCCACCGTCAGTTGCGCGCCCGCTTCGCCGATGATCGAGCCGCCCTGCGCCACGTCGAGCTCGATCAATCCGCCGAGCGTGAGGTTCACCGGATGCGCATCCCATGCGTCAGCAGGCACGGCGGGCGTCAGCACCGAATAGAGATCGCCGCCTGTCTGAAGATTGCGCAGTGCGGCCGACTGAGCAGTGTCCAGCACCGGCGAGAAAACCGACTCAGAAAGGAGCAGCGTCTGCCCGGCATCGATCGTCAGCGTCTGCGTTGCCAGCAGCGCGTTGTAGCCGCCGAGGCCGTTGGTGAACGTGTTCTGTTCAAGATCAGTTTTGTAGGAGGTGATGTTGTAATTCGCGAAGCCGCTTCGTGAGAAAAAGTCGAGCGGCAGCTCGGTTCCCGTCGTCGCAGTTCCGTCGCCCAGGGTGATCTGCGGTGTCACCAAATTGAACGTGCCGCCGCCGGCGAACCCGGCCGCAAGAATAGTGCCGTCCAGCGAAACCCGCGCATTGATCTGCGACGGATTGATCGCGACGATGTCGCTGCCGTTGTGATCGATGCCATCGACGCGAAAGCCCGGCAAGGTTCCAGCAGGGAAATCGGGATCGTTCGCAAGCTGGAAATAAGTCGTCTCCTCAATCAGACTGAGATTGCCGCCATGCGCCGAAAAGTCGAAGGTGCCATTCGTCCCGACATAGCCGCCGCCTGACACATCGACCAGCGAACCCTGATTCAGGAGAATGCTGCCGCTGATATCGACATTGACCTGCGGCGCATCGGGATCGTCCACATCTGCCTGATCTTCATAAAGAAGCTGGCGCGGGGCAGCGATCATCGTGATCGAACCGCCATCAGTGTAGAGGTTCCCCTGCAAATGGCCGGGGGTTGCGCCGAAATCATTGATCCACTGCCCGCGTGTCGACAGCGTGCCGTTGACGACGATGTCGTATGAGCCCAACTGCGGCAGGTCATCCGGATTGAAAACCGATCCCATCCCGGCATCGATGGTCTGCAATCTGATAGAGCCGGAAGGAACGGAAACTGTCCCGTCGATCGTAATGGTCCGGCCGGCGAGCGCGTTGAATACCCCTCCGGGGGCAAGTTTTAGCGTGGCATCGGAGGCGACATCGATTCTGCCGCTGGTCTGTAGAGCGACATCGCTCAACCCCATTTGCGACAAGGCGTCAGCCGAAAGGCTGATCGTCTGCTGCCGATCAACTGGCAGCAGTGAGGCCGGATCGCGCGTGGGCAGGATCAGATTGCCGTTCGCATCGACATAGATGGATTGACCATAGCCAAGACCGGAGCTGACCGGCTGGTAATTCGCCTGGCTGACAAGCGAGATATCTCCACCGCCTGTCAGACTGGTCGTGCTGCCATTGTTTGCCGCAAGCGCCTGCACGAACAGGAAGCCGCCGGACGGCAATTGCGAGGGCGCCCCCTGCAGCGCGCGATCGTCTCCGAAGATGTTCGATTGCCTGGTGCCAACCTGCGCCTCCGCAATCTGGCGCGATCCCGCATAGGCATTTCCGTACACCGTGCCGTCCAGCACGATGGAAGAGCCTTTGAGCGTCAAGGAACCGGCATCATGTCCCTCGGTGTATTCGGATTCGTAGTGCGCGCCGAGCAGAAGCGGGCTTGCCCAGCTCTGGCTGAGGCCCCAGCGCGGCTGCACCTGCGTGAAGCCCTGATAGATGCCCACATAATCGCCATTCGGATCCGCATTCGAAATATCGACGATTTCGCCAGCGGCGTTGATCAGCTGTGTCGTCTGCACGAACCCGGCCTGATACCTCACCCAGCCGCCGGAAATGTCGATTGTGGCACCGCTTTTGACGGTAATATCCGGCGCCTGTGCGGGATCGGTACCTGGCGCATAGCTCTTCACGCCCAAGGTGACGTTGCCGCCCGCGGTCATCAGTTCCTTGACGCCGATGCCAACCTGCTGGGCGTAGCTGGCGGCATCGATCAACGGCGAACCAATCCACGCCGTGCCATCCGCGCGCACGCCGGAAAGTCGCGGATCCACAAACACGGTGGCGCCGTTCAGGAAGCTGTTGCGATAATTGGGATCGTTGGCGAGCTCGTTGCCTTTTAGCGGGCTGATCTCGATGCTGTTGCGCGATGCCGGAATAAGAACGTCCGTCAGTCCCGCGACATCGATGATCGCACCATTGTCGATGAAAATCCGCGAGGTGCCCGGCGCGCTGCCGTCGTCGGTTGAGCTGGCGCCGGGAGCCGAGCCGATGTCCACGTTGCCGCCCGGCGCATACAGCATGGCGTTCTGCTGGATTTCGATGCGAGAGGTATCGGAGCCGATGCTGATGCGGGACGGCCTGAAATCCAGCAGCGATGTCGGGTCCTGCGGAATCGTGCCGGCGTCGTCCGGCGTGATTGTCATCGTGCTGCCGCCGCCGATCTGGATGTCGCCGCCAGTGAGCTGGATGAAGCCATTGCGGGAAACACTGGTCGTGCTTTCAAGCAAGCCATCCTGGATGACGGCTCCGGCATTCGTGGCGCCCAGCGAAAGATAGCCCTGTGGAACATCAATGATGCCGCTGGCCGTATTCATCACGTATTCGCCCGGCGTGGTGTCGAAAGTAAGGGCCGTGAACCCCCGCACATCTGGCGTGTCGCTATCAGCAGCGCCGGTGGACCCGAACAGCCGGATGTTGCGTCCGGATTGCAGGGTGACCTCACCTTGGGGAGATGTCAGCGTTCCGGAGTTGACGATCTTCGGCGCTGCCATAAACACGAAACCGCCATCGGCCGTCGTAATTTGGGCGCCAGCGTCCACGTTGACGGTGCCTTCCAGCAGCGGATCCGTCAGCAACTGTCCGGTGCCCGGATCGAGATACTGCTGCGAGGAGAACGTGAAGGCCGAATTTTGATCCTGCTGCGAAGCCTGATCGGCAAAGCCGAGAAGCCCGAAGGTCAGGAATTCCAGATTGCGGTCCTTGATCTTGAGTGGCAGCAGCGTTTCCGGATCGAACGCGCGACCGATTTCGAGACTGGTCGCGATCAGCGAATCGACGTTGACTTGCGAAGTGCCGCCGAAAAGTACGCCGTTCTGATTGAGGATGAGAACGGTTCCTGGCGCCTTGATCGTGCCAAGTATCTGACTCGGAAGCGGCGTTGCGTTGGGATCGCGCAAGCCGGTGTTCGGATCGAGCTGGCCGACCACCCGGTTCAGCGCCACCCAGCCAGGCTGCGCCACGCCATTTTGCGACTGATCGAAATCGATCGTGGTGTTCCGCCCGACATTGAACGTCTGCCAGGAAAGAATCGCGCGTGACTGCGTCTGCTTGATCGTCACCTCGACGCCGGTTTGCGTCTTGGTTTCGGTGGGCTGATCGGCGCCGTCCCAGGTGTGCACGCCAGTTGTGTCATTGACCGCGGATACCGGATCGGTCACCGGATCAAGCCCGCCTACACCCAGTCCGTCGGGCACGTTCGGCTGAAGCGCGGCTGCCGCTTCACGCGCGGCCTCCTGGGCCTGGTTCGCCATGTTCACGGCTGTGGTAACTCGGGCGCCGTATTGCAGAGCGCGCAGGTTCGCCGACGCCATTCCGGCGAGGCTTTGTGCATAGGCATTTCCCTGCTGACCTGCAGCACCGCCCGGGGTTGGCGCCCGTGCGGCGATGGCGGCATTGGCGATGTTCGTCACGCCGCGGAGCACGGCGAGTTGCGACCCTGCCGCTTGCGCCTGTGGAGTGCCCAGTGCTGCAACCAATGCAGCCACGCTGGTGCCGCGCAGCAGATAGCGCCTGAAATGTGCGGAGGTATGCCGCTTCTGTCGTGCGCCCATGTTGGCCCCCTTCAGTGTGCCGGCGATGCTGCGTTCTGATTCGCCGGCGGATTTGCCGGTTTCTGCGCAATCGGCGCGCCCAGCTTCACCGCGCGCGGATCGAATTTCGCGTCATAGATCTGATCGCCGAGATCCTGCGCGACCTTCTGGAGATTCACGCGCGTGTCCTGCACGAACGGCTCCGCCAGGTTCATGTCATCCCACCAGTCGACGTGCTGGAATTTGTCCAGAATGTCGTAGCTGATCTTGAACAATGTCGCATTCTTCTGCTGGCAGGCGGTGAGCATTGTCGCCTGATTTGTGACAGTGGTTTGAAGGCGATCGTGTTCAGCCTGCGCCTCATGCACGCTGCCGGCCGCCTGCGAAAGCGCATCTCTGTCTTTGGCGACCTGCGCCTGCAGAGCCTCCAAGGCCGCATCATTCCGTTTGCTCTGCACATGCGGAACCTGCGCCTGAAGTGCTGCCAGCTGCTTCTTCAGGCCATCGCGCTCCGCCTCGGCAGCAGTGGCGCGCGCCTGTAATGCCGTCTGAGTGTCCTGCAGTTGACGCAACTGTTCCGTGGTTTGGCGAAGCTGATCGCGCAGCCGGTCTTCCAAACTCTGCGCGGCCGCACCCTGGCCAAAGGCGAGCAAAACAAGGATTGAGCCGACGAAACGCACGTGCATGGCTAGAATCCCGCGTTGAGGTCGAGTTGCACCACATCGATCGCGAGTGGTGGGCCATACACTTCATTGGCGCTGAGGTAGCGCGCGGTCAGCCATGTGTTGTCGAAGATTCCCAGCGATCCGCCGATGATGAATCCCTTGGCGTTGGTGCCACCGAGGTGAAAATCGCTGTCGGTGAAGGCATCGGGCACCGCGTCCGGCTCGATGTATTTGTAGCCAAGCGAGACGTTCCATTCCCATAATTTGCGCGGCTCGGGCTTGCCGATGGTGACATTGGCGTAATAGCCGTTCGGGCCGCTCTGGATTTTTGCCTTGCTCAAACCCGACTGGGTGGGCGCATCGCAGGGGTCGACATAGCCGCCGGAACCGAGCGCAACATTCGTCAGTGGCAACCCGAGCGGCGCGTAGCGGCAGGCGAATTTGGTATCGTACGCAAGGTTACGAACGTAATCGACATCCAATGCGATGTAGTTGGACTCATCGATCCGGTACGACAGACGCTGATTGACATCGACATCGTCATACTTGAACGACCACCCGACAAACTCCGGCTCCGGGGTTTGGGTTTGTCCCGGATCATCCGGGTTCGGAACGATCTGCCGGAGCAAAAACAGTGTATTTCCCTTCTGCATAAAGGCCGGGCGCGTTTGATCGGTGGAGCATTCCTTAAAGTCGAGATAGAGGAAGCACGGCGAAGAGAGTTCACCCTGCAAATTGTGGAAATCGTAGGCGGATACGGCAAACCGCCAGTCGAAATCGTTGTCCCTCCAGTCTATGCCAAGCTGCCCGCCAAGCAGCCACTTCTGATATTCGTTCGTTTTCGCGCAAAGGGGGCCACAATTGTTGGGGAAGTTCGTGCCGATGTAGCCGATGGGGAAAAATCCCGCGGACCCGAACGTTCCGAAACCATTGCTGCCCGGCTTCTTGGTTTCTGATGAGATCGCTGCGCCGTCGAAATTCAGATCGGGGTCCCACATGAGATCGGTGTGGAAAAACGGGTTCGGCATGCGGCCGGCGGTAAAGTCCAAATTCCGGAGCAGATGAAGCGTGATGAACGCCTGGTCGAGCCAAATATCCTTCTTGCCGAACCCGCCGCCCAACAGCTGCGTCGTCGAGACCGGCCCGTTGTCGCCGCCCGACGCGAGACGCAGGCCCACAAGCACGTCGTCGGTCACCTCGGCATCGAATCCGAGACGTGCCCGATAACTGAGCCGATCGTACCGACTCGCACGTGTGTTCAGGAAGGGTAGCCCGAACGGATTGGTGTTCGGGTTGATGTCCGTTGGGCCGTTCGCATTGAAAGATGCGTAGTCGATGATATCGTCGGCATTGCTCTTGGAGAAAATATCCGCCTCGTCGCGGAAGCGGAAATCGCCATGGACCTCGATCTTCTTGGTCCATGCGGGAACGGCTTCCGGTTGTGCCCAGTTTTCTCGCTTGGCCTGCGCCAGAACTTCCTGCTTCACCTCGTCCCGGATTTGCTTTTTCACGATCTCCGGAACGTAAGGCACGCGCACCACACCCGGCCCGGGCGGCGGCGGCGTTTGGGCAACAGCATTGGGTGTATTCGATGCTGCCTGTTGCGCGCGCGCCTGCTCCGCTTCCTGTTCCGCTTCCTTCACGAGGGCATCCGCATTCCTCTGCGAGATGACCCCCTGCTTCACCAGCAGGCGTATCAGATTGATGGTTGCGTTCGATGACGGCGCCGCAGGGCCGGGCTGGGTCAACGGCGGCGCGGCCGACTGCGCGAGCGCGGGTACCGACAATGCCATGCAGAACCCAACAAGGCTTGCCCCCAGCTTCAGCCGCGACGATGCGGACAGTTTGAACATGCAAATCCCCTTCACACCCTCTACGCCAGCCCCAGTCAGACTGGTCTTCTGCTGTGGATCGCCAAACGGAATTCCCCCGGCCCCGGTGGCTCTTCGTCGAGCGCCGGCAGGCTTTCGCTCAGGCCCAGCAAAGCGCTGTCGATGCGCGGATCGCCGCTAGACTGAACCAGCTTGATGTGCAGACGATGGCTTCCATCCACCCACGCCACCAACTGCGCATTGAACGCCAGATGGTTGACGCGCTCGTCCTGCTGGATCGCGTTCTGGAGGATTGAGGTGAGATAGCGACCGTAGCTTTCCGTACCGAGACCGTTGCCATACGCGATATCGCCGCCGCCTTCGCCCTGCCCGATTCCATAAGCGTCGCTTCCAGCCTGCGCGGGACCGCTTTCCGTAAGCGGCTTCGGCGCGTCCATCTGCTTCGGCGTGGGAGTTGCCTTTTGAACCTGCTCGACCTTCTTCTCCGGTTCTGGCGGCTTCTCTTTCGGTTTTGGTGGCGGCGGCGGAGGAGGCGGCAGGCTCGCCAAGATAGTTGGCAGTGGCGGCGCTTCGCGGCGGACGGCAGAGGGATCGTGCAACAGATACCAGATTCCCGCAGCGATCACGGCGAACACCACCAATGGCACTGCGATCCGCAGGTATCTGCCTATGGGGCGATCTTCGTAATCGAGGTCGCGCATCGCTCTAAGATCCCGCTTGCGATTTGCCAGTGACGAGGCCGACCTGGCTGAGCTCAAGCCGGCGCAACAGATCGAGCACGTCCATCACCTTTTGGTACTGGACGGCAGCGTCGCCCTTGAGGACGATGGGAAATTCCGGCGTCAACGCCTTTTGCGTGCGCAGGCGATTTTCCAAATCGCCCAGCGTCACCGGATAGGCATTCAGATACATGTTGCCGTTGTTGGCGACCGTGATCACCTGGGTCTGCGGCTTCGACAGACTGACGACGGCGCTGGCTTTTGGCAGGTCCACCTTGATGCCCTGCACCGAAGCGGTGGTCATGATGATGAAGATGACGAGCAGCACATACGCGAGATCGAGCATCGGCGTGATGTTGATGTTGTCGTAGACCTTGTCCTCATCCTGCGCGCGCATCGGCCTCTCCTACTCCGCCGCGCGCGCGTAGGTGCGCTCGTGATAGTTTTCGGAAATGCGGGTGACGAACTCGTCCACGAACACTTGCATGTTCGCGGTGATGTTCTTGCTGCGGGTGAGAAGGTAGTTGTACCCGAATAGCGCCGGGATGGCGACCGCCAGGCCCGCAACGGTCGCCAGCAACGCGGCCGAGATGCCCGGCGCAATCGCATTGATGTTGACGTCGCCACTGGCGGCAATGGCCGCAAAGGTGATCATTACACCCACCACCGTTCCGAGCAGCCCGAGGAAGGGCCCGCCGGAAATGGAGATGGTGAGCAGCACCATGCTGCGGGACAGCCGCTGGTTCTCGCGAACCAGGGTGGCATCCATCAGCGCGCGAATGACTTCGATCGCCTCGGCATTGAGAATCAGTGGCCCGCCCCGGCCAGCGCGGCGTTCGATCTCCTGCGCACCGGCATGAAACACGCGATAAATCGATGATCGC
Organism: Rhizomicrobium sp.; assembly: GCA_036267515.1. Taxonomy (GTDB): domain Bacteria; phylum Pseudomonadota; class Alphaproteobacteria; order Micropepsales; family Micropepsaceae; genus Rhizomicrobium. The sequence goes on from DATAVW010000077.1 coordinate 13,210, forward strand.
GAGAAACGTCGCTTGATCTTTTCTTTTGCCCTGACTTCATCCTCGATGCGGAACGCATCGCCACCGAGCTCACGGTAGAAATCGACGAAATTGTCGTTCGCCCGGTCGACTGAGCCCACATAGGAGGCTTTCGACCACATCACGAACCATGACATGGCCGCCATCAAACCGAGGATCGAGATGACCACCCAGGCATCGACGGTAACGGATTTGATAATGATGCCGAAATAGCCAAAGCCGAAGCCGGATTGCTTTTCGTCAACGCCATAAGCGACCAGTTTCGACCCAGGGCCCTGCGCCAGCACGTCGGCGGCGATCAGCGCTGCTGGTCGCGCCACGCGCGAGAGCCGCACTTCGTCCATTTCGCCGGCGAAAGGTGCGGCCGCATTCTGCGCATCGCCGCCCAAAGTGGCGGGCGCATTCAACGCCGGCAGCTGGCTTGCGGCCGCCGCGGCAGGTTTTCCGTTTACATAGAGCGTGATGTTGCGGCCATCCGCCGTGACGGCGATGTGGCTCCACTGGCCTTTGGCCAGCGGCTGCTTGCCTGAAATCTTCGCGCCGCCGGAGAGTTGCACGAATGGAATGGCGTTCTCCAGACCGACAATCAGCGCGCCCGCTCCATCATGCCGCGCATAAAGCGTAGCGTTCGGCTGCGGCGCATCCGGCTTTACCCAGGCGCTGAAGGTGAATTGCCCACCCGTTTTAATGGCAAGCGAGGTACTTGCCGGGATAGCGACAGTTGCGGTGGCGCCCGCTCCCGTAAACCGTGCACCTTTGCCCATGATGGAGCCGTCATCCAGCGAAGGCGGCGCAGACTGCGCATTGTTGGCGTAAGCGGTCTTGTCGTGCGGCGGCGCGCCGCTCGCGTCATCGAAATGATAAACGAGTGTGTAGTTGGGATCGAATGTCGCTGCTGCGTCGGCGCCCGGCGTGGCTTTCTTGTCGCCGTAATAGAGCCAGATGTCCTTCGTCGCGCCCACGGGAAACTGGGGCACATCCACCCAGACGGCAGCTACACCCAACAGCGGATCGAAACTCTCGATGTGAAACGCGAGCGGCGTCTTATCGTCGGACGCCACGAAACGAATGTCGTTGCCGTTGTCTTGCGCATCGCCGAAATGGAAATTGCCGCTGTGCAACCGGATGAGCAGCGGTACACGCCCGGCCGACTGCGCGATGTTTCCACCCTTCGGGCTCGTATCGATGGTGATCTGCTTGCGATAAGACCAATCGCTCTGCCACCACACCAGCGCCGCTGTCGGGGAGGTGCACAAGATAAATAGAACTGCCGCGAGCGCCGCCCGGGCCGTCGCCACTTTCGGAAGGATCGGCCGCATTATCAGAGCTCCGTTTTGACGCTGAACTGAAAATACGGCTGCCAGGCGCGGGTAACCGTGGCATCACGCATCGGGATGCCGAGGATGACGTCGGTGGAAAAATGTCCAAATGCATGCAGACGGCTGCCCAGCCCGAAACTGCCCAGCTTGAATTTGCTCTGCTGTCCTGGCAGCGCATCCAATACCCAGGCGATTGCGCCGTCGGTGAAGCCGTAGAAGCGCCACTCTTCGAAAATCGGCTGATCCACAATTGAGTCGAACCACGGCGCAATGGACGGGCTTCGCACCTCAAACGAGGTGAAGACGCCGTCATCGCCAAGGGCTTCCGATTGCAGGTAGCCGCGAACCGATGTCAGCCCGCCGGCAGAGAATTCTTCGCTCGAAACCAGCGGGCCGTCCGCCAGTTGCTCAGTCATGCGCAAGCCGATCTGTCCGAGATCGCCGAAGTCCTGCGTGATGTCGGCATCGACATTGACGTGGACGAAGTTGGCGCGCGCCGAGGCGCGCTTGTTGAAGAAGGCTTCCTGACTGCTCCCGAGGCCGCGCAATCCCAAGGTAAGAGCCAATCCGAGGGTAGCAGTAGAAAGATCTTGCGCTGCCTGCAGCGTGTAGCTCGTTACCAGCGGCACGTAGTCGATAATCGCGCCGGTGCTGGATGTCCCGAGAGCGAGATTTTCCAGGAAATGTTTGTAATCCAGGCCGAAGTTGATCGACTGCCCGACATCGCCCCATGACGGCAGCTGATAAATGCCGCGCAATCCCACGGCATAGCCTTTGCCAAGAACATTGGTGCCACCCAACGTAATGACGCTGCTGTTTGAATCGTACCCGTAAAGCAAAATGCTCCATGGCGTCCCCCAGATCGGCGCCACATACGATCCCGAATAAACCTGGGCATCATCGAAGTTCTTCGGTGCAAGCAATGCCGTCAGCGACAGCGTGTGTCCCATCTGCCAGAGATTGGCGTAGCTAACTGTCGCCGCGGTTCTGATTGGCGTCGTGTTCTGGGCGTGATCGTTGTTGACCTCGACGCTTCCATGCACCGGCAATGTGTCGTTGACCTTGAGATCGATATCGACCGTGCCCGGGATTTTGCCGGCCTTGATCAGCGGCGTCACGCGCCGGTCCGGAAGCCGGTTGAGTTCGGCAACTTCCTTTTGTGCCTGGTTGAAGTCCGGCACCTTCCCTTCCTCGATGGATGGCACCTGACCCTTGATGCGATCGAGCGAATAGTAGTTCGATCCGACCACGCGAAGGCGCCCTACCGGGGCCTCGACAACATGAAGTTTGATAATTCCCGTGCGCGCATCCTGCTGCGGAAGCTCGACCACCACTGACTGGAAACCACGGGTTTGATATGCCTTCTGAAGCGCATCGCGCGCGGCAAAAACATCTTCTTTCGATCGTCCGGGGCCAAGGAACGGATAAACAGCGCTCTCGATCGTCTCCTGATCAAGAACCGTGTTTCCATCGACGTCATAGGCCGCGATGTCGAAAACAGGCCTTGCCTTGCTGGCTGCGTTTTCGGGTTGACCTTGGTTTGCAATATCGGCGCGCACGCCCGCCGCACCCGACAGCGTGCTCAGTGCCGCCAGCGCGCCAGCAAGCGCAAAGCGCCCGACAATTGCCGGTCCGAAGTTCATGTCCACCACAGCAAAATGCGCCCCGTGCGCATGCGCGCATCGCTTTGCGACGCCTAGCGAATTTCGCAACCCGGGACAACAAAACAAAGTTTTCGATGATCCGTGCGTTTGTCATATTAGCGTCATTGAACTCTGCTAGCGGCACTCGCCCATGTCAGCGGTAAAGAGGAAGTAGCGAGTGTCACAGCCTGAAAGCGCAACTCCGCAGAGTGGAGCTCACGTGCTGTTCAACGGGCCGACATTTCATGTTTCCGGCGTGCAAATCGTCAGCGATCCTGGAGAGGTTTCGCTCTATCTCACCGCAACGCGCCATGCGTTCAGCCAAACCGGAACACAGGTGCGCTCCGTCAATGAGATCGCGGCGCGGTTGACCATGTCGCCGGCGGCTCTCGAACGCATGTCGGAGGTGCTTCGCGCATATCTGGAGCAACAGAAGCGCACGGCTGCGAGCGCAAGCGCGTAGCTATTTCCAACTTCACGAACGCATCATTAAAGGGAACCTCAAACAGGTCCAGGTACTGTCGGGCGGTTTGATGCGGGCGCGTTCTCGTGAAGTATGATATTCTCGGTCTGTACCGTCACGAAATTCATAAATGAAAGTTTTTAGAATTCTCTTCTTCCGTATTACTGCTGTTAAGAGTCTCCTCTAGTGGTCCGCCTGCTCAGCGCATCGTGCGATGAGACCTCCCGCTGGTGCTGGCGGATGATGTAGCGCATTCCGGAAAAAGAATCGCGACCGACAGGCAGGCATCCGCGCGCGGTGCCGGGCTGGCGAGGAGGGTGTTTTGCAAAACGCAATCAAGGAGGATATCCCGATGTCTAAACTGAAGCACGCTTTGCTCGTCGGCGCGTGTACGGCGTCTGCCGCCATAGCAATGTCGCTGACGCCCGCAGGTGCCGCGACCACCCAAGCATGGGGTGGCGGCTCTTCGCTGATCGGCCCCTATATGCGCCAGGCGATGGATTGCTACGGCAATCCCGAGCCGCTGATCGTTCGCGGCCCGCCTGTCCAATGGCAAACGATCCAGCCGTTCAATTACACTGGTCCGAGTCCGCAGGACTGTTCGACCAAGCACACCAACACGGGCATAACGCTTTGGTACGATTCCGCCAGCTCCGGCGTGGGCATCGCCAATTTCTTCAGCCACGATCCCACTTCGGACTACGCCAACGGTTACGGCGATACCAATCCGAACCAGGGCGGCGAACAGGACATGCCCTATATCAGCTACGGCATGTCAGACGCGGGCCTCAGCCAGTCCGATGTCGGCGTTTACATCAACGGCAATGACAACAATGGTCCCAACGCGGCCTGCTCGGTTCCCGAACAGGGTGTCTGCGTGGTAGCGCCCAGCGAAACACCCAATCCGCCGACCACCTTCGCCAATCCGAACAAAACCTACGGGGCGATGGTTCAGTTCCCGGTGTCGGTCGATCCGGTCGCGTTTGCCTACGACCCGACTTACAAGAAGGTCGGCAATGCTGACGGCAGTGTCACGTCGTATCACTTCAACATCCACTTCGCCCATGCCGATGGCAGCGGCGGCCTCCGGCTGGATGCTGCAACCTACTGCCAGATCTTCAACGGCACCTTCGCAACAGGCGGTAGCGGTCCAATCACCAACTGGAGCGATTCGCGCCTGAAGAAGTTGAACGGCAATATCTCGCTTCAGGATCCGCAGGACATTGCCGACAACGGCGCCTGGAACAGCAGCACTGCCCCGAGCCTTCAGATCGTCGGCCGTAGCGACAGCTCGGGCACGACATCCATCTTCACCCGCCACCTGGCGAACGTCTGCGCCACTGTCGCTGGCAATCAATACAGCGACGGATCGACCACGCTGCCGGCCAACCTGATCGGCGGCAACTATGACGGCAACAACGTCACCAACGAACAGCTGGGCAAATTCACCGTCGCGAAAGGCAGCGGCCTGGTTGCACAGTACGTCGCATTCCGCGCCACTCCCGCTGCCGGCCAGACCCTGACGCAAGGCCACATCGGCTATCTGGGCGCGGATTTCGTGCTGCCTGCGGTACTGGTTAATGGGCAAAATAGCTACGGTCTGAACTCCGCGGACCTGAAGAACTCTTCAGGCAGATTTGAACCGGCGACCGGTAAGACCGCCCTTTTTGCTTTCGGCTCCATCTCACCGCCGCAGAGCGACGCCAAGGGCCATTACGATCTGTCGAGCTGCCCCGGCGCCAATTCGCGCTGCCGCGCCCATCCGTACGATTGGGCGGAGCCCATCTCGAAGACCTCGCCGCTGGCCAATCCGACCGCGCTGAACGCGTACCCGCTGGTCGGCACCACCAATATCGTCGCCTACACCTGCTACAAGAATCCCAAGGTAGCAAAGTCGCTGAGCCTCTTCGCCGGTTGGTACACCAAGAGTCAGACGGTACAGGAAGTGCCCCTTGGCATCCTTGCCGCGAACGGCCTGTCTTCGCTGCCGGCGCAATGGCGCACGGCGATCCAGGAATCCTTCGTCACCGGCACCGACGGTCTCAACCTGAATATTCAGGGGACCGGCACCGGTCACTGCGTCGGCGTCACCGGCGGTTAATACAGAAAAGCACTACCCTTCAATTTGGCCCCGGCACATGCCGGGGCCTTTTTTTGGAGGCCGTGTCTGGTCGTTACGGCTGACTTTGCTGAGGGAGCGGCATCTATGGATGCTTTGCGCGTAGCCGCTCAGGTAATTTCACGAAAGCATCACAAAAATATCAAATAGGTCTGCTCAATTCGCGAGACAATTGCCGTGTGGCGCGGGCGGGTATCTCGCGACGGGCGAATATTACTGTTGTGCTTAACGCGCGTATGGATACATGAAGTTTTTTTGAATTCTGCTTCGGCTGTATTGCCGCTGTTAAGACTCTTCTCTAGTGCTCCGCCTGCTCAGCGCATCGTGCGATTGAGACCTCCCGTTGGGGCTGGCGGGCGATGCGACGCAATTCGAAAACGTTTCGCAGGCCGACCAGTCCGTCATCCGCGCGATGCCGGAACGGCGAGGAGAGTGTTTTGCAATCAAGGAGAAGATCACGATGTCTATACTGAAGCACGCTTTGCTCGTCGGCGTGTGCGCGGCATCTGCCGTCGCATCGTTGACGTCAGCAAACGCGGCGGCAACAACGGCGTGGGGCGGTGGTTCCTCGCTGATTGGTCCGTACATGCGCCAGGCGATGGATTGCTATGGCAATCCCCAGCCGCTGATTATTCAGTCACCCCTTCAGCTGGAGCAAATTGCTCCGTTCAACTACACCGGCAAGAAGCCACAGGATTGCTCCACCAAACACATCAACACGGGTGCAACCCTGCAGTACGATTCTGCCGGCTCCGGCGCGGGCATCGCGAACCTGTACAGCCACGATCCGAGGTCGTCCGCTCCCAAGGGATACGGAGACATCGATCCCAATACGTCGGGGGAACAGGATATGCCGTACGTCAGCTTCGGCCAATCTGACGCTGGTCTCGGCCAGTCGGATGTCAACGTTTACGTCAACGGTAATGACAACAACGGCCCCAACGCCGCCTGCTCTGTGCCTGAGCAGGGCGTATGCGTGGTGGGCCCCGGCGAAACGCCGAATCCTCCGACGACGTTCGCCAACCCGAATAAGACCTACGGGGCGCTGGTTCAGTTCCCGCTCTCCGTGGACCCAGTCGCATTCGCTTACGATCCGACCTACAAGAAGGTGGGCAACAACGACGGCAGCGTCACCTCGTATCAGTTCAACATCAAGTTCCCGCATGCGGATGGCAGCGGCGGCCTTCGGCTGGACGCTGCGACCTATTGCGCGATCTTCAATGGCCAAATCAAGAATTGGAATGATCCCGCGCTTAAGAAGTTGAACGGTAACGTTTCGCTCCAGGACCCGAAAGACAGCGGCTCATTCAACGTTCCGCTGCAGATTGTCGGTCGTCAGGACAGTTCAGGCACGACATCCATCTTTACCCGCCACCTGGCGAACGTCTGCGCCAATGTCGCTGGCAATCAGTACAGCGACGGAGCCACAACGTTGCCGGCCACCCTCATTGGGGGGACTTGGGATGGCCAGCAAGTGCACAACGAGGTGCTTGGCAAATTCACTGTTGCGCAGGGTAATCCTGGCGTTGCGCAATATGTGGCTTTCCGCGACACTCCGACTGCCGGTCAGACTTTGATCCAAGGGCACCTCGGTTATGCGGGAGCGGACTTCGTGCTTCCGGCGGTTCTGGTTAATCAGCAAAATAACTACGGACTGAACTCAACCGACCTGAAGAACTCTTCGGGCAAATGGCAGGGGGCAACCGGCGCCGCCGCGCTCGCCGCGTTCGGCTCGATTACGCCGCCGCAAAGCGACAACAAGGGCCACTATGATCTGTCGAACTGCTCCGGCGCCAGTGCGCGTTGTCGCGCACATCCGTATGACTGGGCGGAGCCGGTTTCTAAGACTTCACCGCTTGCGAACCCGACAGCCAAGAATGGCTACCCGGTTGTCGGTACCACCAACCTCATCGCCTACACCTGCTATAGCGATCCAAACGTTGCAAACGTGATGACCGGCTTTACGGGCTGGTACAGCAAGAGCTTCACTGTGCAGGAAGTGCCGCTGGGTCTTCTGGTGGCGAACGGCCTTTCCTCGCTGCCGCGTCAGTGGCGCAACGCGATCAAAGAATCGTTCATCGACGGCAAGGATGGTCTTGGCTTGAACATCCAAGCGTCCGGCACTGGACATTGCTCCGGCGTGACCGGCGGCTGATATCCAAAACGCTGTCCTCAACCTTGGCCCCGGCATTTGCCGGGGCCTTTTTTTTTGTAAAGTCAGCGGAACCAAATATTGGCGCAGCAGCGTGCGCGACCCAGAAAAGCAGAGGCCGGACGTATGTCCGGAACGGATGACATTTTCGTCCGGCCTCACTGTTCCCAATGAGAACTACCACGATCTACCGGGCTATTGTGACAGTCGTTGCAACACGCACGCTAAATGCAGCCGATGCATAAACCGGACTACGATAGCCACGCCACGTTTTCTGATCTGTGATCGCTGGTTCGCTTCTGTGCCGGCCCCATCTCGACCAACCGATTCTTCGTGCACAGTGGAACTTCGCGTGGTCGAGTTGAGATGCCCAACGGAATTCTAGATGCCAACTTGCACTGGTATGATCAGCTAACCCATACTTCAATTCTATCAGGACCTTGTGCGCCACCCCCCTGCTTTCCCAGCCTACAGCGGGTGTTGCGCGGAATCCCCTTCGGTGCCTAGCGCTTCTGAGCCACAAGCGGACCTTCGAGCGGCTCGGGTCCGCTTGTGGATTGGCGTATTATGGCTGCTTTGCGTTTGCACCAGCCTTGAAGCTGACGTTTGCTCCTGAAGGACACTCCGATGCCTTATGCGGGCAGTAGATGAACGGCCCGTCGGCAGCGACGAAGTTTACAGCGACAAGTCCCTCGTTGTTCAAACCGTAGGACACCGCGTATTTGCCGTTATCGCTACCTTTCTCAATGATCGATTTGAACCCTGACGCCGGATCGTAAATGAACGCATGAGGGTTATCGTTCCGGTCACCCCAGATGCCCGCCATTTCACCCGCATTATTTATCCCATACACGATCGTGCCTTCGGCGCCGGGGTAGTCGATCGTGGAGATTGTGCCGCCCGTGAGCAGAAAGCCGTGGAGGTCGCCTCCATCGTCTTGGTAGTAGCCAGCCACATCCATCGAGTCGTTGACACCTCTGGGACGCGAAACAGAAAGACCAGGAGTCACGATCTTGTTGGTGTATTCGGCGTTCTCTCCGAAGAAGTTGAAGTGTTTCGTGCCTCCCCGATTGAAGGCATCCGCCACGAAAGTCCCCTGTGTGTTGATGGCGCCCGAAACTCCAAAACCCAAGGGCTTTCCGCCTTTGGTAACGTACGCAATCGAACCGTCCGGGTACCGTTCGAACACAGAGGAATGCTTTCTGTCATAGCCGATCCCCACGACCATTCCGTCATTGTTGATGCCGCGGACTTGGGTATTCTTGAAGCCGGAATCGAACGTCGTGTAACTACCGTTCAAAGTTCCGAAGAATCCGTGTTCGTTACCATCACTGGTCGTGTAGCTGCCAGCCACGACATTATTGTCGTTGATCGCGAACACTGTCGTGGCGACACTGTCCGGTACTGCGGGTACGGCGATGAGGGTTTCAGCGGCAACGGCCGCGCCGGGAATCATCAACAATGCACCGGTCAACTTGAGAATACTTTTCATTGGTACCTCCTCTTTCGATCTTTTCGTCGCGCTCATTCGAGTGGATGCGCTTGTACGGCCGGAGCTTTTTGCTATGGCCGACAGGACCGCCGGTGCTGCCAGAGCAGTTCCGGCGATCCCGCGCCCGCGCCCGCCTGGTGAGGGCCGGACGAGCCTTATTCGGCTGAGACCCGAGTGGCGGAGACGGTCCCGCTGAGCTCGTTCACCAATTGGCCGTTCACGTCGTAGAATTTCTGATCGAAGGGGCCGGTATACGAATTGCCGTCACGGGCGACCTTGTCATCTTCGGTTTCGATAAACATGCCGGAGGGATTGCTGTTCGCATCGAAAGTCCAGCCATAGTGGACATTGTGAACCTTTCTGTGTCCGGTGTTCACCCAGGCACCTCCGCAGACATTGCCACCAGTAGGTGGAAGATCGGCGTTGTCGTATTCCGTCCCGTCCTCGTGCCATGTCTTCATCGTATGCAGGACGACCTGGCCATCGACGATCAGGGACACCTGCCAAAATCCGACAATGGAATCGCCGCTTGGACGGGTGGCCGGCTTGAGCGGCGGAAGTTTGATTTGTGCGGCTTGAGCCGTCTGTGGAACGCCGCAAGCGGCCTCAGCAGAAACAGTCCCGGCGACCAAAGCGAAGGCGGCCGCAGACAACATAATCGAACGATACATCACCAAAACTCCTCTCGGTTGAGGCGCCGACCATCGGCACCGTTCCGCGAGCATCGCCTCCGCGAAGGCGCAACAGGACCCCATCCTCTCGAGCGGGTTTCCCCATTGAGAGGCATCGCCTAAAGTGGCCCCGGCCGAGGTGGATCGCGGTCGGGGATTCAGTGATGTTTGGGTGTTTCGTGCCCTTTTGCGCCTTGCGCGGACGCTCTCCGCCCGCGCACCCATTGGGCATCGGCCGACGCACGTTCGAAAGGACGGAAAGCCGACGAAATGCCCACCGATTGCCGAATTATGCGCGGAATTGCCGATGAACTACGCGTCGCGCACCATGAGCGTCGCTCTGGCGATCAGTCTCGCCGAGGAAAAGGAATTTCGGCTGGGCACCCTTTTTGTGCGGCCATCGACGCGCGAGATTGTCTTCAACGGCCGATCAGAAATCGTCGAGCCTCGGGTAATGCAGGCCCTTGTTGTGCTGGCGCAGGCCGATGGCGCAGTCGTATCGCGCGACCGGCTGATTGAGCGCTGCTGGGGTGGGAGAATCGTCGGCGACGATGCCATCAACAACTGCGTCGCCAAAATCCGCGCGCTTGCGGCACTGACAACGGAGCCCGCGTTTGAGGTCGAGACGGTGCCCCGGGTCGGTTATCGGCTCATTACAGCGCAACCAGACGACAACACAGCTCAGCCGATTTTTGCTCGAACGCCTGTCGAATCTGCCGGATCATCGACTGTTGATGGGTCACCGTCCCGGCGAACTTCCGACTTGCGCAAGATCACTTTGCTGGCGGCTCTTGCCCTTGTGGTTGTGGCGGCAGCAGTAGCTCTTTGGAGTACAGGGTGGATAGGCTCCCGTCATAATTCCCAATTGCTCCCTCTGCCGTCCCAGACGACTGTTGCGGTCCTGCCATTCACACCGCTCTATCCGGATCGAAATGCCAGCGTTTATGCCGACGAGATCTCGTCGGATGTCGCCGACACGCTCGGTCAGACCGACCTGAACGTCATTTCACCGGCCCTGAGTTTCCAATTCCGGGGCGATGCAAAGGCCCGTGCGGCGCGGGCGCTCCATGCGGATATCCTTGTCAATGGCGATATCAGACGAGAGAGCAATAGCTTTGATGTGGCGATACGCATTGAGGACGTCGCTAGCGGGTTGGTTCTTCTAAGCAAAAATATCACCGCACCAGCCGCGCAAGCGACTGACCTGCCCAATCGGGTTGCAACGTTTATCGCCGGCGCACTCGGCTGGGACGTTTCAATCCGGGCTCTGAATTCCGGCAAGCGGTGGGATCCCAGAATCCGGACTGGCGTGCTTCGCGCACTGTTCCAATGCCCTCACCGCCAAGACCCGTTTTGTTCATATGAGATCGGACGGAAGTTGGTTGCCGCAGCGCCTGGTAACGCGATTGCGCAGACCATTCTCGCGATTGAGACCACCAATATACTGGATTCGTTGCCCCAATGGGAAAGGAAAACTGTGGCCGCCAAGGCGCGCGCGGCAGCATGGACAGCGATCCGCCTCGATCCCCATTTTGGCGAGCCCTATATCGCACTAAGTGAGCTCTCGCCGGACAGGGCGGCAAAGGAATCATATCTTCGACGAGGATTGTCTGCAGATCCCGACTCATGGAGTGTGTCAGGATATCTGAGCGCCCTCTTATATTCGTCCGGCCGCGTCGATGAAGGCCTAATGGTCATCCAAAAGGTTTCTGCGCAGTACAAATTTGAAGACTCATCATCCACGAATCAGATTTGGCCCCTGTTGGCCCTCGGGCGAACAAGGCGAGCAGTCGAGATTGGACAGCGTGCGCGACGATTGTGGCCGGATACATGGCTCTTTGTATTGATGTTGTTCGACGCTGCTGCCTTTGGAGGGGATACGGCCAGCGCCGAAGCGATGCTCCACGATCCCGCTACAGGCCCGATTTTGCTTTCGCGCGGCGATCCGCCGACCATCGCGCATCTGGTGCAAGCCCTACGCTCGCGACGTGCCCGAGACGCTAACGTATTTTCCCATGACTGCGCAACCGATTCTCGCGAATTCTTTCGAAATCATTTCTGCCTGGTGGGATTGACGATGCTCGGCCGAGTCGATGAGGCTTTTCGCCTTCCGCCGGAAGAAAGTACTGAGCATGTCTTGTTCTGGCCTCAGACGGCGCCAATGCGGGCCGACCCGCGGTTTTTCGGTTTGGCCAAAAAGTTGGGACTCTTGGCCTACTGGAAAGCCGTGCATGCGCAGCCGGATTTCTGCGCAACAGAGCATGCACCTGTGTGCCAGGCGTTAGCTCCCAATCACAAATAACACACCTCAAACGACCGGCTTAATTCACGCAGCTAGTCTGTTGATGGATTCGAGCCTATAACCGCGATATGGGGTTGGGGGCTCGAATCTTCTGGTTGGGGACGACTGCCATTTAGGGCCGGCGTCTGACAAACGCGGTCGCTGTCTTCAGGCGTGCCCCTCGGGCCGGCGGAATGCTCGACCACTTAAGAATCACCGTCGCAACACGTTGGCTACGGTTTTGGCGACAATCCTGACCGCCGGCACATCGGCCGCAGACGACGATACGCAACAACAGACTGTCGAAACCGTCGTGGTTACCGGCTCCCACATACCACAGACGGGATTGGTATCTGCTTCGCCGGTGAATGTCGTCAGCCGACAGGAAATTGAATTCGAGGGTACCACGCACATTGAAACGTTGCTGAACAATCTGCCCTCGGCGACTGCAGATCAGGGACAGTTTCAGACCGGCACGACGGCGGGTATCGCAACCGTGAATCTGCGCGACCTCGGCAGCGAACGTACGTTGGTCTTGATCGACGGAAAAAGGCTGATGCCCGGCGACCCAACGAAGCCGGTGGCAGACCTGAACGAGATTCCCGCGGCGTTGGTGGACCACGTGGAGGTTCTCACGGGCGGGGCGTCTGCCATCTATGGATCGGACGCAGTAGCCGGCGCCGTCAATTTTATTCTGCGCAAGGATTTCGAGGGGTTTGAGACTGACGGCACGTACAGCGCCGCCGCGCATGATAACAACAATTCTTTGGCTCAGGCTGCGATCAGGTCCGCGATTATACCTGTGACCACACCGCCAGGCACCGTTTGGGATGGCCAAGATGTGGATACCAGTGTGCTGCTGGGAACGACCTCTGCCAATGGACGCGGCAATATTGTCGCGTATGTAGGTTACCGGTCGACGCAGGCAGTGCAAGGAAGTCAGCGCGACTATACCTCCTGCCCGATGCAGTCTGCGGCTATTGTCGGGATCGCGTCACATGGTTTCCTCTGTTGGGGTTCGGACAGTTCCCCTGCCGTCGGCGTTTTGGCCAGCCTCGATGAACCTGATCGGGCCTTTAGAACGACGGACAATGGAGATCTGGCGCCCTTCGACGAACCCAGAGACACTTACAATTTCGCGCCGTTTGGCTACTTTCAGCGTCCGGACACGCGATGGACAGCGGGTTGGTTCGGCCATTACGAGTTAGGGAAATCCGCCGAGGTTTACAGCTCTGCAATGATAATGGACGACCACACGGTCATCCGTGTTGCGCCAAGCGGCTGGTTCTTCGGAGTGGGCCCATACGCCGGTGCAATGGCTGTCAATTGCACCAATCCGTTTCTGGGCAGCGCAACCGATCCCAATTCGCCTGAATCCATCCTTTGTGCAGATCACGGTCTTGGCCTGCAGGATGACGCGCATCTGTTCATCGGTCGCCGGCTCGTCGAATCCGGCGACCGGCAGCAGGACTTCCGCCACACCTCGTATCGCTTCGTGACCGGTCTCAAGGGCGATCTTGCGGAAGGCTGGAGTTACGACATCTACGGCCAGTATGGAAAAACTCTTTACCAACTGCTCTATCTGAACGACGACTCGATCACGCGCGAGCAAAATTCTCTTGAAGTCGTCCTTGTAGATGGCATTCCGAGGTGCAAGGCAGCATTGTCCGGAGATGATCTCGGATGCGTGCCCGCCAACATTTTTCAATTGGGTCACATCACGCCTGCCGCCGCAAAGTACCTTGCCGCGGACGGCTTGCAGGAGGGAGATACTGCCGAGGAGGTTCTCAGCGCTTCTGTTACTGGTGATCTCGCCAAGCTCGGGATGAAATCGCCGTTCGCGCGCGACGCCGTTTCTATCGCCCTGGGTGCGGAGTATCGTGAAGAAACACTGCAGAACGAGGTGGATTCTGAATTCGCCACTGGCGATCTGGCCGGCTCAGGTGGGCCAACCCAGTCTGTGACGGGACGGTTCCATGTAGCCGAGGGATTTGGCGAGTTGCGCGCGCCCCTCATCCAGAATGTTCCATTCGCGGAGTTGCTGCAGGTGGAAGCGGGTTACCGGTACTCCAGCTATAGCACCGCCGGACCACTGACCACTTACAAAATCGGTGCGGAATGGCAGCCGATCGATGATCTCCGGCTTCGCGCAACCTACCAGCGCGCCGCACGCGCACCAAACATCCTGGAGCTGTTTACTCCGCAGACTTTCGGCGGGTGGGGTCTGGGGGATCACGGAGATCCCTGCGGCAGCGACAAACTTTTCACGCAGGAGCAATGTGATCGGACAAATGGAGGAAGACATCTCGACGGTTACGGAACACCGCTGCTCGATTGTCCAGATCGGTCATGCTCCAGCATCGTTGGAGGGAGCACTGATTTAAAACCGGAGGTGGGCGTGACCAAATCGATCGGGTTCGTCCTGACTCCGGAATACCTGCA
>DATAVW010000078.1:0-36388 GCA_036267515.1 Rhizomicrobium sp.
GAGTCCCGATAGGTAAGCCTTTTCCCGGCCGCGCCTTTCAAGGCTATTGCGGCTCTGGTTGCATCGTCCACGCCGTTTGCAACCCGGTGATTGTAACGAAAATCAAACTCCGCAAGATAGCGGTGAAGGTGCTTTTCGGAGCAGTGCTGATAAATGCCCTTCATGCCCTTTTTGAACACGCTGAAATAGCCTTCCGCGTTGTTCGTGTAGGTATCACCACGAACGTATTCCTCACTCCGGTGATTGACGCTTTCGTGAGAGGCCACAAGTTCCTTGCCGGGGCGCTTGTAGTAGATCGCTTCGTCCGTCTTTAGCCGGGCTTCGCGGGACACGTTCTCTGCCACGATTTCGCCAATGGCGATGGACGTAACAATCGGCATAACCACGCTACGCGCCCGCTTCGTGTCGCGGTCAATAAGCGTGAACACCGGAATTTTGTGGTGGTGGCCGCGTTCGCCATCGCGCAACCGACGCCAGCGGCCGATGTAGGTTTCATCCGCTTCAACCGCGCCGCCGCCGCTACCGAAAGGGACGGCCAGCGCACCTTCGCGCATGGCTTCGCGCAACCGGTGCGCCATGAACCACGCGCTCTTTAGCGTAATGCCCAACGTGCGATGAAGCTGATTTGCACTCACGCCCTTTTTGCTGGATGCCATCAGGAACGCCGCTTGGAACCACAGCGTCAAAGGCAAGTGGCTATCCTCAAAAACCGTACCCTTGCGGACGGTGAACTGGTTGCGGCAGTGGTAGCACTTCCATAGGCCATGCCGCAGAACACCTTCCGGGTTCTTCTTGCTGGCCTTCGTGCGGACGCCTTCCAGACGGTTTAGGCGGTCCACAGCGCCGCAATGCGGGCAGGACGGACCTTCCGGCCACATGATGGCTTCCAGCGTCTTAAACGCCTCGACCTCATCGTGGAAAAAGGACTGATTGAGCTTGCTTGCCATGTCCGTATCCCCTGATACGGAGAGATATAGGGGTTGTGTGTGGGTTTATCAAGTATAATATCGCCAAACAAAACGAACAATGATCTTTCCGAACGCAGCGAAGGGAGGACGCTCTCAGTTGGGGGAGGGGCGGCGGCCTACGGGGGAGGCCCCTTCGTTTTCCGGAGGTTCGAATGGGAACTTTGGGACGCCGAAGGGCCGCAGAGAAAAATGGGGGAGGGGGTACCTCGAATTTGAAAAACAACCTTCCGGGGATTTTCGTTGTAAAACAGGTGGGTTAGACACGCGTGCCTGGCGGCCGGCGCTTCAGCCCGCCTTCTTCATCGTGTACACGTTCTCCGCCCCGGGGAAGCGACGCGCGCGAACATCGGACGCGTACGCTTTCACCGCCGCCTCGATATCCCGGCCGAGGCTCGCGTATTCGCGCACGAAGCGCGGCGGCGATGGGTTGAGGCCCAGCATGTCTTCCATCACCAGAATCTGCCCGTCGCATTCGGCGGAGGCGCCGATGCCGATGGTGGGGATGGGAATCTCGCGGGTGATCTTCGCCGCCAGTGGCTCGGCCATGCCTTCCAGCACCACAGAGAACGCGCCGGCGTCGGCCACTGCTTTGGCATCGGCTTCGATGGCAGGCCACTCCGCTTGTGTTCGCCCTTGCGTTTTGAAGCCCCCCATCACCTGCGTCATCTGCGGGGTGAGGCCGATATGAGCCATCACCGGAACGCCGCGCTGGCTGAGGTAGTGAATGGTTTCCGCCATGCGCGCGCCGCCTTCGAGCTTCACGGCGGTGCAACCGGTTTCCTGGATCACGCGTGCGGCGTTGCGAAAGGCAATCTGCGGGCTTTCTTCATACGAGCCGAACGGCATGTCGATGACGATCAGCGCCCGCTTGCTTCCCCGCATCACCGCACGGCCGTGCAGGATCATCATGTCGAGTGTGACGCCCAGCGTGGTCTCCATGCCGTGCATCACCATGCCGAGGCTGTCGCCCACCAGCATGAGATCGACATACTCATCAAGCAGCCGCGCCGTGTGCGCGTGATAGCAGGTGAGGCAAACGACGGGCTTGGCGTTCTTGTGCGCACGTATTTCGGGAACGGTGACGCGCTTCATCTGGACGACTGCAGACATCGGGCTCTCCTGCCGGCCGGCGACCCGAGCTTAGCCCGAATGCTGCGTCTGCGAAAGGTTGGCGCGGGCCTCGTTCATGGCGGTGACCGCCCGCATGCCGCCCACGATCACGCTGGAAAGGGCCTTCATGTCGGCGGGCATTTCCGGGCGCCAGACATCAAGCAGCAACACGGCGCGGACCTGATCGGTCATGTTCAGGAGTTCGTGGGGGTACGTGTCGTCCCACAACAGGCATTCGCCATTGTCAAGAAGATGGCGCCTATGGTCGATCCAGAGGATCGCGCCGAGGTTGCCGTTCGCGTCGCGAGGCATGGAGAGGCCCAGGTGAAATCGGAGCACCCCCCGAAACGGTCCGCGGTGCTCCGGCACGTGCTTGCCAGGTGCAAGAAACGAATAGGTGGCCGAAAGAACCTCCGGGCAGTCTTCCAACAGCGCCGCCATAGCCGGGCAGCGCGCGAGGTTCTGGTGCGAGACGTGCCCGTAAGCTTTCATGATGTACATGCGCCAGTCGCGGCCGTCGTTCGCGGAAATCCCGGCCTGCTCCGGCATGATTTCGTGGAAACGCGGCACACGTTGCATTTGGGCCCCGACGGCCAGCGCTTCGTCCCGCAGTGCTTTCCACGCGGCGGCAAAGTGACGGGCGTTGGGAAAATACCGTTCCATATCGAGAATGGCCGGCGTGTCGATGCGCCGATCGTACAGCCAGCGCAATCCTTCTCCCAAACTATAGTACCAGTCCGCCACTCCCCGCGACT
Source organism: Rhizomicrobium sp. (assembly GCA_036267515.1). Classification (GTDB taxonomy): domain Bacteria; phylum Pseudomonadota; class Alphaproteobacteria; order Micropepsales; family Micropepsaceae; genus Rhizomicrobium. Next base: position 2,834 of record DATAVW010000078.1, read on the forward strand.
CGCTCTCCATAGCTCATGTCTAACGTGCGGGCGCGCCAGCGCCGGAGCAAGGCGGGAAGGCCGACCATGACATATCCTTAAACAAGCGGACGGTTGGGCAGACGGACAAGGAACCGCGAAATGGCTGTTTGCTTTACCTATATGTCCGTCTTTCGGGGGAACGCACCATCGAACAATCGATACACATCCTGATCGGTTGGTTCATCCTGCCGCTATGGTTTGCGGCCGGCTTCGCCGACTATCTGTTTCACCGGCGAACGCAGATCGAGCGGTTCGCTGGTGTGGGTGAGTCGCTGATCCATCACGTGATGCTCGCGGAGGTGGGGCTGCCACTGATCGTAGCAACCTTCTTCCACATCGATGCCGCCGTGGTGCTGCTGTTTGTGTTGTGTTTCGTCGCGCACGAGATCACCGGCAACTGGGATATGCGCTACGCGGTGAACCACGGGCGATACATCAGCGCCACTGAAACGCAGGTTCACTCGGTGTTGGAGATCCTGCCGCTCACCGCAGCGCTGTTGGTGATCTTGCCGCATTTCGAACAAGCACTCGCGCTGGTCGGCGCCGGGCCCGAGCATGCGGACTTTTCCATTGCGCTAAAGGAACCACCGGCTTGGCGGCAGATGCTCATTACGACAGGGGCGCTCATACTTTTCGTGCTCGGTCCGTACACGGAAGAAACTATCCGCTGCCTCCGTGCACGGCGAACCGTCACCGATGATGCGTTGAGCTACGCCTCCGCTTCCGCGGCCGGGGTGGCGCCTTCCTCGAACAATGCCTCGGCGTTCGCGGTTGCTTCGGCTCCAGTCTCTTCCTCTGGCGTGCGCTCGACGAGCACGTCTTCGCCGCGGGCCTGACGCTCGGCTTCGTCTTCGGTGCGTGCGACATTGATAGTCACCTTTACGCGCACTTCCGGGTGCAGCACCACGCCGAGCGGATGAAGCCCGATCGCCTTGATGGCGTGGTCGAGCGGCACCTGCGTTCGGCTCACTGAAAACCCGCCGGTGGAGATCGCATCTGCGATGTCGCGCGGGGATACCGAGCCGTACAATTGGCCGCGGTCGCCCGCCTGGCGCAGCAGCATGAAGACCTTGCCTTGGAGCTTCTCCGCCACGTTCTGCGCTTCGCTCTTGCGTTCCAGATTCCGCGCTTCCAGCTGCGTCTTCTGGCTCTGGAAATATTCGCGGTTGCCTTTGGTGGCGCGCAGCGCCTTCTTTTTGGGCAGAAGGAAGTTGCGGGCGAAGCCGTCCTTTACCTTCACCTCGTCGCCCATTTGGCCGAGCTTCTCGACGCGTTCGAGCAGGATCACTTGCATCGTCGTTCTCCTACTTTACCACGTAAGGCAGCAGCGCCATGAAGCGTGCGCGCTTGATGGCGTTTGCGAGCTGACGTTGCTTGCCGGTCGAAACGGCGGTGATCCGAGAGGGCACGATCTTGCCGCGCTCGGAAATGAAACGCTGCAACAGCTTTACGTCCTTATAGTCGATCTTCGGCGCATTGGCGCCGGAGAAGGGGCAAGTCTTCTTGCGCCGAAAGAAGGGCCGGCGCTGTCCGCCCCCGCCGCCGCGCTCGCCGCGTTCACCACCGTAGCTCATTGCACCGTCTCCTGAGTTGGCGCGCCTTCGGTTTTGCCTTCCTCGCGCTCGCGCTTGTTCTTGTTTGAGGATTGCTCGAACTTGTCCACCTTCACGCTCATATGGCGCAGCACGTCCTCGTTGATCTTGAGTTGCCGCTCAAGTTCCTGGATCGCGTTTGGAGGCGCGTTGATATTCAGGAGCACATAATGCCCCTTGCGATTTTTCTTGATCCGATAGGCGAGTCCGCGAAGGCCCCAATATTCGTGCTTTTCGACCTTGCCGCCTTCGCCTTCGATGATGGTTTTGAGGTGGGTCGCTAACGCGTCCACCTGCTGCGCGCTAATGTCCTGGCGCGCGATCAGGAGGTGCTCGTAAAGAGCCATGGATGTGTCCCTTTCGTTGGCTGCGGAGCCGGACGGGGCAGGGATGCCCGGGCCAGTTGTGGATCGCGAAGGACGCCGGACCATCCGGCTCCCGCAGGAAGTCAGCGGGTTCCCGCGACCGCAAGCCGTCATGGAGGGCGGGCGTATAGCGGTAGTGAGGGCGAACCGCAACCCGTCCGGCCAGGTTGACCTTCCGCCTCGCCGGGTGTCACGACATTGTGCCGCTCGACGCCAGCGAGGTTTGTGATAGGATTTCAAGGATTGCCTTGGGGGCAAAGCGTATGCGTGTGTTCGCCGCCGGTATTGTGGCCTTTGCTGCCCTTGGATGGACAGCCGCCGAGGCCTCTCCGGACTTCCCTGCCGGGACCGAAGCCACTGAGCACGCACTACTGGGCCATCTGGATGCCTACTGGCAGAACTGGGTGAAGGAGCAGGCCCGAACGATGGTCTCCTCCGGGCGCATCAGCGAGGAACGCGCCCGTTCGCTCGCACAAGGTGCCCGGCTGGCAGCGGGAGCCGACGTGGATTCCGTCAGTTTCCTTCTGCTCATGCAGGCGGCGCGCGATGCCGATGCAGACCTGCAAGGCACGATGGACCGGTCGATCCAGGCTCGGGCCGAGCAGGATGAGTTGAGCACGATGGCGCACAACAAGGCGCCTACGGAATCGCAGCTCAGTCCGGAAACCCAAACCGTTCTTTCCATGAAAGCGCACACCCGTCCCGTGATGACATGGCGCTCGAACGATACGGGCGGCGCGACCGGCACGTCCGCGGCCACGCCAGCTGCGGATGCGGATCCTGGCGTCCACGTCGATTTGCAAACGGCGATGGACCGCGAAGCTGCAGCTGAAGATGCACTGTCTGTAGCCGCGAAGCGCTTGCCGACAGCCACAGCCGCTACGCGCTAAGGCCTTACTTAGAAACAAAGGGCGCTGCCTCGGCAGCGCCCTTGTCTTCACGGTCTCAGCACTTGGCTTGAGACCGACCGGCCCGGCGGGCGGGCCCGTCAATTGCCCCTCATGCCTCCTCGGCTGGGCAGGCGAACTATCCGACGCGCCGCCTCGCAGGTCAATTTCGCAGCCGATCACAATTTGCATCCCGCATTGCAGCATTGCGGACGCGCAATGCGGAACGCGCGTACACGTCAGGACTTTACAATTTCGATATGGCTGAATGGCGGGACAGTAACAGTTTTGACCATTTTCCCACGTGGTTGCGTGCGCGTTGGCACGCACGGCGCTCACGGCAGAAGCTCCCGAGGGACGCGCGCCCTAATCGCAAGAATTCCGCGGTTGCCGCGTTGATATGGGGCGGCGGCACACTGGCGGTCATTGTCGTTCTGATCTTGGTGTTTTTCGACTGGAACATGCTCCGCGGGCCGGCATCGCGCTACGCCTCGATGCGGCTGCATAGGCAGGTGCGGATCGAGGGGAATTTGCATGTGCATCTATGGTCGTGGACGCCACGCATCGATGTTGGCGGGCTGCATATCGCCAACACGAGGTGGGCTGGCGGCGGCGACATGGCGGATGTCGGCCATCTCACCGTCACAGTGAAACTTCTCCCGCTGCTTGCCGGCAAGCTCAGGTTGCCGCTGGTCGATATTGAAAAATCATCATTCCTTTATGTGCGAAACCTCGCTGGGCACTCAAATTGGGAATTCGGCGAAGCCGCGCGTGACAGGCCACTGAAGCTGCCCGCAATCAACCGGTTCCTGATCGATAATGGAAAGGTAAAGATCTTCGATGCTCGCAAGAAGATGCGCTTCACGGGCACCGTGTCATCGCGCGAAAGCACGACCGGCAGTGCCAGCGGCTTTGTGCTTACCGGTTACGGGACATTGAATGGCCAGAAGTTTACCGCAGACGTGCACGGCGCGCCGCTTTTGAATGTCGATCAAAGCAAGCCCTATCCCTTCACAATGGATGTGCACGCCGGCTACACGCGTGTGATCGCGGATGGACAAATCACGCATCCGTTCGATTTCGGCAGCCTCAGCATGTCAGCGAAGTTTTCGGGCCGCGACGCCGCCGAACTCTACTATTTGACGGGTCTCGTGCTGCCGAATACGCCACCGTACCGCGCGACCGCGCTTATCGTCCGCGACGGCGAATTGTATCGCCTGAACAGTTTGTCGGGCGAAATCGGTCATAGCGACATTGCCGGTTACGCAAACATCGATGCCTCCGGCACTATTCCATTCGTGCAAGCCGCACTACGCTCCAAGACTGTCCATTTCGCCGATCTGGGCTTCTTGTTCGGCGGTGGACAGGGGCGCGCGACGTCCGTTGCGGCGCCCCCTTCAACGCGAAGGGCTGCCGCCGTTGCGCCGAGCATCACGTTGGCGGGCCCAGCATCCGCGTCCCAATCGACCTTGTTGCTTCCCGACGCTCCGCTAGACATCGATCGCGTGCGACAGATGAATGCCGACGTCCGCTATCGGGCGGCATCGATCATTTCCAGTGATTTTCCGTTGCGCAGCGTTACGGTGCACGCGCAGCTGAACGGCGGCGTGCTGCGGCTGGAACCCTTCGATGCAACGCTGGCTCAAGGAACCGTGTCCGGCCACGCCAAAATCGATGCCCGCAAGCGCGTGCCGGTGACAAGCCTTGATGTCCGAGTTCGCAACATCAAACTACAGAGTCTGGTGCATCCGGTGCGAGGACAGGCCACGATCGAAGGAGCGCTGGAAGCGCGCGCAATCCTGACGGCCACCGGCGATTCGGTGCATCGTGCCGCATCGCACGCAAATGGCTCGGTTACCTTTTATGTGCCGCATGGCCAGATGCGGCAGGCATTCGCTGAACTACTTGGAATCAATCTCCTGAATGGCGGGTTGGCGCTTCTGACGGGCGACCAATCGCAAACCGGTGTGCGTTGCGCGCTGGCCAGATTCCGGGCACGTGACGGCATTCTGAACGCACAGAATATCCTTCTCGATACCGACGTGGAACGGGCAAGTGGGCGCGGATGGATCGATCTCAAAAACGAGACACTCGCCTTCAATGTCGCGGGTAATGCGAAGTCATTCCGGCTTCTGCGCATGAACGCGCCCATTTTGATCACCGGTTCGCTAAGTCATCCAAAGATCGGCGTACAGGCAGCGCATGCGCTCTCGCAGGGCGGTTTGGCAGTGGCTTTGGGCGCGTTGGTCAACCCCTTTGCAGCGCTGATCGCGACGATCGATCCGGGGCTCGCAAAGGGCGCCAATTGTGGCGCGGTGATGGCCCAAGCCAAAACAAAGGGCCCACCCGTCAGCCACGGCGTCAGAAGCCGTGGAAGCAGGCAACTCCAAACAACGCCAACTGGCGAGCATGTCGCGCGGCGGCGGCAATAAAACGGACGGGAGCGAAGGGTGCCTTCGCTCCCGTTGATGCTAGCCTACCAGTAGCGGTAAGCACAGACGCGGCGGTGATGCCACCGGTGACAGTTCCAGGCGCGATGGCCCCAGCTGCGGCCGTGCCACATCCAATGGCCGCCGTGGCCGTGCCAATGACGATGGCTGGGTCCAACTTTCACCACCACTGCGGCTGCCGAAGCCGGCTCCGCCACGGTGGCTAGCGAGCCGGCGCCGATCAGAAGTGCCAAGCTCGCTGCAATCAATGTTTTCATGAGGATTCCCCTTGGTGAAGATCGCTTGATAGCAGATTCGCGCTGAATCGGCCAAGGGTGTATGTCAAATGATCAATGGCATTTAGTCCTCTCGCCTTGACGAGCGAGGAACGCCCTGATTTCTCTCGTGCCATGACTCGCGCATTCATCTTTCCTGGCCAGGGCAGCCAAGTCTTGGGTATGGGCAAAGCTGCCGCAGAGGCGTTCGCGCCGGCGCGAGAGTTATTCGAGGAAGTGAACGAGGCGCTGAAGCAGAATCTCTCCCGATTGATGTGGGAGGGTCCGGAAGACGATCTGACACTCACGGAGAATGCCCAGCCGGCCATCATGGCGGCAAGTATGGCAGTTTTTCGTGTGCTGGAGCGCGAGGCTGGCTTGGACATCGCCCGCCACGCCCGCGTGGTCGCGGGTCACTCGCTGGGGGAGTATACGGCCCTCTGCGCCGCAGGCGCATTGACCGTCTGCGATGCTGCGCGGTTGCTGCGGATCCGGGGCGAGGCGATGCAGGCGGCAGTGCCAATGGGGCAGGGCGCGATGAGTGCCTTGTTGGGTGCTGATCTGGAACTCGCTGAACAGGCGGCCAAACAAGCCGTCGAGGACGCGCCTGAAACGGAGAAGGGCCCGGTTTGCGTCGTCGCCAACGATAACGCACCGGGGCAGATCGTGATCTCCGGAACCGCCGCCGCAGTGGAGCGCGCTGGTGCAATCGCCAAAGCGAAAGGCGTCAAGCGCGTCATCCCGCTCTCCGTCAGCGCACCATTTCATTCTCCGCTCATGCAGCTGGCGGCCGACAAGATGCGCGAGGTGTTGTCGGGGGTGATCATTCGCCCGTCAGCCGCGCCGCTCGTCGCTAATGTGGCGGCCACTGAGGTGAGCGAGCCGGAAACGATCCGCCATCTTCTCGTGGAGCAGATTACCGCCCGCGTTCGCTGGCGCGAAAGCGTGCTGACATTTCGGCATCTCGGTGTGGACACAACTGTCGAATTCGGTGGTAACAAGGTGCTGAACGCGATGGTGAAACGGATTGACGGAGAGCTGCAGACAGTCAGTCTCAACGCGCCGGCCGATATTGAAGCATTCGCAAAAGGGCTCTGATGTTCGATCTTGCCGGCAAAACTGCGCTCGTGACCGGCGCCTCAGGGGGCATCGGCGGCGCAATTGCGCGACAGCTGCATGCACGAGGCGCCGCGGTGGTGCTCTCCGGCACTCGCGCCGAAGCTTTGGAGTTGCTGAAGAGCGAATTTGGCGAGCGTGCGCATGTCGTGCGATGCAATCTCGCCGACAGTGGATCGGTGGAGGCTTTGCCGAAAGCGGCAGAAACGGTTGCCGGTGCGCCCATTGATATTCTCGTCAACAACGCCGGCATCACCCGCGACAATCTCTTCATGCGCATGAAGGATGAAGAGTGGGAGCAGGTGCTGGCGGTGAATCTTGGCGCTGTGTTCCGGCTTTCTCGGGCCGTGCTGCGCGGCATGATGAAAAAGCGATGGGGCCGGATCATCTCTATCACGTCCATTGTCGGCGTGACAGGAAATGCCGGTCAGGGAAACTATGCTGCCGCCAAAGCCGGTATTATTGGCATGAGCAAATCGCTGGCCGCCGAGGTAGCAAGCCGCAACATCACCGTGAATTGCGTCGCGCCAGGGTTCATCACCACCGCGATGACGGACGCGCTATCGGAGGATCAGAAGGCGGCGCTTCTTGGCAAGATACCCGCAGGCCGCATGGGCGAGCCTGAAGATGTCGCCGGGGCTGTCGTTTATCTGGCGAGCGAGGAAGCTGGTTATGTCACTGGCCAAACCCTGCACGTTAACGGCGGAATGGCGATGATTTGATCGTCAAAACAATTGCTTAGCCTGCGGTGGCAGGTGCCGGGGGATTGTGTTACGTACAGTTCAGCCCCTGGCCGTCACACGCGGGAGGGGCCCGCCGCGCGCCCTGATCGCGGCACGGAAACAAGGAGAGGTTCCAAACACCAATGAGCGATACGGCAGAGCGCGTAAAGAAGATCGTGGTCGAGCATCTTAATGTGGATCCCGACAAGGTCGCGGAAAACGCCTCTTTTATCGAAGATTTAGGCGCCGACAGTCTCGACACAGTCGAGTTGGTGATGGCATTCGAAGAAGAATTTGGCATCGAAATTCCCGATGATGCCGCCGAATCTATCGTCACGGTTGGCGATGCAGTGAAGTATATCGACAAAACACAAGCGGCGTGATGATCGGGGCGAACGCCTCCTCCATGCGTAGAGTGGTGGTTACCGGACTCGGCCTCGTCACGCCGCTGGCGTGCGGGGTCGAGGAAAGTTGGTCGCGCCTGCTGGCCGGCCAGTCGGGCGCTCGTGCTATTACTACGTTCAGGGTCGATGACCTGCCCGCCAGGATTGCTTGCACGGTTCCGGTTGGCGACGGCACGAACGGCACGTTCAATGCCGATCAGTGGCTGGATTCAAAGGAGCAGCGGCGGGTCGATCACTTTATCACCTTTGGGCTCGCGGCGGCCCAGCAGGCGGTGGAGGATTCTGGCTGGAAACCGGAGAGCGAAGAAGAACGGGACGCCAGCGGCGTGCTGATGGGATCCGGCATCGGCGGGCTAAACGGGATCGCCGAGGCGGCCGTCCTTCTGCACGAGAAAGGGCCGCGAAAAATCTCGCCCTTCTTTATTACCGGCCGGCTCATCAACCTGCTGTCCGGCTACGCCTCGATCCGGTTCGCTTTCAAGGGACCGAATCACGCGGTGGTGACGGCCTGCGCGACCGGCGCGCACGCCATCGGCGATGCTGCCCGACTGATTGCACTGGGCGACGCGGATGTCATGCTTGCCGGCGGCGCGGAAGCCGCGGTGTGCCGCATCGGCATCGTGGGCTTCAGCGCCTGCCGCGCGCTTTCCACCGGGTTCAACGATACGCCGGAAAAAGCTTCGCGCCCTTATGATCGCGATCGCGATGGCTTCGTGATGGGAGAGGGTGCAGGCGCAGTAATACTGGAAGAATACGAGCATGCGAAAGCCCGCGGCGCAAAGATCTATGCGGAGGTCATCGGCTATGGCCTGTCGGGCGACGCGCACCACATCACGGCGCCCGCAGAAGATGGTGACGGCGGCTATCGCGCCATGAGAATGGCGCTGAAGCGTGCCGGACTTTCGCCCGCCGATATCGACTACGTGAACGCGCACGGCACCTCGACACCGCTCGGAGACGAAATCGAGCTCCGCGCGGTCGAACGATTGTTTGGTAACTCTGCGGGCCAGATGTCTATGTCTTCGACCAAGTCCTCGATCGGCCATTTGCTTGGCGCGGCGGGCGCGGTAGAAGCGATATTTTCCATTCTGGCCATTCGTGATCAAATCGTGCCGCCCACGTTGAACCTCGACAATCCGTCTGTTGAAACCGAACTTGATCTCGTGCCGCACAATGCGAAGAAGCGCGACGTCAAATCCGTTCTGTCCAATTCCTTCGGCTTCGGCGGCACGAACGCATCGTTGATTTTCGCTGCAGTTCAGTAAGGCCTTGCGGCACATTCCGAAAACGAATTTCCACAGGTAAGCTCGCATGATGCGGCGCCTCCTCCTGTTTCTGTTCTTCTTGATGGTGATCGGAGTCGCCGCGTTTTTTGCGGAGCAGTGGGAGTTCTTTGCATCAGGGCCGAATGCGGCACGCGGCGGCGCGATGCTTGTGTGGATCAAACCCGGCGAACGCCCGGCAGCTATCGCGCGGGATCTACAGAGTGCCCGCGTCATCAAGAACGCGGCCTTGTTCCGCTTCGGCGTCTGGCTGCGTCGAGGGAACACGGCATTGAAGGCCGGCGAATATGCCATTCCGTCACGCGCCAGTATGGCCGATGTGTTGGGCATTCTCATCGGCGGCAAATCCATTCAACACAGAATCACCGCTGCCGAAGGCCTCACCAGCGCAATGATTTTCGAGATTGTAAGGAAAAATTCCGTTCTGATGGGTGACGCCGGCACTGTGCCTGCAGAAGGTAGCCTACTGCCGGAAACCTATCTGTTCATCCGCGGCACCACACGCGCAGAAATGCTTGCGCGTATGGCGCGCGCCCAGCAGCGTCTTCTTGCAAAGGAATGGCCGGCGCGGGTATCGAATCTGCCGTTCAACTTGCCCGAAAGCGCCGTGATGCTTGCGTCCATCGTGGAAAAAGAGACCGCCATTCCGGAGGAGCGTCGCCACGTCGCAGCGGTGTTCATCAATCGCCTGAAACTCGGGATGAAGTTGCAGTCGGACCCCACGGTCATTTATGGTCTGACGAAGGGTTATCCGCTCGGCCGCGGCATTCGGGCGAGCGAACTGCAGGCGGCGACGCCGTATAACACCTATGTCGTTTCCGGCCTCCCGCCGACGCCGATCTGCAACCCGGGAAAAGCTTCGCTGGAAGCCGTGCTGCGACCGGAGAACTCGGCTGACCTGTATTTTGTGGCGAATGGGACCGGCGGTCACGTGTTCACTTCCTCCATTCAGGAGCACGAGAAAAATGTGGCCCGCTGGCGAAAGGTCGAGCAGGAAAGCGCTGCTCCGTCGATTCCCGTGCCGGCGCGATCCACCACCCCCGTTCCCGTGTTGCGAGGCGGATCGCAGGGACCACCGGCTCCGCCTCCTCGACCATACGTCAAGCGGCATCGAGTGCGGCGGCACTGAATCCGCTTCTGCTTTTTCGGCCGCAACGGTAGAATTCAACGTTCAACGGAGTCGCCAATGTCACTCGTCAGCATGACGGGATTTGCCGAAGCGCATGGCGCGCATGGGGATCTGCGTTGGCGCTGGGAAGTAAAGAGCGTCAACGGCCGCGGGCTCGATGTCAGACTGCGCACGCCGCCGGGATTTGACAGTATTGAACCCGCCGCGCGAATGCTGGCGGGAGCGCGTTTTCGCCGGGGCAATCTTCAGGCCACACTCAATTTTGTCCCGCAGGAAGGCGGCCGCAGTTTTCGGATCGACAGCGGCGCGCTCGCGATTGCCGTCCGCCTTGCCAAAGAAATAGCCGATCAAACGGGGCTTCCCCCTGCGCGCGTGGATGGCTTGCTGGCATTGAAAGGCATCGTTGTTCAGGACGAGCTTGCGCCGATAGAGACGGCGGAACGAGCGAGCCGCGATGCCGCGCTGCTCGAAAGTCTCGCGGTCGCATTCGACGCGCTGCGACGCGCGCGCCGAACGGAAGGTGCCAAGCTCTCCAGCCTTCTCAATGGGATGGTGGAGGAAATCGGTCGCCTTGCCGTGGAAGCATCCGGCGTGGCCGCGGCCCAACCCGCCGCATTGCAAGCGCGGCTTACGGTTCAAATGCACGAGCTGCTGGCGAACGCTTCAATGTCCGAAGATCGCCTCGCGCAGGAGGTGGCGCTCCTCGCTACACGCGTGGATGTGCGGGAGGAGCTTGATCGGCTGAATGCGCATGTTCAGGAAGCGATGGCCCTCCTGAATTCCGGCGAGGCGGTGGGCCGCAAGCTCGATTTCCTGGCGCAGGAGTTCAACCGCGAGGCGAACACGCTATGCTCCAAGGCCGCGGATATTTCGCTCACCCGCATTGGCCTCGCGCTGAAACACACAGTCGATCAGTTCCGCGAGCAGGCGCAGAACGTGGAATGAGCGAAATTCGCCGCCGCGGCCTGATGCTGGTGTTGTCCTCGCCTTCGGGCGCTGGAAAGACCACGTTATCGCGGCGGCTGCTGGAATCGGACGCCGGGATAGTGATGAGCGTCTCGGCTACCACGCGTCCAAAGCGGTCGAACGAGGTGGAGGGCCGCGACTACGTTTTTGTGCGGCCCGAAACGTTCGAGCAGATGGTCCGGAAAGAGGAGTTTCTCGAATACGCGCATGTTTTCGATCATCACTACGGCACACCAAAGGAGCCTGTGATGGCAGCCCTCGCTTCCGGGCGCGATGTGCTGTTTGACATCGATTGGCAAGGCACACAGCAGTTGAAAGAACGCGTGCGCGAGGATCTCGTAAGCGTCTTCGTGCTGCCGCCTTCGCACGAAGAACTCGAACGGCGGTTGAGGACACGTGCGCAGGATTCGGACGATGAGGTGTCCCGTCGAATGGCGAAGGCGGCTAGCGAAAGCAGCCATTGGCCGGAATATGATTACGTCATCGTCAATGATGATGCGGAGCGCGCGCACGCGAAGATATTCGCTATTCTTGAGGCGGAGCGGGCGCGGCGAACTCGCCTCGTCGGCGTCGGCGAGTTTGTCGCTCAGTTGACCCGCTAACTACGGCGTCAACACCACCCGGCCGACGATCTGTCCCTGCCGGAGATCGTTCAACGAGCGGTTCGCCTCGGCTAGCGGGCGCGTCTGCACAGGAACAGGCTCGACTCGCCCCTCGCGCGCGAGCGTCATCATCTCGCGTGCGTCTGAAAGAGAGCCAACGAATGAGCCCATAATCGTGAGGGCGCGCAAGGGAAACATCGGCAAGGGCATCGTCATTGCGCCGCCAAACAGGCCAACGATGATGATTTTCCCGCCACGGCGCACGGCCGCATTTGCGAAATTGAAGCTGGATTCCGAGCCGACAAAATCCACAACGGCGTAGGCACCCCCATTCGTGTCAGCGACAAGCTGCTTTGCGGCGCCCGGATCCTTCGTGTTGTAGGCAGCGGAGGCACCGCCCTCCTTTGCGGCCACGAGATGTGCATCGACAATATCGGCTGCGATGGGACTCGCACCGTGAAGCGCGCGGGCGAACTCGATGCCCATCATTCCGACACCGCCGCAGCCGAGGACCACAATCTGATCATCAGGGCCGAGCGGCCCCACCTTTTTCATGGCGCCGAAAGCAGTTAGTCCCGAGCACATGTAGACTGCGGCGAGCGCCGGCGGCACGTTGCCGTAGTCCAGCAAATATCGTGGATGTGGCACCAGGACATGGGTGGCGTAGCCGCCCGCAATTCCCGGCGAGCAGCCAATCTGTCGCGTTCGCCCTCCGCAAAGATTTTCTTCTCCGCGCAAGCACGCCGCACATTGGCCGCACCCGATCCACGGGAACACGACATAGTGTTGGCCGGCCCCGACACCATCGGCTTCCGGACCGGTTGCAACGATTTCGCCTTCTATTTCATGGCCCATCGTGTGCGGCAGCGGCACGTTCAGCGGTAGGCGCTTGTCACCGCCCAGTTCAAAATATCCATCGTGGATGTGTACATCGGAATGACAAACCCCGGCGTGATGCACTGCCAGCAGCACTTCCGTCCCGGATGGCTGTGGCGTTGCCGTTTCGATTTCCCTGAGCGGTGAACCGAATTCGACGATGGCTTGGCTGCGCATGGCGTCTTTCGCGATATCCGCGGAGAATGTCGCACGCCGGTCAACTCGGCTCAACGAAATGACTCCCAAGCACGTGCGAGCGCGGCGAACTCGATAACTGAGAGTTGTTCGGGCCGCGTGGTGGGGCTTATGCCGGCGGGGCTTAGGAGTGCTTCCACGTTCTGGGCGAGAGATCTGAGGCTTTGGCGCAGCATCTTGCGGCGATGGCCAAATGTCGCGGCAGTTACTGCTTCAAGGCAAGCAAGCTTCGCGGGCGCGACCGGCGCATTCAGAGGCTCTATCCTCACGACCGCGGAAGTCACCTTCGGTGCTGGTGTGAACGCACGCGGATTCACTTCGAACAGAATCTGCGGTCGCGTCCGCCATTGGGCCAGAACGGAGAGACGACCGTAGGCAGGGGTTGACGGTTGAGCCACGAGCCGTTCGGCCACTTCGCGCTGAAACATCAGGGTCAGGCTTTGCCACCAGGGTGGCCACACCTCTGCGGAAAGCCATTTGACCAGTAATGCCGTTCCTACGTTGTATGGAAGATTTGCAGCGACACGGATTTCGCCGACGCCACGTTCCGCAAACAATTTTATCTCATCCAGGTGCAGCGCATCTGCAGAGACGATTTCCAGCCGGCCCGGAAAGGTCGCGACAATCTCCTCCAGGATAGGGATGCAGCGAACATCCCGCTCAACTGCAATCACCCGCGCTGCGCCTTCGGCGAGCAGCGCCCGGGTCAGCCCGCCTGGTCCCGGGCCAACCTCGTAAATAGTGACGCCCTCTAAGGCACCTGCGGCCCGAGCAATGCGTCGCGTGAGATTGAGATCGAGAAGAAAATGTTGCCCCAGTGATTTCTTCGCTGCCAGGCCGTGCGCGGCGATCACCTCGCGCATCGGCGGCAGCGGATCAGCTTCGGGCATCGGCCATCTTTGCTGCCAACGCAATCGCCGCAATCATGCTGCGCGGATCGGCTTTGCCCTTGCCGGCGATATCGAACGCTGTGCCGTGATCGGGCGAAGTGCGGATGATGGGCAGCCCGAGCGTGACATTCACCCCCTCCCAGAATGCCAATGTCTTCAGCGGGATCAGTGCCTGATCGTGATACATGCAGAGCGCAGCGTCGTAGCACTTACGTGCCGCGGCATGGAACATGGTGTCGGCGGGAAGCGGTCCCAGCACCTTCGAGCCAGTTGCCCGCAACGCCTCCACCGCCGGCGCAATGATCTCCCGCTCTTCTCCGCCGAGTTCGCCGTCTTCGCCAGCATGTGGGTTCAGTCCCGAAACCGCCAGCCGCGGCGATGCAATGCCAAAGTCCCGCACAAGCGCATCGAGAACGATTTGGCCCGTTTCCACGATGGCGATGGTGGTAATGGCACCAGATACTTCCGCCAGCGGAATGTGAACAGTCAACGGCACAGCCCGTAGTCCGCCGCCCACCAGCATCATCACCGCGCGGTCGGCGCCAGTAAGTTCAGCAAGATACTGCGTGTGGCCGGTATGCTCGAATCCACCTTGCAGCAATGAGGCTTTGTAAATCGGCGCGGTGACCACCGCCGCCACAACGCCATTCCGTGCCAGCGCCACCGCCTCGTCGATGGCATCGACAATTGCGCGCGTATTGGCGGGATCGGCACGTCCGGGCGTTCGCGGCACCGCAATCGAATGAGATTGCACAACTGCCAAATCGGGCACTGAACCGCAGGCGCGAAACACCTGCGGATCACCGACCAGCTGCAGCGGACGGGAGCCCAATTTTCCCTTCAGGGCGTGAAACGCCGCAACCGCAACCTCCGGTCCTATGCCGGAGGGTTCGCCCATCGTGATGCAGATGGGCGCGTCCGGCGCGATGCGCTCAGCGGATGGCGGCAGAGGAGGACTCAGCATGTTTCAGCGCCCTGTCCTCGGCGGTCTCGATATTGCCAACGCGCCTGAGGTCGCGAAGATACCGCCTCGCATAGACTGTCATCTGCCCCTCATAGAGCTGCTGCTCAACCTCATCGCGGCTCGGCGTATGATAGACCTGCATCACCGGCGCCGGCTTGTCGCAGCGCACGATCAATTCGATTCCGGCCGGAGACTGAAAGGGTTGCGTCGTTTCGCCAGGACTGGTCTTCGCGAGGGCCGCGTGAATTTCGGGGCTTAGCGTCGAAAGCTGCATCTTCCCGAGGTTGAAATACATCGCGCCTTTCATGCGGCTAACCAGTTCCTGCAGCCGTTCACAGCCGGGAATGTGCTCACGGAGCACCGTTGCGGCCTTGGTCGCGTTTTCCAAGAGCTGCTTTGGCGGTTTTGGTCCGATGGGCAACAGGATACGCGCGAGCGGAAGTTCATTGGGATTCGTATTCGCCTGTTGCTGGGTAGGATCTGACACCTTCGTGCCCGTGGGCTCGTACCGCATGCGAAGCAGAAGGAGATAATATCCACCGGAGGCTTTGATTGGTCCGGCGATCTCCCCGGAATGCATTTTTTCCAGCGCAGTATTCAGTTCTGGCACCAACTGACCGTCCTGCACGACTCCGAGATCGCCACCAGACGCAGCGGTCGGGTTTTGGCTGAACTGGCGAGCAACCGCATCGAACGGCGCCCCGCCCCGGATCTGCTCGGCCAATCCTTGCATATTCTTGAAGACCTGCGCGTCCTGTTCCGGGCTGTCGACCGCCTCGAAGATTTCCGACACGCGGAAATGCGGCCTGTTCGCGCCAGCGGCAACGCGCTTCATCTCGGCATCTACGTCTTCAGGCGAAATCGTGACGCGATCGCCATACTCATCCTGCACGGTTTTCGTCCAGGCGATCTGTGCAGCAATCTGGCTGCGGAATGTCCCCATATCGACGCGGGCATTCGCGAGCAGGTTTTTCACCTGCTCCATGGTGAGATGATTGTCCTGCAGAATATTGCTGATCGCCTTGTCCACCTCCGAGGTGCTGACCGAGATTTTTTTCTTTTGTGCTTCAAGCACCTGCAGACGTTCGGTTTCGAGCTGGGTCAGGATTTGACGGCGGATGGCCTTGAGATTGTCAGCCGTCGCGTGAATACCGGATGTCACAAGGAACAGTGCTACTCGTTGGCGAAGGTCGTAGTCGGAAATAATCGAATCGTTGACCACCGCGGCTACGCCATCACTGGCATTGTCGTTCAGCATGTACTGTTCGGTGCCGGGCACGGGGGGCGACACGCTGGTAGAAGGGCGTGGCTGCTTGGCGGGCGAGGGCGCGGCTGTTGCGATAAGGATCGGGGCGACGCACGAAATCACCACGACTTCAAAGACGTAACGCAAGAACTCTCTAGCAATCAACTGGCTGTCTCTCAGGGGTTGCGGCTTTCAGGCCAGTTCGCATCCGTCACGCGAGACGCCCGACCGGTCGGCAACAATAAGGAATTTGGCCATCGATTCAAGGCGTGGTGAAAATATGGCGGGGGAACAAGGTAGAGGGCTGCTCGCTCTGGTCGCCAGTTTTCAGCTGGAAACGCACGAGGACTGAAGTCGAGGGCGGAAGGTCGCGATCGCTGGTGTAATCGCGTCGATAGGAGATGGAGGCGCCGAGGCACTCATCCTCATAGCCGATGCCGAACTCGTCATCGATCATCCTGTCATTTTCGAGATCGCGCCGCCCGGCCGCGAAAACGGCCCAGTGCCCCCAGAGTCCCACAGTCGCCTGTGCGTTCGCTTCTTCACGCGATGGCAGATCGAAAGTTGGCTCGGCCTGGATGATCTTCAGGTAAGTGACCTCCAGAACCGAGCGGCCCCAGGTTGCATCGAGATACACTTCGTTGCGGCGCAATGTGCCGGTGTTCTGGTCAAGGTCCAGGCGCTCCGTCAGGCTGAAGTGCGGGGGAAACTTGATCGTGAAGCGTCCCACGATATCGGAGGTATTGTTGTCATTGAAGCCGAGGAGCGGTCCCACAACCGGATCAGGCTTAAGGCGGAAAGCTTCGCCTACCAGCGCTTCGACAGACCCACCGGAAGGGAAATAAGCGGTCGCCTGAAATCCGGCATTGGCGCGCGGGCCCGTTTCGACAAGGTCGTAGCCAGGTACATGCTCGAAGCTAAAAAGGTTGTTGTCGTCCAACTCGAAATCGCTGCTGTCCTCGTTCGGAATGCCTTTCGGATTTCCGCCGTAAGGCGCGGCGATGGCTTGCACGATAGGCTCGAGCACGATTGACGTATTGGCCGGTCCCACAGTGGACGCGAAGGGCCAGCGCCAGTCGACTGCGATGTACGGCACGCCGCGCGCGATGTAGTTGGCCTTTTCCGGGATATTGGGAAAATCAGCGAGATCGCTGTTGGTGACCCGGAACACGTCGCCGCGGGCGTCGGCCTGAACGGTGATCAGTTGGCCGTTGCTGGTGAGAAGCGGAAGACGCCAGCGCATTTCCGCCGTTGCGCGCTGGCTATCAGGCCCGCGGTCGCGGCTTACCACTGCGGTGTTCAGATCGAAGCGAAAATCGCCGCCGAGGAGGTCGTGCTCCGGAATGTACGTGTATTCGATGATCGGCAACGGGATCGGAAAGAACTCCTGATCGTCGGTCAGCCGCAATCCCTGAAAATAGTAACCCGTGATCGCGAAGCGGCTGCGGCCGCTGATGCCCTCGATGAATAGATCATTCACCAACCGGTCCAGAACGGAAAGATCGTAGCGTTTCAGGAAGGTGTCGTTCGAGGTGAATTGCGCGTCGAAACCGAAATGCCAAATGTTGTCGATGGGGATGCGCCCTGAGCCGAATAACGAACTGTACCACTGCCCTTCATGGCCCGAGAGGCCGCCATCTGGATTATAGGCGACGCTGCCTTGAAACCACATGCCGCCATCGTTCCAGCGCTGGCGGTACTCGCCTTCGAGCAGCGCGCCGGAGTGCGTCGTCAACATGGGCGAGACCGTCATATCCTGCGAATCGTCCAGCGCGACATAGACGGGCAGGCGCAGAAAGGATCCGAGCAGGCTGGAAGAACCGAACTCCGGCGCCAGCAGTCCGGTTTTCCGTTTCACGGTGGGATCGGGCTGGCTGAAATAGGGTGTATAGCCGACGGGGATGCCGAACATCTCCAATGTTGCGTAGCGATAAACGATTTCGTGTTTTGTCTGGTCCCAAACAATCTTTGCTGCCTTCACCTGCCATAGCGGCGTGCGTTGTCCGGGCTTGCTGCACACCTTGCAACTTGTGAAGACTCCCTTGGTGCCTGTTAGAATGGTTCCATTCTTGGTACGCGTCGCTGTTACAGAAGCGAAGCGCCCCGTCTTTCCGACGAGTGCGCTGAAGCCTTCTGCCACACCGTCACGCATCTTGTCCGTGAGCACCGCGTGACTTGCGAAGGCGACCGTTCCGTTCGGCTCCAACACGGAAACATGTCCGTCGGCCGTGGCGACGTCCTTCAGTTGATCGTAGGTAACTTTCTCCGCGAGAAGAATGCGATCATTGTAGTCGATCTCGACATGACCGGTGGCGATGAATACCTTGTTCTGCGTGTCGTAGGTTACTTCGTCCGCGCGAAGGAGCCCGGTACCCCCACGCTTACCGAGCAGGGAATCGGAATTGATCCCCATATGGGAAGTGGCCGAAGTTCGCGACGCGCCGTAGACGCTCCCCGCCAGCGATGCGGTGAGCACGGCTGCAATGGCCACCCACGCAGCCCGCGTTTGCCCCTCTACGCTCATGAATCAGCCGTCCTCCTGATGGAAGACGAGAGTCATGCCAAGAAGGATTGCGGCGGATGCCGGCGCCGCCGCGGCGAGCGGGATGGGAAGGATACCGGAAATTCCCAATGCCTGCGTGACGTCGCCGAAGAAGTAGATGCCGAAGCCGCACAATGCGCTGTAGACAATCACCCGTCCCATGCCGCCAAGGCGCGCGAGGCGTAGCGAAAAGCTTGCGGCCATGAACACCATCGCAGCGAACAGGGCTGGCAGCACAAGCAAGCTTTCGAAGTAGAGTTCATAGCGATTGGCCGAAAATCCGGCCTGCCGCGCGTTCTGTATGAAACCTGGCAGATCCCAGAACGACATTGTGTCAGGCGAGGCGAAACTTTCCTGAATGCGAGAAGGTGTGAGCGTCGTTGGCAGCCGATAAGCGGAATAATGCACCGGACGGCCGTCGAGTCCGCTCACCCACGCATTGCGTAAAGCCCAGATGCCAGACTGCAGCATTGCAGAGTCGGCATCGATGCGGCCGACAAACTGGTCTCCGGCGCCATAGAGAAAGACGATGACATCCTCAAGCCGGACGCCTTGCTGCGCCACACGCAACGCGTGAATCACCGATTGACGCGCGGAAGTGCCTTGCCGGAGCCACAGACCATTACGCGATACCGCGAGTTGGGACGGCTCGTCATGGATGTACTTCGCCTCCAGCCCGGCGAACCGCTGGAGCAGCAGCGAAGTGAACGGCGTGAACGCAACGGCGGATAAAGCACCCAAAGCGACAGCCGCTGTCAGCGGTGGCGCCAGAAGATTCCACGCCGAAAGTCCCGCTGCGCGAATCGCGATCAACTCCTGGCTGCGCGACAACCGCACAAAGCTGAACACCCCGCCCAGCAGGACCGCAAATGGCAGTAGCTTCAGTGAAATGTCGGGTAGCTGCAGAAGCGCCATTCCGATCACCGCCGATGTCGGCACGCGCTTTCCCGCAGATTGATTGAAAAGGTCCACGATATTGATCGAGAAGGCGAGAAAGGAGAAGGCGGCGAAGACAATGCCAACACCCAGCAAATATTGCCGCGCGATATAGCGGTAGATGGTCCAGGACCAACTCATTGCGCCGGCTCCAGAGCGGGGCGGCGGAAATGGACGAGTAAGGCGAGTGGATCGACGCCACTGATCTCAAGCGCCGCAATCGCGCAGCCCAGTAAGGGCACTAGGTAAAGAAGGATATACGAACTGGGGTGCCGCACCACGAAGCCTTGTGCGCCATAGCCGAGCAGTCGCAACATACCCGCCGCAACAGACGCGATTGTGAGTCTGAGGGCATAAACTCCTCGCGCCCTGCGTCCGCGGGTCACCACTGCCAGGGCAATCAATGCGAAACTCAGACAGTAAAGCGGCGCCGAAAGCCGGTTGTGGGCCTCTGCCAGGAGAATTCTCCGCGTTCTCCCCCGGGGGTCGTGCGTCAGTTTCGGCCATAGGAGTTCGGACAGAAAGCGTTCACTTGTCTGGAGTGTCTGCTGATGCTGTTGTTCGGCAAACTGGTCCAGATCGAATACATAGCGCTGGAATTTGAGTACCGAGAGCTGCGATTTTTTCGTTGAGCCCTGCTCGACTGTGCCGTTCAGCATGATTAGCCGCGGACCGGCTGGGGTCTGTGCCAGAACGCCATTTTGCGCGATGTAGGTGGTCGGTCGATGCACGTTCCGGCTGTCATGCACCAGAATTCCATGGATCTGCCCGTCCGGATCCAACTCGCGGATGAAAACTGTCAGCCCTTTCACCGGCGCGTTGAAATTGCCTTCGCTGAGGAGCGCTGTCGCCACGTCCGCGCGGATGTTCATCACTTCGGCTTTCATGTTCCGTTGGCCGAGCGGCATCAGGTAAAGGGCGCAGAGATAGGTGAGCACCATGACGATACTGGCCGCGATCAAAACGGGTACAGTCAGCTGAGCGCGGCTGTATCCCGACGCGCTCATCACCACCAACTCGCTTTCCACGTTGAGTCGGTGAAGCCCATAAAGGGCGCCCCCAAAGAACGCGATCGGCAGAATAATCACGAGCAGCTGTGGAAGCATCATCAAGGTGAGATAGACAAAGGTCGGCGCCGACTGCCCGCGATTGATGACCAGATCAAGCAACCGCAGTGATTGGGAGAGCCAGATCACGATGGTGAGCAGGAACGTAAACAGGAGAATCGGCTCGATCAGCTGGCGAAGAACGTAGGTTGACAGTCGCGGCATCATGCGTTTGCACCCGTCGGGCCGCGAAAGAGGGGGCCCGTGCCCTTTCGTCTCTTCCCGATTATCTCCTAAACTACCACTTTCATGCCGCCCTTCGGCAATCCCGAATTCACCGCATCCGCCTGAAATCGCGGCCAGAATCCGGGCCAGCACAATGACTGGGAGATGACACATGCAGATAAGCTTTGCCGCGCCGTCGGCTGACCGCAAAGGTGCCCTCGTAGTCGGAGGCAGTGAAAAGGAACTGCTGCCCGCCGCGAGCGATCTGGATCGCCGCCTCGGCGGCGTTCTGGGCCGCGCGGCCGAAGCGACACGCTTTAAGGGCAAGCTTGGCCAGATGATCGAATTGCTGGCGCCCACCGGCATCCAGGCCTCGCGGGTGCTCGTTGTGGGCATTGGGCGCGCAGAAAAATTCGATGGACCGACGGCAGAAAAGGTTGGGGCTGCTGCTGTTAGCCGTTTGCTCACC
Source organism: Rhizomicrobium sp. (assembly GCA_036267515.1). GTDB lineage: Bacteria > Pseudomonadota > Alphaproteobacteria > Micropepsales > Micropepsaceae > Rhizomicrobium. The sequence goes on from DATAVW010000078.1 coordinate 24,014, forward strand.
AGCGGTGAGACGGATGTAACTTTCCTTATCGATTCGCCTCGCGATGCGAAAAGCAAACCGGGCCAGCTCGCAGCGCATATCGCCTTGGGGGCCCAGCTGCGCAGCTACAGTTTCCATAAGTACCGCACAAAAAACCGCGAGGACCACGAGCCGACGCTGGCGAATGTGACCGTCGGCACCGGGGAAGTGTCTGCAGCACGCAAGGCATGGGATCGCCTGCGCGCCGTCGCGGATGGCGTGTTCCTCGCCCGCGATCTGGTGAATGAACCGCCGAATGTTATGTCGCCACAGGAGTTTGCGGAACGGGCACGCGCTCTCGGCAAACTGGGCGTCAAGGTCGAGGTGCTGGGCGAAGAGGCTATGCGCAAACTTGGCATGAACACGCTGCTCGGCGTGGGGCAGGGCAGCGAGCGCGAAAGCCAGCTGGTCGTCATGCAATGGAATGGCGGGCGCAAGAAGGACCAGCCGGTTGCGTTTGTCGGCAAGGGCGTCTGCTTCGATTCAGGCGGCCTGTCGCTAAAACCCGGTGCCAGCATGATGGGCATGAAAGGCGACATGGGCGGCGCTGCGGCGGTAACCGGAACCATGCTGGCGCTTGCCTCGCGGAAGGCGCGGGTGAATGCCGTGGGCATTCTGGGCCTTGTCGAGAATATGCCCGATGGCAAGGCGCAGCGTCCGGACGATGTCGTCACCTCCATGTCCGGACAAACGATCGAAATTCTCAACACCGATGCGGAAGGCCGGCTCGTGCTGGCCGACGCGCTGTGGTACGCGCAAACGAAGTTCGAGCCGAAGTTCGTGATCGATCTCGCCACGCTCACGGGCGCCATCCTCATCGCGCTGGGCCTGGAACACGCCGGCCTGTTTTCAAACGATGACAAGCTTGCGAATCGCATTCAGGAAGCCGGCCGCGAGGTGGGTGAGCCGGTGTGGCGTCTGCCGCTCAACGATGCCTACGACAAGATGCTCAAGTCGAAGATCGCCGATATGAAGAACATCTCCGGTGTGACGCATGCTGGCTCGATTGTCGCGGCGCAATTCCTACAACGCTTCATCGACAAGACTCCATGGGCGCATCTCGATATTGCCGGCGTCGCTTGGCAGGACGGTGAGCAGAAGCCGCTTTCGCCGGGCTGGGGTGTGGGCTGGGGCGTGCGGATTCTCGATCGGTTGGTTGCGGATCACTACGAAAAATGACGGAAGTCCTCTTCTACCACCTTGAGCGCGCCTCGCTGGAGGATGTGCTGCCGGGGCTTGTTGAGCGGACATTGGCCCGAAATTGGCGGGCGCTCATCAAGTGCGAATCGTCGGATCGCGCGGCGGCGCTCGACAATCTGCTCTGGACCTATGACGAGCAGAGTTTTCTGCCGCATGCGCAGGCGGGTGACGGCGATTCTAGGCGTCAACCTGTTCTCCTCACCATTGAAGAGGACAACACAAACAGCGCCAATGTGCTGTTTCTGGTCGGTGGGGCGGAGCCGCCGGAGTGGAACGGCGATCACGCTCAGGCTTTTTCACGAATCGTGGTGTTGTTTGATGGCCGCCATCCGGAAGCTTTAGACGCTGCACGCAGAACATGGCCTGCTGCCAAGGCCGCCCAGCACGACGTGACCTACTGGAAGCAGTCGGGCGCAGGCAAATGGGAGAAGCAGGCTTGACCCGTTACGAATGGCAATCGACACCGCCTGGTCCGGTGCTGGAAGCGGCCTGATGTCTCTCTTCAGTTACGGATTCATCCTTACGCTTCTGGTGCAATTTGCCTTCGCAGCGCACGTTATTCGCAGCGGGAGGTCGTACCTCTGGATACTAGCGATCATTCTCCTGCCCTGGGTTGGCTGTGCGGCATACCTGATTTTCGCCGTTCTCCCCGATGCCGCTACCAGCGCGCCGGCGCGCAAACTCGCCGACAACGTCGTAAACACCGTCGACCCGGGCCGTGGTTATCGCGAGAAGAAGCGGCAGGTGGAGCTGGTTGGCTCGGTTCAGGCGAAGCGTGAGTTGGCCAATGAGTGCATCAAGCGGGGATACTTCCAGGATGCCATCGATCTCTATCAAAGTGCGCTGTCCGGAGGCTTCGAAAATGATTCGGCGCTCCTGCACGGGCTTGCGCGCGCGAAGCTCTTGGCGGGCGATGGCGCCGGCGCGCAAGCGGCATACGAAAGGTTGAAGGCGGCCGATCCGGCCGCCTTCAGCGCCGAAGCGGAACTCGACTACGCACGCGCACTGGCGCTGCAAGGCAGGAACGACGAGGCGCTTCTGCAATACGAGAAGGTGCTACCGAAATATCCGGGCGAGGAGGCGCGCTGCCGCTACGCGTTATTGTTGCAGCAACTCGGGCAAAAGGAACGGGCGCAGCGCGTATTCCGGGAGATTGTGGAATCGGTGCGTGGCGCGCCGTCCTATTACCGCAGCCGCCAGCGCGAATGGTACCGCCTCGCGCGTCAGAATTTGGGCGCGTGAGTGCCGTTACTCGCCGGCCATTGCCATATCGCTCATCGCGCGTTCGTATTGTTCGTTGGCCGCAATCCAGCGGGACTCGGCGGCATCCAGCTTGCGCCTGGCTTCTGCGCGCTTCTTTGAAACGGCGCTACCCTTGGCTGGATCGTGAATGAAGAGCAGCGGATCGGCAAGTGCAGCATCCAGCTTTGCGAGCTCCGCAGTAACAGTCGTGATGTGCCGCTCCTCGATGTCGATCTTCTCTTTCAACGGCTTTAGCTTCAGCCGCCGCTCCGCCGCGTCGCGTCGCACATCTTCTTTGGAGCGTTTCGGGCCAGCCTCCTCGCGTGTGCGCGGCTCTTCGCCGGAAAGCAGGAAACGCTTGTAGTCATCCAGATCGCCGTCGAAAGGTTCGACGCGGCCATTCGCCACGAGCCACAAACGATCCGCTGTGGCCTCAATCAGCCGTCGATCGTGGCTCACGAGGATCACCGCGCCTTCGAAATCGTTCAGCGCCGTCAGCAATTCCTCGCGTGCATCGATATCGAGATGATTGGTCGGCTCGTCCAGGATCAGTAGGTTCGGTGCATCGAGCACGGCCAGCGCCAACATCAGGCGCGCGCGTTCACCGCCGGAGAGTTGCCCCACTTTTGTCAGCGCCTTGTCGGCAGTGAGTCCAATGGAGCCCAGCTTGGTGCGCAATTGCTGTTCTGTGAGCTTGGGCCGCAGCCGTGCCAAGGTCTCGACGGGCGTAAGCGTGGGGTCGAGTTCTTCCAGCTGGTGCTGGGCGAAATAACCCTTCTGCACCTTTTTGGCGCGCACTGTTTCGCCGCTCATCAGTGTCAATTTCTCGGCTAGCAGCTTGGCGAAAGTGGATTTGCCGTTACCGTTCTTCCCGAGCAGTGCAATGCGGTCACCCGGATCGATGCGGCCGGTGATGTTCGACAAAATTGGTTTGCCTGCCTCATAGCCGACCGCCGCCTTGCTGAAAGTGACGAGTGGCGGGCTCGCCTCGGGTGCTTTTGGAAGGCGAATCGGCGCGATGTGCTCGTCCAGCGGCACGTCCTTGAAATCCAGCTTCGCGATCATTCGCAGGCGGGTCTGCGCCTGGCGCGCCTTTTCTTTCTTGTAGCGAAAGCGATTTACATAATCCTGCATGTGCGCGCGCGAAGCTTCCTGCTTCTTGTTAAAGGCGATATCATTGGCGCGCTGCATGGCGCGGACTTCGGCGAAGGTGTCGTAGTTTCCCGAATACAGTTTCAGCTTGCCCCATTCGAGGTGCACAATGAACTCCGCGAGGGTGTTGAGAAGATCACGGTCGTGACTCACGATCAGCACTGAGCCGCGGTAACGCCGGAGGTATTCCTCCAGCCATAGCACGCCTTCGAGATCGAGATAATTGGTCGGTTCATCGAGCAGCAGGAGATCCGGCGCGGCAAAAAGGATGGCGGCGAGCGCCACGCGCATGCGCCAGCCGCCGGAGAATTCGCGCGTTGGGCGCAGCTGGTCTTCTGGAGAAAAACCAAGGCCTGCAAGAATCGAGGCGGCGCGCGCCGGGGCGGAGTAGGCCTGAATTGCGTCCAGCCTGTGGTGAATGTCGCCGAGCCGGTGCGGATCGGTTTCAGTATCGGCTTCGGCCAGCAGCCGAAAGCGTTCGGCGTCAGCAGCAAGGACTGTGTCGATCAGATTCACGTCGCCGGAGGGGGCTTCCTGTGCCACCGCACCAATGCGCCAGCTCGCCGGTATGCGCACTTCGCCGACATCGGGATGCAGCTGGTTCAGGATCACCTTCAGCAGTGTGGTCTTGCCTGCGCCATTGCGCCCAACAAGCCCCACGCGCCGTCCCGCCGGCAAACTACCGCTTGCCTTCTTCAGGATTTCGCGCCCGGCGATCCGGACGGTGACATTGTCGATAACGAGCATGCGTCCTTATACCCCGTCACGGCCGGGCAGCGAGGAAAGAGAAGCGCGACCCGGCCATCCACTATTTGAATCTTCTGCGGCGTAGACACACCGCCACTGGGTGCCCGCGGTCAAGCCCGACCATGACAACGGAGTGTTGCCCCGTTGCAAAGCCGCCCCTATAAGGCCCGCGCTTTCCCACTTTGGAGCAGGAAGAATGGCCGTCGAGCAGACGCTTTCTATCATCAAGCCGGACGCCACACGGCGAAACATCACCGGTGAAATCGTTTCGCGGTTCGAAAAATCGGGCCTGCGTGTGGTCGCGCAAAGGCGCATGATGCTTTCCACGGCGCAGGCGGAGGCGTTTTACAATGTGCACAAAGCGCGGCCGTTCTTCCGCAGCTTGGTGGAATTCATGACCAGCGGCCCGGTCGTCGTGCAGGTTCTCGAAGGTGAGAACGCCATCGCAAAAAATCGGGAAGTCATGGGCGCAACGGATCCGGCAAAGGCAGCAGCCGGAACGATCCGCAAGGATTTTGCGGAATCGATCGAGGCCAATTCCGTGCATGGCTCCGACGCGGCGGAGACTGCGAAAGCAGAGATCCGCTTCTTCTTCAGCGATCTCGACATCTGCGGCTGATGGTCGATTACGCGCCGAACGCGATGCGGGACAAGGTGGTCGTCATCACGGGCGCCACCTCCGGCATCGGTGAGGTTGCGGCCGACCGTCTGGCCCAGAAAGGGGCACGCATTGTGTTCGTGGCGCGGGATCGCGCCCGCGGCGAAGAAATGCGCAAGCATCTGCGTGCCATCGCGGGCCACGCAGAGCACACAGTCCACTACGCCGATCTCTCGCGCCTTTCGGAGATGAAACGCATCGCGGAAGCGATTGCGGTGACGGAGCCGCAGATCGATGTGCTGGTCAACAACGCCGGTGCACTGTTCACGCACCGGCAGGTGACGGACGATGGACTGGAGCGCACCTTCGCGCTCAACCACATGTCATATTTCATCGTCACCAATCTGTTGTTGGACCGGCTACGCGCGACGCCGGGCGCGCGCATTGTTTCGACGGCATCGGACGCGCACAAGGGCAAGCGGCTGAGATTTGACGATCTGCAGTCGGCGCGCGGCTATTCCGGTTTTGCGGTGTACGGGCGCACCAAGCTGATGAACATTCTCTTCACGCGCGAGCTGGCGCGGCGCCTTGCCGGCTCCGGTGTCACAGCCAATTGCCTGCACCCTGGATTCGTATCGACTCGGTTCGGCGATCAGAGCGGTGGTTTCATGTCGCTGGCGGTGCGCATCGCCAAGAACTTTGCCATCACGCCGGAGCAGGGCGCGGAAACGATCATCTATCTCGCCTCCTCGCCGGCAGTGGAAGGCAAGAGCGGTGGCTATTATTACAAATGCAAGCCCGACACGCCGTCCCGCGCCGCCCAGAACGGCACTGACGCTGCACGGTTGTGGGAAATCTCTGCAAAAATCAGCGGCGTGGGATTCTGATGAGCAACGCTCGCAAAAAACAGTTGCTGCGCGAATACAAGGAGACGCCGCAGCGCGCGGGTGTATTTGCAGTCTGTTGCAGCGATGCGCGGTGGACGGGGTCTACACGCAATCTCGACAAACAGCAGAACTCGCTCTGGTTCCAGCTTCGGATGGGCAAGTATCCTAATCCGCAACTGCAGAAAGCGTGGAACGAGAATGGTGAAGCAGCCTTTTGCTACGAAGTTCTCGAAGAAGTAAAGGACGACAATCCGCTCATCATCGGCGATCTGCTGAAGGAGCGGGAAGCCGCCTGGCGTCAGGAACTCGGAGCAAAAACGGTTTCGCCCTAGACGAACACCGCCCGGCCGTTTTCCAGTTTCACTTTGCCTTCTGCCACCAGCTTCAGCGCCTCGGGATAGAGCTCGTGTTCCTGCTCCAGCACGCGCGCGGCAAGCGTCTCAGCCGTGTCGCCGGGCAGCACCGGCACAGATGTCTGCGCGATGATGGGGCCGGAGTCCAGTTCGGCGGTCAGGAAATGGACCGTGCAGCCGGAAACCTTAACGCCGACCGCGAGCGCCTGCTCATGTACCCGCACGCCGGGAAACGCGGGGAGCAACGAAGGATGGATATTCAGAATGCGTCCCTCCCAGCGCTTTACAAACCATTCGGAGTGAATGCGCATGAATCCGGCTTCGCAGACCAGCGACACATCGGTTTCGCGCAGCGCGGCGTCGATCGCGGCATCGAAATCCTCGCGCGAGGCAAATTCTTTGTGCGGAATAACTTTCGTGGGAATGCCAGCGCGTTGGGCGATTGCGAGTCCACCGGCCTCCGCCTTGTTCGAGATGACGAGAACGATTTGTGCGGGATAATCCGGCGCGCGCGCGGCCTCGATCAGCGATCCGAGATTGCTGCCGCGCCCCGAAATCAGAATCGCCATGCGAACCCGCGCCATCAAAGCCTCAGCGCACCCGTATATCGCACCTGGGGCTCAAGTCCGCCCGCCGCCAACGTGCCCAGCCGCGTGGCGCGATCACCATTTTCCTGGAAGGCATCGATCACATGTCCAGCGTACTTCTCGCTCGCCACGACGATGAGTCCGATCCCGCAGTTGAATGTGCGGAGCATTTCGCGTTCGACAATGCCGGCGGATTTGGCGAGCCATCCGAACACCGGCTGCGGCGTCCAGGCGGCGAGATCGATTTTCGCGTCCAGCCCGTCGGGTAGGATCCGCGGCAGGTTCTGGGTGATACCGCCCCCAGTGATATGCGCAAGACCTTTGATGCCGCCAGCATGCAGCGCGGCCAGCGTGCTCTTCACATAAAGGCAGGTGGGCGCCAGCAGCGCTTCGCCGAGTGTCTTGCCGCCGCCGAAAGGCGTTTCTGCATCGTACGTAACGCCGCTCTCTTCCACCACGCGCCGCACCAGCGAAAATCCATTGGAGTGCAAACCAGAAGATGAGATGCCGATCAGCACATCGCCAGCGGTCATGGCCTCGCTGTTCGGCAGAATGCTGTCACGCTCCACCGCCCCGACCGCAAATCCCGCCAGGTCGAAATCCTTCTCGGCATACAGGCCGGGCATCTCGGCGGTTTCGCCGCCGATCAGCGCGCAGCCCGATTCGATGCAGGCCTGCGCAATGCCTTCGATCACGGCCGCCGCGGCGTCAACGTTCAGCTTGCCCGTTGCGTAGTAATCCAGGAAGAAAAGAGGTTGGGCGCCCTGCACCACGATGTCGTTGACGCACATCGCCACAAGATCCTGTCCGAGTCCGCCGAACGATCCAGTCTCGATGGCGAGCTTCAGCTTCGTTCCCACCCCGTCCGTCGATGCGACCAGGACCGGGTCTTTGAAGCCGGCGGCCTTCATGTCGAACAGGCCTCCAAAACCCCCAAGGTCGGCATCTGTGCCGGCCCGCCGGGTGGCGCGCGCAAAAGGGGCGATGCGCCGCACCAATGCCTCGCCGGCATCGATATCGACGCCTGCATCCTTATAGGTGAGGCCGTTGCGACCTGATCTCGCTGAACTCATAGCCGAAGTGAAACACCATCATGCCCGCGGCGTTAAACCAGCCGGAGCCCAAAGCCGCAAGTTGGAGAGTGTTCATGCTTTCGCCGACGCTCCGCGGCCTTTATAGTTTTTGGCAATAAGCAGGGATTGCATGCGCTCACCTCTCCTCGTCTTCGCAATTGTGGCCGCCGTGTGCGGCAGCGGTGCGGCTTCACGCCCGAAGGTGGCCGCTCCGGTCAAGACGATTTCCGCGAAGCCCGCGAAAGGCGATCCCTACAGCGTCACGGTCCCAGTGGACGCCACTGCCGCGTCCGCCTCCGTGGCGGAGAACAACGCCATCAATGGCGGGCGGGGCAGAGCATGGGCGGAGCTTTCACACCGCCTCGTGCCGCAGAAGGATTGGAGCAAGCTGCCCGCACTGGACAATACAGCTCTGGAACGGTTGATCCGCGGCTATTCCGTTGCGAACGAGAAGCGTTCCACCACACGCTACGTCGCCCGCATCACCTATGTCTTCAATCCCGCGGCTGTGAAGCATCTGTTCCGGGTGGCTAATCTCGGGGTCGCCGAGCAGACGGCCAGCGCGATCCTGCTGATTGCCATGTCGCCGACCTACAATGCGCATGCGCCCTGGGCGCAGGCTGTGGCACAGCCGAAATATGCGTCGGCGCAGTTCCCACTTGTCACGCCGGTCGGTGATGCGGTGGACCAGTCTTCCCTAGGGCCGCTTCGCTTTGCCGACGCGGGCTGGGGGCAGGTGCAATCGGCCGCAGCCCGCGTCCATGCGGGAGAGGCCGTGCTGATGCAGGCCGGCAACCCGGCCGCGGGCAAGCTGACGGTTCGAATGCGTCGCATCGGCCCGGGTAAGCTGGTGGGCCTGAGCGATGTCGAAGTCGCGGTTGCAGCCGGAACGTCGCCAGAAAAGGCCTACGCCGCTGCCGCCGAACAGGCCGAAGGCGCGATAGAAGATGCCTGGAAGAACAGGGGCACAGTCGATCTCAGCAGGAAGACGCGGATGGTGGCGGAGGCACACATCTCCTCGCTTGAACAGTGGAATAATCTGTACTCGCGACTGTCATCGGTGTCCTCGGTCAGCGATCTCAATCTGATCGCCATGAATACCGGCGAAGCGCGCGTGGGCTTCTCCTATACCGGGACGCCGGATCAGTTGCGCGCGGCTGCCGAGCAGTCGAACCTCACCCTGACAGACCGCGGCGGCTCTTGGTGGATCGCTGCAGGCAAAGCGTCCGCCGACGAAGCGGCCTCGCCAGAATGATCCGGCAACTTCCTAATACACTCACCACCCTGCGTCTTCTTTCGGCGCCGCTGCTGGCTGCATTCCTTCTATATGGCCACCAGACCTATGCGTTTTTTGTGTTTGCGTTTGCCGGCTTTACCGATGCTGCTGACGGTTTTCTTGCCAAGCGCTTCGGTCTGATGACTCGTGTGGGACGCTATCTCGATCCGGCGGCGGACAAGTTGCTTATGCTGGCGGCGTTTCTCGCGCTGACCGCCATTCACCAGACGCCGCTCTGGCTGACGCTGATCGTTGTCGGGCGGGACATCAGCATTGTTTTGGGGATATTTGTCGCGCGATTGCTGACGTTGCCCTTGCGGGTCGAGCCACTTCCGATCGGAAAAATTTGTACGGCTGTGCAGGTCAGCTATGTGGCGTTGGTGTTGCTGTTTCTCGCGCTGCGCGTGGGCGCGCCTCGCACGGTGGAAGTGGCGGCATTCGTTGCAGCGGCTTTCACGGTCGCCTCATGGCTCGCTTATGCAGTCCTGTGGCTGAAAGCGCTTGCAGTGCGTTATCGCCGGGCAATTTGAGCCGGATAGTGTGGTGGCATCCCAGATTCCCTTGCCGCTGGATAGTGCACCCTCGCTCTCGCGGGCGGATTTTATCGTTGGCAATGGCAATCTCGATGCGCTGGCATTTGTCGAATCCTGGCCAGCTTGGGCCGTACCGGCTGCGGCTCTTTACGGGCCGGCAGCATCCGGCAAAAGCCATCTGGCGGCGATCTGGGCGGCGAGGAGCCGCGCACAGTGCGTAGCCGCCGCGGCGCTCAGCGGCAGTGCCTTCGTACTGTTGGATCGTGCCTATCCGGTCGTCATCGAAGATGTCGATACCAGCTTGCGAAATCCCGCGCGTGATCGGGCCATTTTTGAGTTGCTGGAGTCCGCCACGCCCGCCACGGCGGTGCTGCTGACCGGCCGCGCGGAACCATCATCCTGGTCGTTCACGTTGCCGGATTTGGGTTCGCGATTTTCTTCCCTCGTTGCGTTCTCGTTGTGGGCTCCTGATGACGATTTGTTGCGCAAACTCGCGCAGAAGTTGTTCGAAGATCGTCAGCTGGTGGTGCCGGAGCCTACAATCGACCAGATATTGCGTTCGCTGGAGCGTTCTCCCGCCGCTATCCGCGAATTTGTGGCGCGCGCCGATGCCAAAGCTTTGGCCCAAGGCCGCAGCATAAATTCCGCACTGGTGCGAGAACTCCTTGCAGAAAGCCCCTCCAGCGGATGACAGATTCGGGGATTTCGTTTAGCTTTGCTCACCGAATTTGCGCGAAACCCCTGCATGGCCAAAGCGAATCTCGAAGAAATTGCCGGCACGGGCGACGGTCTGCCCTTCGAGGCGGACGATGTCGTTCCGACTGCCTCCGACACGGAATCGCCGGACCGGTTTATCAATCGCGAGTTATCTTGGCTCGCCTTCAACCGTCGCGTTCTGGACGAAGGTCGCAACCCTCGCCATCCGCTGCTGGAACGGCTGCGGTTCCTGTCCATCTCCGCCTCCAATCTCGATGAATTCTACATGGTCCGGGTGGCCGGGTTACGCGGCATGGTCGGCGCCGGTCTCGCAACGCGCAGTGACGATGGGCTGACACCCGCACAGCAGCTGGTTCGAATTGATCAGGCCGCCGGCGAATTGATTGTTGATCAGCAGAACCTTTGGTCTGCTTTGCGCAGCGAGCTTCGTTCGGCGGGTATCGTGGTTGTGAAACGCGAGGAGCTCACGGAGGCCGACCGCGCGTGGCTGGACGAACATTTCCGCGAGCAGATCTTCCCTGTTCTGACTCCCCTGGCGCTCGATCCCGCGCACCCGTTCCCGTTCATTCCGAATCTGGCTTTCACGTTGGCGTTGCAGCTGACGCGCAAAAAGGACGGTAAGAACGTTACTGCGTTGCTGCCGATTCCGCCCCAACTGCGGCGATTCATTCGGGTTCCGGGGAATGAACCGGGCGCGCGCTTCCTCACCCTCGAACGGGTAATCGGGCTTTATCTGGATCGAATGTTCCCGGGCTATCACGTCGACGGTTCAGGTCTTTTCCGCATCATCCGCGATAGCGACGTGGAAGTGGAGGAGGAGGCCGAAGATCTCGTGCGTCTGTTCGAATCTCTGCTGCGCCGCCGCCGGCGGGGTTCCGTCATCCATGTCCAATGCAGTGAGACCATGCCGCAAGAATTGCGGAGCTACATTGCCGATCACCTCGATGTCGAACTCTCGGACCTCATCATCGTCAAATACCTTCTCGGCCTGAACGATACGAAACAGCTGATCCTGGATGAGCGCCCCGATTTGCAGTTCAAGCCATTCGTCGCGCGCTTTCCTGAGCGGATCCGCGATTATGGCGGAGACTGTTTCGCCGCCATCCGCGCGAAGGACATCATCGTGCACCACCCGTTCGAAAGTTTCGATGTGGTGGTGCAGTTTCTGCGGCAGGCGGCGACTGATCCCAATGTCGTGGCGATCAAGCAGACGCTCTACCGTACCTCTCAGGATTCTCCCATCGTCAAGGCGCTGATTGAAGCGGCGGACGCGGGCAAATCCGTTACGGCGCTGGTGGAGTTGAAAGCGCGCTTCGACGAGGCGGCGAACATCCAGTGGTCGCGCGATCTGGAGCGCGCCGGCGTGCAGGTTGTGTACGGCTTCATCGAGCTCAAGACTCACGCGAAGGTGAGCTTCGTGGTGCGGCGGGAAAGTGGCCGGCTGCGCACCTATGTCCATTACGGCACGGGCAACTATCATCCGGTGACGGCGAAGATTTACACAGATTTGTCGCTCTTCTCTGCCGATCCGGCGTTGAGCCGCGATGCCGCCCAACTGTTCAATTTCGTGACCGGTTATGCAGAGCCCGTCAGTCTGGAGAAAATCGCCATCTCTCCCCTGAATCTGCGGGCGAAGTTGGTGGATGCCATCCAGGAAGAAATTGCGCACGCGCGCGCGGGCCGTCCTGCCGCGATCTGGGCAAAGCTGAACTCGCTGGTGGATGCGCGCATCATTGACGGGTTGTACAAGGCGAGCCAGTCGGGCGTACGGATTGAGCTGGTCGTGCGCGGTATCTGTTGTCTGCGGCCGGGTGTGCCGGGATTATCGGACAACATCCGGGTGAAGAGCATCATTGGCCGCTTTTTGGAACACGGCCGCGTCGTCTGCTTCGGAAACGGCCACGAACTACCCTCTCCAAAGGCGAAAGTATTTATCACTTCCGCCGACTGGATGCCGCGCAACCTGGATCGCCGCGTCGAAACGCTTGTTCC
>DATAVW010000079.1:0-14466 GCA_036267515.1 Rhizomicrobium sp.
GACGATGATGCGGAATTCGCCACGCGCGTTCTGAACGATCAGAAGTTGCCGATCTATCGTGCACCATTCATTTGTGAAGGCGGCGCCATTCACGTGGACGGCGAAGGCACTCTGATCACGACCGAACAGTGCTTGCTGAATCCGAATCGCAATCCTGACCTCCCGCAGCAGCAGATTGAACAGGGGCTGGCGCTGTTCACGGGAGTGCGGAAGGTGATTTGGCTGGGTGACGGTTTCTCGGATCATGAAACCGACGGTCACGTGGACAACATCGCGTGCTTCGTGGCGCCGGGGCGCGTACTGGTCGGCGTACCGGTTTCAAAATCGCATCCGGACTATGCTCCGACTATGGAAGCCATCGGCCGACTGAAGGACGCACGCGATGCCGAAGGTCGCACGCTCGAAGTGATCGAAATGGCACAACCCCGGAAACCAGGCGGCGACTGGCGCGGCCGTCCGCTCGCGGCGAGCTATGTCAATTTCTATCTGCCCACGGGCGGTGTGGTGATGCCGGCGTTTGACGATCCGAATGATGAAAGCGCTCGCGCCGTGCTGGCCGACTGCTTCCCCGGCCGGGACATCCTGCAGATCGATGCAATGGACATTGTGCAGGGCGGTGGCGGCATTCACTGCATTACGCAACAGGAGCCGGCATGACGTTCGGTGAACGAGGGGGCATATGACAATCGCATCGACGGCAGAAAACGGCCAGGCGGACACGGGAAAAATCTTCGCCTATTTCGCGCCGCTCACGCTGCTCGTCTACCTCGTGATGCCGCACGGCTATCTGCTGGATTTCGCCACCTCCTACATGTTGAAGGATCAGCTTCACGCCAGCGCAACGCAGGTTTCGCTGTTCCGGCTGCTGACAGCCATTCCAGTTTATCTGTCTGTGGTGTTCGGCCTTACCCGCGATTTGTGGAATCCCCTGGGAATGCGAGACCGCGGCTATTTTCTTATTTTCGCACCGATTACCGCAGTGGTGTTCGGCTGGATGGCCTATGCGCAGCTGACTTACACCAGCCTGTTCATCGGTATGTTCCTGGTCATGTTCTTCTGGCGCTTCGTTTCCGCCGGACAGTGGGCACTCCTCGCTTTAGTTGGGCAGGAAAAACTCATGTCAGGGCGCCTTAGCGCCTTGTGGAACATCATGGCCAGCATCCCATACATCGTCGGCGCGCTGGCCTCTGGATGGATTGCCGAGCATCTGCCGCCGCGCCAGACGTTCATCCTCATGGTGGTGTTTTCGTTGCTGATGTTCCTGTTTGCCTTCTGGAAGCCCAAGGCCGTGTTCGCGCATGCTTACGACAAACCGCAGGCGAAAGGCTCTGATCTTATTGGGGACATCAAGCGGTTGCTGAAGCACCGCGCGGTTTATCCAGCGGTGCTGATCATGTTCATGTTCCAGTTTGCGCCAGGCTCGAACACGCCGCTGCAATTTTATTTGACGAACAAGTTACATGCCTCGGACGCTGTGTACACTGACTATTACGCCATCTTTGCCGTTGCGTTTATTCCGATGTTCTTTCTGTACGGCTGGTTGTGCAAAAAGGTGTCGCTCAGGGCGTTGCTTTGGATCGGCACAATCATCACCATACCCCAGTTGATGCCGCTTGCGTTCGTGAATTCGGCAAGTCAGGCGCTGTGGCTGGCGCTGCCAATCGGCATGATGGGCGGCATCGCAGCGGGTGCCTATTACGATCTTGCGATGCGTTCCTGTCCGCCGGGTTTGCAAGGCACGCTGATGATGATGGTCGATGGCATGTACATGCTGTCCTATCGCGGCGGCGATCTGCTGGGGGCGCAGATCTATGCCAGCAGCCCCACAAATGGATTCCTTTACTGTGCGCTGGCGACCACGGCCGTGTATGCGCTCATTCTGCCGGTCATCCTGCTGATTCCGAAAGAATTGATCGCCACTGCCGACGGCGAGAAGAATCCGAAGGTTGAAGCCGAAATGCTGTCCGAGATCGCGGAGACGAGCCCCGCATGAGAAGCATCACGCTTGCAGCCACGCAGTTTGCCTGTTCCTGGGATGTGCCGAAGAACATCGCCAAGGCGAAGGAGATGGTCCGTGCCGCGGCAGCGCAAGGCGCCAATGTGATCCTGCTGCAGGAGCTGTTTGAGACGCCTTACTTTTGTCAGGACCAATGCGCGGATCATTTCGGCCTGGCCAAACCGTTCAAGAACAACCCGCTCATAGCGGAATTCGCAGAGCTGGCGAAAGACCTTGGCGTGGTGCTGCCGCTCAGCTTTTTCGAACGTGCCGGTCGCGCGCATTTCAATTCCCTGGCGATGATCGATGCCGATGGGGGCGTGCTCGGGCTGTACCGCAAGTCGCACATCCCGGACGGTCCCGGTTATCAGGAGAAGTACTACTTCACGCCTGGCGATACTGGCTTCAAGGTGTGGAGCACGAAATTCGGCATGCTCGGCTGCGGCATTTGTTGGGATCAGTGGTTTCCGGAGGCTGCGCGGGCCATGGCGCTGATGGGCGCGGAAGTGTTGTTCTATCCCACCGCGATCGGCACCGAGCCGCCACCAGCGCCGCCGATCGACTCACGCGATCACTGGCGGCGCGTGATGCAAGGCCATGCCGGGGCGAATTATGTGCCGCTGGTGGCAAGCAACCGGATTGGCACAGAACGCGGGCAGGTTGGCGAGATGACCTTCTACGGCTCGTCCTTCATCGCCGATCCCACAGGCGGCATTGCCGCTGAACTTGGCCGCAGCGAGGAAGGCCTTATCACCGCCAGCTTTGATCTCGATGAGATCGCGAAGATGCGCGCCAGCTGGGGCCTGTTCCGCGACCGCCGCCCAGACCTCTACGCCGTCCTACATGGTCACGATGCAGGGTAGTGACGCCTCGGCGTCGCGCATTACGGCGTGCACTCCGGAACAGTAAACGCCCCTACCTCCGTCTGCCAATTGCTATCGGAATCGGTTGGATAGAACTCATTGGTGTACCAGAACTGGCATCCGCTAACCGGATCGACCACCATCGCGCTATAATCGCCCCAGCGATCGGAACTGGTCTGGGAGCCCTTGCCGGCTTTCAAAATCTGTTCCGGCCCCAGCGTGCCAAGCGGATCGGTGGGACGGCGGGTGGCGTAGCGGATGCTCGGGTGATCGTTGGCGCTGGAGGCGGAATAGCCGAGCGCAATATCGCCCGCCTGATTGATGGCGATGCTGCCCATGAAGCGGTTGAGGCCATCTCCGAGATCCTGCGTGCCTTCCTGGATCAATTTCCATTTGCGGCCGGTTTTGCGCAGCTCAAACCAGCGCGGCGCCGCGCCTGGATCCGCCGTTCCGCCGCCCACGGTAAAAACGCCAACAAGCTCTTCCTGCGTGGGCAGCATGCGATAGGCGAAGCGTTGCATCGGCCATTCGCTCACCGCATCGACCAGTACCGACGTGCCCTTCTGCGGGATGCAATCGAAATTGAAGAAACCGCAAACTGTGTAGGTGAAGGGCGCGATGTTGAAGGTATCGATCAGATTGAATTTGCTTTTCTGGGGATGCTTGAAGTTCGCGATGAGCTGAAACAGCTCGATCCGGTCCGTGCCGCCGTGAAACTCATCGTCCTTGAAGGTGTAGAAGTAACCGCCCGGCGGCGGCGCCGATGAGCCGCTGACATTCGCCGGAAGCATAAGGTTGGTTTCTCCATCGAATCTGATCACGCTGGCATCGGGATCGCCCACCAACATTTTCGCGCGGTCGAAAGCAAAGGCCGCGTAGCTCGACTGGTTGGCGGTGCCGAGATAAGCGTCCGACCAGACACCGATTTTGAAATAGTCAGGGAAATCGGTCACGTCGAAAAGATAGAGGTAATAGGCGCCGAGCGGATCGGCGGTTTGCGACACGGCAATGCATACGTGATGCGGCGAAGCCAGCTGGGTGAAGACCCAGCGCTGTGCCATCGCGTCGAACACCGCAACAGGGTCGCCGATATCGTCTGTGCAGGGGCCGCCGTCGGTCCACAACGTAGCCAGGTCGAAGACAGTCAGCTGTTTGCCTGTTGCCTTATCATACACGCCGATCTTCGTGGCGTTGACGATCTGCACATACTCGTTGAGTCCGACATCGCCGTTGGTGTCAGGCGGGCTGCAGCCGCCGCACGCAAAGGGATTGCCGATGCCTTTGAATCGCAAATCGAGGCCGGATTTTGGACCTGCACGGTTTTGCGAGACCTGAGCGAGCGGATCCGCAGGAGCTTTACCCCTTGTCCAGGTACCGCGTTGTCCGTGATCACCCTCGGCCGCGAGTGGGTTGATACGCGGTGGGTTCGAAGTCGCGTGGGTGCTCGTTTCCGGCGGCAGCGCACGAACCGGCTGGCTGGTTGCGAAAGATACGGCTTTCGAGGCCATCGGTTCGCTCGCGCGTAATGGTCCCGTCGCGGTTATGGAAACCGTGGCAGTTATCGCAACTGCCAGCCACAAGCGGTTCGGCATGTCTTCCCCCTCGTTCGTGCCGGCGCACTCTGCCATTGCCTTGCGGTGCTGTTCAACCAGGCAGTACGCTTTTCCGGTGAAGGTCAGGTACATATGCGATGTTGTGGTTGCACTCGCGATGAGTTTCGCGAGCGCAGCGTTCGCTGAGAACGCGCCGCATACCGCTTCCCTTTCGGCTCGCGAGGTTTACGATGTTTCGCTGGCGCGCACGTCTGGCTATTTGTTCACGGCGCGTGGCCGTACCGTTGTCGAGACACATGCAGGCTGTGGCGGCACCCACACGGTGCAGCGCTCGATTCTCGATGTGACCTACAAAGACGGTCAACCCATCCGCACCGATTTCACCATCGAAGCGTGGGAGAGCACAGATGGGCGAACCCTGCGTTTTCGCGTGCGCAATATGCAAAGCGGCGACGGCACCGAGGCCCATGACGGCACGGCAAAACTGGCCACCGACGGCCAAGGACACGTGACATTCACCACGAAAGATAAGCCATTCGCGCTTCCGCGCGGTACAATGCTTCCCGTTGCCTTCTCCCGTGCGATGCTCGCGGCCGCGCAAAAAGGGCACGACGTGGATAATCATCTCGTCTTTCAGGGTGGCGGACCTAGCGCTCTCGTTACGGCCGCCGTCAAGATCGGCCACCCACCTTCAAAGTCACACGAAACGGCAAAGGATCCGGCGGGGCTGCTCAAAGGGGGCGCGGCTTGGCCGATCCTGATCAGTTATTTCTCAAACGATGGCGAATCGCCCACCTCCGAAGTCGCGACGCTTTTGTACGCCAATGGACTCCTCGGCTCTTTCTCGCTCGTTTATCCGCAATTCACGCTGCGCGCGAAGCTGATGCGTGTCGAGCGCCTGCCATCATCCTGCTGAGCGAAGCCCGCGGCCCTTGCTCACGGCAGTGTCGCCGAATTTGGCTCGCACCCGGTCTATGGCGCGCTCGGCTGAAGCGCGCTTGGCAGCGCCGCGATCGACCAGGTCAGCCGGATCGCATTGCGTTTCCGGGCAGATATTGTGCAGACCTACGCCGAGCAGGCGAAACGAGGTGCCGTCCGCCTCGCGCCGCAAGGCTTCGCGGGCAACGCGAAACATGCGATCGGCCAGTTGCGTCGGCGCATCCAGGGACTCGCTTCGGGTGCGGGTACGGAACGACGCAGTCTTCAGTTTGAGTACGACAGTTCTTCCGCCGAGCCCCGCGACTTTTGCACGCGCGCCCATCCGTTCGCACTGCCGCCACAGGATCCGTTCCAGCTCGTGGAAATCTCGCAAGTTGGTTTCAAACGTGGTTTCGGACGAGATGCTCTTCAACTCGCCGGACGGATCGACCGTGCGCGTATCGTCGGCATTGGCGAGTTTGTGCAGCCACAGGCCGGTGCTGCCATAGCGCTTAGCCAATTCGCGCGGGTTTGCATCCTGCAATTGGCCGATGCGCGTGAGGCCATCCTTCGCAAGCCGCGCCTGCAGTGCTGCTCCGGCACCACGGATAAAGGAAACCGGTTTGTCCCGCAGCAGGGCCTTGGCTTCGGCACGACCGATCACTGCGAAGCCGCGCGGCTTATCGAGATCGGAGGCGAGTTTCGCAAGAAATTTGTTGAAGCTGAGCCCAATGGAAACCGTGATCCCAATCTCGTGCTCGATGCGCGACGCGAGCGCGGCGAGGATTTTGGCCGGCATCGCGCCGTGCAGGCGCTCGGTGCCGGAGAGATCGAGATAGGCTTCATCCAGGGAGAGCGGTTCCACGAGTGGTGAAAGGCCGCGCATCAGTGCGCGGACCTCGCGTGCCACTTCCACATATTTGGCCATCCGCGGCTTGACGATCACCGGGTTCGGGCAGAGTTGCAGGGCCTGAAACATTGGCATGGCCGACCGCACGCCGTAGGTCCGCGCGACATAGCAGGCGGTGGACACCACGCCCCGTTTGCCGCCACCAATGATGACGGGCTTTCCGGCAAGGTTCGGATCGTCGCGCTTCTCGACGGCCGCGTAAAAGGCATCGCAGTCCAGATGCGCAATGGATAAAGCATCGAGTTCGGCATGCGAGAGGATGCGATGTCCGCCGCACGCTCTGCACCGCGCAGCGCCATCCGCAACGCCGGCCAGACAATCGCGGCAAAACGCCGTTACTTGGGCAGACCGCTGTCGGTTTCTTCGGGCCGCCACAGCCAGGCAGCGCCCCGCACACCGCTGGAATCGCCGTGGCGGTTCTTCACAATCACGGTCTCGCCTTCGGGATTGAAGCCATAGCGCTCCACGCGTTTCGGCAGGTCGGTGTAGAACGCGTCGATGTTGGACAAGCCGCCGCCCATCACGATGGCATGCGGATCCAGAATGTTGACCAGGGTCGCAATGGCACGGGCGAGGCGATCAAGATAAACATCCATCATCGCCGCAGCCGCAGAGTCGCCGGCCAGCGCCGCCGCAGCAATCGCTGTGGGCTGCAGCCTTTGTCCTGTCTTGGCTTCGAATTGCGCGGAGAGCGCTGGCCCACTGCACCAGCTTTCGATGCAGCCGCGCTTGCCGCAATAGCAAGCCGGACCGGGAATTTCGTCGTGAGACGGCGAGGGGAGGGGATTATGGCCCCACTCGCCCGCAATGGCGTGCGCCCCGGTGAGCAGCTTACCGCCAACGCAGATGCCACCGCCCACGCCCGTGCCCGCGATGATGCCGAAAACGATTTCGCGTCCGGCCACGGCGCCGTCGGTTGCTTCGGACAAGGTAAAGCAATTCGCGTCGTTGGCAGCGCGAATGGGCCGGTTCAGAGAAACGGCCAGATCCTTGTCGAGCGCGTGACCGATCAACACCGTGGAGTTCGCGTTCTTCACCAGTCCTGTTTTCGGACTCACAATGCCGGGAATGGCAAGGCCCACAGATCCCGGCGTTCCAATCTTCGCCTCGGTATCGAGCACGAGATCGCGAATCGCACTGACCACGGCCTCATAGGAATGGCGCGGCGTGGGTACCCGCGCGCGAAGCAATTCGGACCCATCCGGCGCGAGCGCCAGGATTTCAATTTTCGTGCCGCCAAGATCGACGCCGATCCGCATCCCACAAGTCATGGAATAAGGCTCACCGGAGGAGCCCAAACGTCAAGAGACCGTTAAGACATTGGTCGTAATACTTGCCAAACCGTATCGTCCGACGGGCAGATGCTGGGGACGGGGCTGCCGATCGGAATGGCGGTCATTCGCGGGCTGGAGATCGCCACATGGACGTCAGGACCAAAACGGTGCTCATTGTCGAAGACAATGAGCTGAACATGAAGCTTTTCCACGACCTCCTGGACGCTCACGGCTACAACATCCTGCAAACGAAGGATGGCATGGAAGCCCTTGATATCGCCCGTGAACATCATCCTGATCTTATCCTCATGGATATCCAGCTGCCGGAAGTCTCCGGTCTGGAAGTCACCAAATGGCTGAAAGAGGACGATTCGCTGAAGGCGATCCCTGTGGTTGCGGTCACTGCTTTCGCCATGAAGGGCGATGAGGAGGTTATTCGGCAGGGCGGCTGTGAAGCCTACATTTCCAAACCGATCTCCGTCACGGGCTTTCTCGACACCGTGAGGCGGTTTATCGGTTAGGTGTTATGACCGCACGTGTTCTCGTTGTTGACGACATCCTCTCCAACGTAAAGCTCCTCGAAGCCAAACTCACGGCCGAATATTTCGAAGTTGCTTCCGCCTTCAATGGGCTGCAGGCCCTGGCGAAAGTGGAAGAGCAACCACCCGACATCGTGCTCCTGGATGTGATGATGCCGGGGATGGACGGTTTCGAAGTTTGCCGCCGCATCAAGCAGAATCCGAAGACCGCGCATCTACCCGTGGTGATGGTGACGGCGCTCGATCAGCCTGCCGATCGCGTTGCCGGCCTGGAAGCAGGTGCCGACGATTTTCTCACCAAGCCTGTGGACGATGCCGCGCTGTTTGCTCGCGTGCGGAGCCTGGTTCGTCTCAAGATGGTGACGGATGAGTTGCGCCTGCGCGAGGAAACAGGCCAGCGGATGGGGCTGATCGACCCCGCGGAAACACTGGTAGAACCGGCAGATCCGGCCGGCCGGATACTCGTCATCGATGATCGGCCGGAATCCGTAACGTGGATTACGGCGGGGTTGCAGCCGCAAAACCAGGTCTTTGCCGTCGGCACGTTCGAGGAAACGTTGGCGCACGTGAAAAACGGCGAACCTGACCTCATCATCGTGAGCCTATCGCTCCGTGGCTTCGATGGGTTGCGACTGTGCTCGCAGCTGCGCTCTCTCCCGGAATGCCGCAGTATTCCCATCCTGGTGCTGGTGAGCGAAGGAGATCGTCGAAAACTCACGCTGGCCCTGGAAATGGGTGTGAACGATTATCTTACGCGGCCGGTGGACCAGAACGAACTTGTGGCGCGTGTAAGAACGCAATTGCGCAGAAAGCGGTACACAGACCGGCTGCGTTACAACGTGCAGCTCACCCTTGAAATGGCGATCACCGATCAGCTCACGGGGCTTTACAACCGCCATTACATGAGCCGGCACCTGGACACGGAAATCGCCAACGCCGGCAAGTCCGGGCACCCGCTCGCTTTCCTCATTCTCGACATCGACCATTTCAAGTCGGTCAATGACAGGTTCGGTCACGATATCGGGGACGAAGTCCTGCGCGAATTCGCAAACCGGATTTCAGCGAACGTGCGTGGGATCGATCTTGCCTGCCGTTTCGGTGGCGAGGAGTTCGTCGTGGTGATGCCGGACACCGATGTGGAGTTTGCTTCCGTGGTGGCGGAGCGCTTGCGCCGCGGCGTGGAAACGACACCGTTTCCCATCAGCCGGGAGCCGCATGAGCTGAATGTCACCATCAGCATCGGAATCGCTGGTTCCGAGCCTGGCAATGACACCGCTGAGGCTTTGCTCTATCGCGCAGACCAGGCGCTCTATCGCGCCAAGCGCGAAGGCCGCAACCGCGTCGTCGCCGCGGCTGCCTGATTTACCCCTGCCGGCAAACACGTTAGAGAAATTGTTGCCGTTATCCGGTGGCGCATGGGGCCGCTTCAGGGACTTCGTATCATCGAATTCGCCGGGCTCGGGCCCGCTCCGTTTGCAGCGATGCTGTTTTCGGACATGGGCGCAGACGTGCTGCGCCTCGATCGCAAGGGTGGCCGTGTCCCCGGTAAGGCCGACGTTTACTTGCGCGGCCGCAAAACCGTTGCCTTCGACCTGAAGAAACCGGGAGCAGTGGAGGCAGCGCTGACACTGATCGGCAGAGCGGACGCTCTGATCGAGGGCTTCCGCCCGGGCGTGATGGAGCGCCTCGGTCTCGGACCGGAGGTCTGCCTCTCGCGCAATCCGAAACTGGTGTACGGCCGCATGACCGGATGGGGACAAACCGGGCCGCTCGCGCAGGCCGCTGGTCACGACATCAACTACATCGCACTCAGCGGTGCGCTCCATGCGATCGGCCCGGCACATGAAAAGCCGGTGCCACCGCTGAATCTGGCCGGCGATTTCGGCGGTGGCGCCCTGTATCTCGCGTTCGGCATGGCTTGCGCGTTGCTCGAGGTTCGCAACTCTGGAAAAGGGCAGGTGATCGACGCGGCAATGACCGAGGGATCGGCATCGCTGATGAGTGTGTTCTATGGAATGTTCGCATCCGGCATCTGGCGCGATGACCGGGGCGTGAACCTCCTCGATTCCGGCGCGCATTTTTACGACACCTATGAAACCGAGGACGGAAAATACATCGCGCTCGGTTCGCTAGAGCCACAGTTCTATCGCGAGCTGCGTCACAAAATTGGATTGAGCGATTCTGAATTCGACGCACAGATGGATCGCACTGCCTGGCCATCGCTGAAACAGAAGATTGCTGCAATTGTCAGGATGAAAACCCGCGACGAATGGGATGCGATCATGCTGGGTAGCGACGTCTGTTATGCGCCGGTGCTTTCGTTGAATGAAGCCCCTGAACACCCCCACAACAAGGCGCGCGGCACCTTCATCGCGGTCGATGGCGTGACACAGCCCGGCCCGGCGCCGCGCTTCAGCCGCACGCCGCCGGATGTGCCACACGGTCCACAGCCGCCCGACAGCGAACGCGCGCTCTCCGCCTGGGGCTTTTCCGACACGGAGATCGACGCATTGAAAACCGCCGGAGCCATTTGATCCTTCGTCCACAACCTGGTCTGGCAACGCTACACTGCCGACGGCTTCGTAATTCTAGGACGCGTGATGGCGCCGAAGATCAGGTGCTCAATAGCGCAGATGAGTTGATGGAAGCATTGCGCGAGCACTTCGCCCTTGATGTGCCGCAAGCCTCCACGCTTTGGCCGAAAATCGTGGAACGTCATGCAGCTCTGTTCGGGCCGTCACCTTAGCCGCTTGCGCCCTTCGGTTCGGACTGGAGCTGGATGTAATTCGGCAAACCCATCTGATGAATCATGCGCAGTGCGTTTGCAGCCAGTCGATATGCGCTTCCTCGCTTTCGAGAATATGCACAAACAATTCGCGCGAGACGTAATCGCTGGCCTTTTCGCAATGCGCGATGGCCGCCTGAAGATCAGGCCGTGCCTGCATCTCCACCTTCAGATCGCAGCCGAGCACATCTTCGACATTCTCGCCCACCAGCAGCTTGCCGAGATCCTGCAGATTGGGCAGACCGCCCAGCACCAGGATGCGTTTGATCAGCCGGTCGGCATGCCGCATCTCATCGACGGACTCGTCGTATTCATGCCTGGCGAGTTCGGAGAGGCCCCAATCGGCCAGCATTCGCGAATGCAGAAAGTATTGGTTGATCGCGGTGAGCTCGTTCTTGAGAACGAGGTTGAGGAAACGGAGGACCCCTGGATCACCAGGGAGCGACGCGACGGGAGAGGGGCCTACGCCGCCTGATCCAGCCGGTCCTCCGCCCTGGCCTGTTCCAGCATTTCGGCGATCGTTTCCTGGCATCGGCCGCAATTCCTTTCCACCCCGTAGCCGGCATACACCTCAAGCGGCGTATCGGCGCCACCGGCGATGGCCGAGCGGATGCAGTTCTCGTTGAGCCTATTGCAAACGCACACAATCATTCGAGCTGAACTCAAGCCATTTCGGACACTTATCTGACCTAGATGCGAGTGACTGTCAATCGCGCGGTGAGGTGGGTCAGGCTGGCTGAATCCGGCCGATTCCTGGGCCTTCCTCCGGGTCCACGCGATACCGGGCCAAAGTGGGAGCGGGGTAGGGCTTGGCCAGCTTCTCCACCAGCTCGCCGAGCACGGAGTCACGCGTCACAGTCAGCACCGTGTAGCCGTGCGCCTGCTGATTGTTGAGCAGCACTTCCCGGTTGTGGTCCGTAATCAGCTTCGCGAGATCGAGCATGGGGAACGCCTCGCCGATTGAAGGACTGGTGACGGAGGTCACGCCGAACTCCGCGGCCACCTTCGTCGTGCCGGCCTTGTCATAAAGCTGGTTCACCCAGAAAGCGTGGCTGTCGCCGGACACGATGACCGCATTCGCGTTGGAGGCTTTGATCGCGTCGTACATGCGCTCGCGCGCCGCCGGATAGCCGTCCCAGCCGTCGAGATCCATCGGAATGTCAAAGGAAAAATAGGTGGCATACATCTGCAGACGGCGCGCCGCCGGCGGCGGCAGTTTGGCGGCCATGGCGGCAACCTTCTCCGGGCCGCCGAGCGCACGCAGAATGTCTGGTCCCTGGAACCGCGCCATCACCACCTGATTGCCGAAAATCTGCCACGGCTTGCCGGACGCCACGGAAGCGGCGACTTCCAGCCGGATCCATTCTTCCTGGCGCGCGCCAAGCATTTGCCGCTCGGGATCGTCGATGATGCGATAGAGCGCCGGCACGTCCGGTCCCACAATGTAAGGGGAGGGCGGTGGATTGCCGGCTTCGACCGCTGCCATCACCGCCTGAATTTTCGCCCGATCGGTGACCTGTTTGCGCGTTGTGGAATCGGCGGAGTCATACACCGCGAGCGGAATGTCGCCCGGGCGGTCGTATTCCAGCTGACGGGAGCGCGCGACCAGCCGCGTCTCCACCATAATCAAGGTCGCCAGATCGCCGAATTGGAACGAGCGGTTGATCGCCTCGAAGGCGCGGCCCAGCTCCGGTTCGCGGATCGGCATCCATTCGTAATAGGCGCGTAGCGCCGCCTGCTCGCGCGATATCCACGGACCTTCGGTTTTCGGGTCGTGGTTCTCCGCGCCGCCCACCCAGGAATCGTTCGCCGTTTCGTGATCGTCCCACACGCAGATCCACGGGCAGCGCGCATGTGCGGCCTGGAGATCAACATCGCTTTTGTAGAGGGCGTGGCGTGTGCGGTAATCGGCAAGCGTGATGATGTCGTGCGGCGGATCGGGAATGCGATTGAGTTTGCGCCCGATTTCCATCGCGTAATCGTTCCTGCGCGCACCGTATTCGTAATAGTAGTCGCCCAGCTCGACGATCGCATCGATGCGTTCACGTTTTGCAATGTGATCGTAGGCATTGAAGTAACCGGCGGGATAAAGCGAGCAGGTGACGAAGGCGAGGACAATGTCGTCCACCGCTCCTTGCGGCAGCGTTTTCGTGCGTCCGAGCGACGAAACAATCGTGCCTACGCGGAAGCGATAGAAATATTCTGTGCCGGGCCTCAGACCTTCTGCGATCACCTTCACCGTGAAGTCGCGGCCGGCATGAGTGTCGAACACGCCATGCGCCGCGATCCGGCGAAACGCGGCATCGGCCGCGACCTCCCAGCTCACGGGGATGCTGCCGTTTGTCGGAGTATCCGGCGTCACGCGCGTCCACAGCAGCACACTGTCCGTATGCGGATCGCCGCTGGCCACGCCGTGACGGAACGATACCGGCGTGGTCTGCGCCTTGTCCCTTGCGGAAAGCGGCAGCGGCGCGGCGGTGCCAGCGGCCAGCAGCGACAGCGCTTTGCGGCGATTGATCTTCATTTCCAGCCCCAGCAGTTTCCGAAAATGCTTATGACCCGCCCATGACGATGCGGTGACGCTCAGGCGGCGGTTTGTTCCGCGGGCTGCTCATCCGCCGCTAACTTGCGGTAACTACGTGAGTGTCTCGGCAAATTCAGACAAAATTGAACTGGTGGCCGGAACGCCGAGCCATCCATTATTCTCTGATCCAGAAAATTGTGCCCACCCCGTTGGCTCCTCCGAGCGAGGTCGTACCGTAGAGATTCCCTTTTTTATCGGCGATGAGCGTCGATAGTGGTTCTGCACCGTCACCATGCCTTCCAGTAAAAGAGTGAAGCACCGTCTCTGAACCGTCGGGCGCAAGCATAAACACTGTACCCCAATCAGCCCGTCCCCCAAATTTGGTCGTACCGTATAGGCCGCCCGTGGCATCAGCGATAAGACCGCCGTCGGGATTACATCCATCTGATTTGGTGAAGGCATGGAGCAGTGCGAAGGTACCATTGGGCGAGATCTGATAGATTGTTCCACAACGCGATGCCCCACCTTGCGATG
Organism: Rhizomicrobium sp.; assembly: GCA_036267515.1. Classification (GTDB taxonomy): domain Bacteria; phylum Pseudomonadota; class Alphaproteobacteria; order Micropepsales; family Micropepsaceae; genus Rhizomicrobium. The sequence continues at coordinate 13,897 of DATAVW010000079.1, forward strand.
CGACGCCATAAATCTTGCCCGCCTGATCCATAATTGGCGCGCCGTATTCCGGAAGCTTCCCGTCGTCCCCACCGGTGAACGAGTAAATCACCGTTTCATTGCCGTTAAGGGAGACCTTGAACACAGTGCCTGCGCCCGCCGCGCCACCTTCGCTGGTCGTCCCATAGAGAGCGCCAGATTTTAGGAACAGGCTGGATTGTGGACTACCACCGTCGACATCGCATTGAAAATTATAAAGCACCGACTCGGTACCGTCGGGCGATATTTTGAAGACTGTACCACACCCACCTGTGCCACCGCCGGCGGTGGTCCCGTACAAATTGCCTTCCTTGTCGATGATCATGCCACTGTACGGTAGATCACCGTCGGCGCCCTTTCCGAAGGAATGCAACACAGTTTCAGTGCCGTCTAGAGCCAGTTCAAACGCCGAGTCGCCGCCCTGAGTCACGCCATACAAATTCCCAGTCTTGTCTTGAGTCAGACGGCCGAAGGTCAAGCCATCGTTACCAAAGGCGTGGAGAACTGCTAGCGTCCCATCTCGCGCGAGACTGAACACAGTGCCGCCCTGTT
>DATAVW010000080.1:0-32625 GCA_036267515.1 Rhizomicrobium sp.
GATGCTGGGAAAGAAGGCCGCGCGCGCCGCACCGATGTTCGCATTCGCGGCGATCAGATTGTGCTCGGCAGCAAGGATGTCCGGTCGCCGTGTCAGGGTATCTGAGGGCAATCCGGCCGGAAGGTCGGCAAGCAGGTGCTCTTCATCGAGCAGCGTACCATCCGGCATATCGTCAGGCAGCGATGTCCCGAGCAGCAGCACGAGCGCATTCCGGTCTTGGGCAACCTCGCGTCGATATTGCGCGATGTTCGCCTGCGCCGTCGCAACGGTAGTCTCGGCCTGATGCAGATCAAGGCCGGTTGCGACGCCGCCTTCGAAACTCATGCGGATTAATTTGAGCGATTCTTGCTGGCTGTTCAGGGTTTCCAGCGTAATTTTCAGCAGCTGCCGATCCGCGAGCAAGGTCAAATAGGCACTTGCGACTTCCGCAATGACGGTTATGTGAGTACTTCGCCGCGTCTCTACGTAGCCCAAGTATTGCTGCAGGCGCGAATGACTAAGACTACGAATGCGTCCAAAAACATCCAATTCATAGGAGGTGAAGCCCACGCCCACATCGAAAAAGCGAAACACCCCCGATCCGGACGCAGCACCCGGCGCGCCGATGCTGCCCGTGCCCGTTCCCGAGGCGAGCGGCGCTACGGCTGCGGGAAATTTCTCCACCTCTTCAACGGCGTTCGCGGAGATTTTCGGGAATAATTCAGCGCGCTGGATCCGATACTGCGCGCGGGCCGCGGCTATGTTGAGGACGGCTATCTGAGCATCCGGATTGTGCTGCAGCGCAAGTTCTATCAGCTTCTGCAAATACGGATCTTTGAAGAATTCTCGCCAACCGATCATCGATGCCTTGAGCGACTCGCTGTCCACGTAGGGCACGGTGGCTGATTGGTCCGGGGCCGGTGGTAACTGCGGCCAGTCGGGCGCGACTGCGGGCTGAGGACGCGTATAGTGCGGTTCGAGCGTGCAGCCGGTGAGTGCCGCCGCGCAGGCTGTGGCGGCGATGAGCAATATATTCCTAACGGTGAGAATCACTGCCTTGCACCATCAGAATCAGAAGTCACATGGTGTGGGGTCGCACCGGCGAACCACTTCCGCGTGGCGACGAAGAATACAGGCACAAAGAAAATGGCGAGGATTGTCGCTGAAGTCATTCCGCCGATGACGCCGGTGCCGATCGCGTTCTGGCCGCCGGAACCTGCGCCGCTGGACAGCGCCAAGGGCATGACCCCGAATACGAAGGCCAGCGATGTCATCAAAATAGGCCGCAGTCTTTGCCGGGCCGCATGGACGGTAGCTTCCACCAAATCCATGCCCTGGTCATGATTCTCCTTGGCGAACTCGACGATCAGAATGGCATTTTTTGCCGACAAGCCCACGGTGGTCAAAAGGCCGACCTGAAAAAACACGTCATTCGATAGGCCCCGAAGCATGGTCGCGAGGATGGCGCCGATGATGCCCAAGGGCACCACCAACATCACGGCGACCGGTATCGACCAACTCTCATAGAGCGCTGCCAGGCAAAGGAAAACCACAATGAGTGAAATCGCATACAGCGCCGGAGCCTGCGATCCTGAACGGCGCTCTTCGAACGACAGACCCGTCCAATCGATATCAAACCCGGCCGGCAGCTGCTTGGCGTAGCGTTGCATGGCATCGAGCGCGGTTCCGGTGCTGACCCCGGCAACCGGTGCACCCAAAATTTCCACGGACGGAACGCCGTTGAAGCGCTCGAGCTTCGGCGAACCATATCCCCATTTGGCCTCGGAGAATGCCGAGAAAGGCACCATCTGCATTTTGGAATTGCGCACGTACCAGTCGGTGAGATCTTGAGGCAGCATGCGCGAGGGCGCGTCGCCTTGAATGAAGACTCGTTTGACCCGGCCTCGATCGATGAAATCATCGACGTACAACGAGCCCCAGGCTGCCGACAGCGTGTTCGTGACATCAGCGACGCTCAGCCCCAACGCGCCGGCTTTCTCCCAATCGATATTGAAGAGATACTGCGGCTCGTCATCCAAGCCGTTGGCGCGCACTTGCGTAAGTTGCGGGTCCTTGCGCGCGAGTTCCAATAGCTGATTGCGCGCCGCCATGAGCTTGTCATGCCCCTGGTTGGCGCGGTCTACCAGCTCCAAATCAAAACCCGTGGCATTGCCAAGCTCGAGCGCTGCGGGCGGTGCGAAGGCGAATGCCTGTGCATCCGCTATTTTGCCGAGTGCTTTGCTCGCCCGAGCGGCCACTGCCTGGACGCGGTTCCGCTTGCCGGGTCGCAGCCGCCAATCTTTCATGCGGATAAAAACGAGGCCCGAGGCCTGGCCGCGAGCGGCGAAATTGAACCCGGATACCGTGAAGACTCCCATGACCGCGTCCTTCTCCTGCGTCAGGAAGTAATCGCGGACTTCGGCCAGGGATTTCTGTGTGCGTTCAAGCGTCGCTCCAGGAGGAGAGGTGACCTGCGCGAAAATAATCCCCTGATCTTCATCGGGAAGGAATGAGCGGGGGATCTGCACGAACAATATCGCCATCAACGCGACGATGAGCAGGAAGATCAGCAGGTAGCGGCCCGTTCGATCCACCAAGTGCACGACAGCCCCTTCGTATTTTCGATTGCTGCGCTCGAAATTTCTATTGAACCAACCGAATAAGCCCTTGTTCGAACGCGCTTGCTTCTTTGGGCGTAAAAGCGTGGCGCAGAGTGCGGGCGTGAAAATCAAGGCAACCAACACCGACAAGGTCATGGCGGACACCATGGTGATGGAAAATTGCCGGTAAATGACCCCGGTGGAACCACCGAAAAACGCCATCGGCAAAAACACCGCTGAAAGGACCAGTGCGATGCCGACCAGCGCACCGGTGATCTGTCTCATCGACTTGCGCGTGGCCTCCTTCGGCGAGATATTTTCCTCCTCCATGACCCGTTCGACATTTTCCACCACGACAATCGCGTCATCGACCAATAGACCAATCGCCAGGACCATCGCAAACATGGTGAGGACGTTGATTGAGTAGCCGAATGCTTTGAGAACGCCAAAAGTGCCGAGCAGCACCACCGGCACGGCGATCGTTGGAATAAGGGTGGCGCGGAAGTTTTGCAGAAACAACAGCATGACCAAGAAGACCAGGCCGATTGCCTCGAACAAGGTTTTGACCACGTCTTCGATCGAGATTCTGATGAACGGGGTGCTGTCGTTCGGGTAGATAACTTGCAATCCAGCCGGCAGAGTCGGCTTGAGCTTATCCATGGTGGCGCGGATTGCGACAGCGGCGTCCAGTGCATTCGCCCCGGTGGCTAATTTCACGGCGATTCCGGAAGCCGGATGCCCGTTCCAGTTCACATTGCTGAACTGGTAGTTCTCGCTGCCGAGTTCAACCCGCGCAACATCGCGCAAACGAACCTGGGATCCATCGGGATTGACCTTCAGCAAAATCGCGCTGAATTGTTCCGGCGTGTTCAAGCGTGTCGGACCGATAATGGTCGCGTTCAGCTGTTGGCCCTTGACTTGCGGCAGGCCGCCCAGTTCTCCGGATGCTACTTGCACGTTTTGCGCGCTTATTGCGGCCGCGACATCGCCCGGATTCAAGACGAAATTATTCAGTTTGGCCGGATCCAGCCAGATGCGCATTGCATACTGCGCGCCAAATACCTGATAGTCGCCGACACCGGGCGTGCGGCTGATGGCGTCTTGCACATTCGAGGCAATGAAGTCACCGATGTCGCCGCTGCTCATGCGGTCGTCTGCCGAGAAGAAGCCGATGACCAGCAAGAAATTGCGTGTTGATTTGGCGACCCGGATACCTTGCAGCTGCACTTCGGGCGGCAACAGCGGCGTCGCGAGCTGCAGCTTGTTCTGCACCTGGACTTGGGCGATGTCCGGATTCGAGCCCTGCTCGAAACTGAGCGTAATGGTCATGCTGCCGTCCTTGTCGCTCTCGGACGAGAAATACAACAGATGATCGATCCCTGACAGCTGCTGTTCGATAACCTGCACGACGGTACTTTGGACGGTGGCGGCGGAAGCGCCCGGATAATTCACGGTGATGGCGATTGCCGGCGGAGCAATGCTCGGGTATTGCGCGATGGGCAGCGTTTTGATGGCAAGGCCGCCCACCAGCATGATTACAATCGCCAGCACCCAGGCGAAGATCGGTCGATCTATGAAAAACTGCGACACGGGCGCTTACTTTTGGGGCGGAGGCGAAGCCGGCGGCGCGGCGGCCGGTTTGCCAAGTTCATCGGCAGTGACTTCGCGCGCGTGCACCGGGTTACCGGGCCGCACACTTTGAATGCCGATCACGATAACCTTGTCTCCCGCAGCAACGCCCTCGCTCACGAGCCATTGGTCGCCGACCGCGCGATCGGTCTTGATGATGCGAGTCGCGGCTTTACTCTCTGCGTCCACCACGGTCACCGTGGGTTCGCCGCGCTCGTTGCGGGCCACGGCGCGCTGCGGCACAAGGAGTCCTTTTTCATTGATGCCCTCTTCCAACCGTTCGCGCACGAACATGCCGGGCAAGAGCACGATTTGCGAATTGGGGAATACGGCTCTCAAGGTGACTGAGCCGGTGCCGGGATCGACGGTGACTTCGCTGAACTGCAGCTTGCCGTTTTCCGGATAAGGCGTGTTGTCTTCCAATATCAACTTGGCTTCCGCTTGTGCATCGCCAGCTTTCTTCAGCTGACCGGCTGCCAATGCGCGCCGCAAATGCAGCATTACGGTGCTGGCCTGGGTCACATCCACATATATCGGGTCGAGTTGCTGAATGATGACGAGTGCTGTGCTTTGATTCGCGCCCACCAGCGCCCCTTCAGTGACAGCGGAGCGTCCCGTCCGCCCAGCGATGGGTGCGAACACCTTGGTATAAGCGAGATTGATCCGCGCGGTGTCGACCGCGGCCTTGGCCGATGCGACATCCGCGGCGGCTTGCTCCTGGGAGGCAACGGCGTTGTCGTAGTCCTGCCGGCTCACCGCATGTGCTTCGCTTAACGGTTTATAGCGTTGCGCCAGCAAGCGACTCGAGGTGGCGGTTGCCTGCGCTCTGGCAAGTGCCGCTTGCGCACTTTCATAGCTCGCCCGAAACGGTGCAGGATCGATCTGATACAGCTGCTGACCGGCTTTCACCTGGCCGCCTTCGACGAACAATCGCTTGAGGATTACGCCGTTCACTTGCGGCCGCACCTCGGCAATGCGGTAGGCCACGGTTCGTCCAGGCAGTTCCGTGACAATGGATACGGGTTGCGTCCGCAAGGTCATAACGCCGACCTCGGGTGTCGGTGGAGGCGGCGCGGTTTTCTTCTCAGAGCATCCCATCAGCAAAGCAAGGCAAATGAGTAGCGCTATCCGGATTGTGGTCATGGTCAGATCGGTCGTTTACGCGTTGAGATCAGGAGTGCGTACAGGGTGATGGGCGAAACTTCGTCCAGGCGCTCTGGCTCACTCATCTATCGAAAATGACATGTGTCGTTTTACGATGCAACCTTCTTCGGAGGGTTGAGAAAGCCGCACGCGCGCGCGCGGGCGACGCGAAGGCGCTGTTTGCTCGCCTCGGGGATACTGAAGCACCGCAAGATCGGAACCCGGAAACTTGCTACTCGCTCCTTCCGGCCTCCCTACTTCGACGGCCAGTAGCGGACCATAACGGCAACGACCAGGCAGGCGATCGCGAAGAACACCGCAGCGGTAACAACACGTTTGATGGTCAGATAAGTAAGCCGACGTTTCGGATCGGCCGGATTCCTGACGTCGGCCCCCAAACCAGGACTGACCCACGATGAGGGCGCGAGACGTTGTTCCACTGATTGCGTAAGCTTCGTCAACGCCGCCGGCATCCCCAAGGCCGCCACATGAATCCACTGCGACTCGTTCAGGAAATACTCAAAAGACCGGGTCAAGGGTGTCGCATCGGTCCGTAGTCCGATAATTCGCCGCCGCTTGGAGGCGACTCGCTCGATCTCCCGTCCCACATGCGGCGATGCGACCGCATGTTCCGAAAGCACCAATACAACGACTTTGGTGCCATCAATCGCCCCCACGGCCTCATCGGCGTACTGCAAGCCCGGTGTTACATCGCGAGGCGCAATCCAGCATTTGATTCCGTGCTGCTCGATATTCTCAACGACGGCATTGGCGATCGCGGCATCTTGCGGCGCATAGCTGACGAAGACTGGCGCGGGAGTATCCAACCGCCGAGCGTCCGCAACTGAGAATCTCGCCACTCCAACCTCCGCCACACTGGGCTTCCCGCTGCAGTATCCGCAGTCTCCCGGATGCCAAAGAGGTAAGCAAGCCGGGTTCCACGCCTTGAGGCTGGAAACTTCAACTCCCGCACTTACTCATCCGCCCAGAGTGAACGTGTCCAGAAGGTGTTGTGCGCTTCGCGCAGCATCGTGACGGCGAGGGACGAGCGGCAAGCGTACCTCCTGGCGCGTAGCGGCCAATTATTCGGCGGGCGCAGGCCGGGAGCGCTTGAATGCAGCGCCCGCCAGAGTGAACTCGGATACATTTCCGTCGGCGTCCAAGTTGAATGTCAACCGCATCTGACGACGGAATTTAGCAATAAATGTATCGTACTGAAAGTGTTCGAGGTCCGAATCGATGGTCTGGAGATGGAGCGTAAGCTTCCCATTCTGAGATCCGATTTCAGCATCCCCATAAACCGCATTCTGATACTGCCCGGCATAAGCTGAAAGGTCGCGCGAAGGATGGGTGCCGGGCACCCGCTTCGACTGCCATGCTTCGCCGGCCTTTTCCTCTGCCCTAAATTCCACCTGCATTTTTTTGAAACGCTCGCTCCAGCCGGCGTCCGTCAAATGCAGCACCTGGTCGGCGATCCGATAACTCAGGACCTGACGGTACAGGCTCCCCTCATTGATCACCGCGAAATAGCCGGTGTGAATCTCAGGTATCAGCACCACCATCGTCGCGAAGCCATCGATGTCGCCGGCGTGGAGGATCAACTGGTGTCCGCGATAGTCCTGCACGAACCAGCCGAGCCCGTAACTCAGCTGCATCGAGTCAGGGAAAAATACTTTGGGAATTTCACCATCGAGCGACAACAGCATCTGAGGAGCGTGCATCTCGCGCATGTTTTGCGCGGAGATCAACCGCTTGCCCTGCGAGGTCCCATCGCCGAGCTGAAACATGATCCACTTAGCCATATCCCGCGCGCTCGAATTGATCGAACCCGCCGGCCCTACACTGTCGATATCGCGCCAGGGAATCGCTTTCGCCGAACCGTCTGGATTTTGCTCGTGCGGCGTCGCATGGTCGGGAGCCTTTTGCGCTTCGCCGGCGCTGGTGTCCGACTCAGTCATGCCGAGCGGCGCAAACAATCGCGATCGAATGAACTCATCCCAGGTGCTGTGCGCCACCTGCCCCACGGCATAGCCGGCCGCGACGTACATCAGGTTCTGGTATTCGAATTTTGCGCGAAACCCCGCGTTCGGCTGGACGAAGGCCAGCTTGCGGATCAATTCTTCGCGCGAGGCGCGTGGATTCACGTACCAAAGCAGGTCTATTCCCGGCACGCCCGTACGATGGGTCAGCAGATCCCGAATGGTGACGTTTTCGTCAGCGAGCGGATCGCGTAGGTGGAAAAACGGAATGTAGGCGTTGACCTTTCCGTCCCATTGCATTTTTCCTTCGTCCACCAACATGGCCGCAGCGGCCGCTGTAAAAGCCTTCGTACAGGAGCCAATGTCGAAGAGCGTGTCGGCCGTGACCGGCTGGTTGGTACGGATGTCGCGGACGCCGAATCCCCTCATGTAAGCGACGGTGCCATCGCGCACGATCGCAACCGATGCGCCGGGTACCTGCCAGTCTTTCATCGAGGAATTGATGTACCGGTCGAGCGAGGACCAATCGTTCCTGTTCTCTGCTTTCACCGCGACGGCGGCGGTAAGCAGGAGGAAAAAGACCACCTGCCGGGTACGAAATGACCTTTTCACGCGTGCCGCTGCCCCTGTCGCCGGTTCCCCGCTGGAAGCATACACCGATCGATGAATTATCGGATTTACGGCGGACGATCAACGCGAAATCCAACTTTTGGCAGCCCCCGTCATCGGTCCGGGCTCGACCGGCTTCGCGATATCCAGCCGAAGTCCCGCTCGATCGCGCTAAGAAAGGGTTGCAGCCGCGCGCGATATCGCCGGCTCAAGGTGACTCGCGTACCCCGCTCGAGGAGGACCTCGCAATCCCCGTGTAGAAGCGGATGTAACGCGACGATCTGCTCCAGCTTGACGATCGTAGAACGATGCACGCGCACAAAATATCTCTTATCGAGGCGCTCCTCGATGCTGCGCAGCGACTGGCGGGTGAGATAGCAGTGCCGGCGGACGAAGATCTTGGCGAGTTTGCCCGTTACTTGTATCAACTCGATGTTGCTTGTTGGGATAAGCAAGATTCGCTTGCCTTCGCACACCAACAAGCGGTCCACCCAAGGCTGCGGCTCCGGCACTGCAGCCGGTACGTGGTTTCCTCGATTGTCGTACTCATTGCAATCGAGTCTCAGGACGGTTTTCGCACGTGACAGCGCTTTTTCAAATCTGACATCGTCGAAGGGCTTCAATAGATAGTCGATGGCGCCTGCGTCGTACGCGTCGACCGCATAGTTGGTGTGCGCGGTGACGAATATCACGAAGGGGTGAATGCCCCGCGCCTCGAAGGACTCCAGCAGATCGAAACCATCGCGTTGCGGCATTCTAACGTCCAGGAATACCAGGTCAGGAACGATGGCTGAATCGAGCCGCTCACATAGGGCGACGGATGCGCATGAGCCGACGATACGAATTTGCGGATCGTCCGCGAGGAGGCGCTCGATGCGTGCGCGTGCAATCGGTTCGTCATCGACGATGAGTACCGATAATGGCCCAGAATCTGCGGCCGCTGTACTCGAGTGAATGGGCGCACTCAGCGACATTGGCCCCTCGGAATTGATGACGTAATCGCCACCGTTCTTACGAGTCTAGAGGTCGTGGCCACAGTCATCAAAATGGACGGCGCAGCCGGGACTCTGGACGGCTTGGGCGGGTGCGGGCGCGTTCGAGCGCCCAACCGCTGCGGACTTCCTCTAGTAGAACTTGTAGTCCACGGACAGTTGCAACGCCCGGCCGATAATGCCGGAGAAGTACAAAGACGTCGCATTCGCGAAATTGCCCCCCGTGCCCGACAATGCCGGGAACGGGGGCTGCTTGTTGAATACATTGTCTACAATGAACCGCGCTTGCAGCTGCGGCGTGAACTTCATACCGAGCGTCGAATTAATCAGCCACCAGTGATCGACCGTAACGTAGTTTTGGGTTCCGGCAACCACCGCATTGTCCAGATTCATTGATCCGATGAATATTCCCTGCCAATCCCAAGAGAAGCCTCGATTGGCGTACAGCAGATCGATGCTGCCCTTGCTCTTGGTCGGGCCTGGATTGGCCCCGCCCAGAGAGCCAGCCAATTCGATCGGACTCGCCGTCGCGATCTTCGACTTCAGACGCTGTGTGTCGAGGAAATGCGCACTGGTCTCCAGATTCCCCAGTGCCCAGGGGAGATCCCAGGTGTAGTCCAGCGCCGCCTGGATACCCGTGAACTCCAGGAGTCCGGCGTTTACGTAGCCGGCATGAAAGTCCGTAATTTGATGAGTCACCGGATCCCGCGTGAAGGTGCTGCAAGCCGCGGCGCTCGGATAGTCGGTCGAGTCGTAACATGCGTCAAGATTGTTGACCAGGGTCAAAGAGGAGATTGCATCCTTGAGCGCGATATCGATGTAGTCCACTGAAATATTCAGTTTCGGCACCCATCGCGGCCGCAAAACGATGCCGAATGTCTTGGAAAAAGCGACCTCGCTGATCAAGTTCTGGTTCCCCGAGGTCGTTCCTTGAGCGGACGCATTGACGACGTTCGAGACAAAGCTCTGGGTGTTGATGCCCGCGGCCGCGCAATTTGCCGCGCGTTGCGCCGGGTCGTTGCCCTGGGCCACGTAATTCTTGTCGCAGGGGTCATTCGCGAACTGAAACGACGTTGCGCCGGGCAGAAACAACTCCGTAATCGACGGCGCGCGGATTGACTTCGTCTTGTTCGCGCGCAACTGCACGTCCTCGACCGGCGACCAGCGCACCGCATACGTGTAAGTCGTCGCATTGCCGGCCAGGGAGTTATCGACCCGCCGTGCGGCCGCCTCCAACTCCAAGCGGTCCAGACCGGGAATGTCTTGCGTCGGGGAGAAGATCGGGAACAAGGTCTCGAAGTAGACCTCGTTGGTGACGTAGGATCCCGCGACGGCGGTGACCTGCGCCTGGCCCAGATCCAGGGTATAAAAATCGTCGGGCGTGAAGGCTGCCGACTCGCGGCGATTCTCGAACCCGGCGGAAAACTTCCACTCGCCCGCGGGCACCTTTAAAATATCGCCGCCCATGAATGCGTTGGTGTCTCTTTGGGTATTGAACGAATTCACCTGCGCCAGGTGGGTGATGTACTGCTGTGCAGCCAAACTCGGCGAGCCGTTGCCGAAGATGTTCAGCGGCGCGCAAGTGCTCGATGCCGTCGTCGTCGGTCCGTTGACGGGCGTGCCCGCGCATACAATCTGACCCGCAGCGTTAGTCGTCGCATCGAGCGCATTGGCTACGTTTTGGAACACATATGACGGGTTGGATTGCGTGCTGTCCGATACGCCGTAGCTCACAGAGACTTCCCAATTGAAGTTTCTTGATCCCAACGCGAAGTCGCCATTCAAGCCCACAACACCGCGGGATACGTCTTGCGTGGAGGTCGCCCGGCCCCCTTGCAGATCGGTGTTGGCGCGCGAGATGTAAAACTGACCGGCATTCCACGCCGGGTACGACACCGGCTGGCCGGGCCCGGCGGCAACGCCCTGATAAACGAGACCCCCTAACGGCAGCGACGCCGCATAGTTGTTCAACGCCGTCTGGATCAGAGAGCGATCGCCGGGCGTCAGATAGGGATTATTGATGCTGATGACGAAATTGCCGTTAACCGTGCCGCCCCCGCCGAACAGGTTCGTGTTGTAGGCTGGTTGTGCGATCAAGTTCGTCCCATGCGTCGCGGAAAAATATCCTTCGCCGAAGACATTGACATGGTCATTGAGCTGAAAATGCATCAGCGTATCGATATTGATGCGTTCGGTCGGAGACAGCAGGTTGCTGACCTGGGATAGCCTGAGGCCGTCGCCACCGACCGAGAAAATATTGTTCCCGGTGAGTGTGCCAACGTTGTAAGGCTGCAGTTGCCCGTTGGGACCGAAGGCCAAGGTTTGATTCGCCGCGTTCGTCACACCCACGAGACTGCCGGTCAGGCCGGCCGTCGGCGCCAGCGGGACATCGTCCACCAGCGGAATGCCGCCGAAACTCACCGGCACGACCGTGTTGGCAGGTGCCAGTACAAGCGTAAAGGGCCCCGGCGTCGCCGGTGCGAGAAATCCCAGATCTGCTGCGTACACCGGCCGCGCAGTGCCGACCAGACCGTCGGTCTTGGTGAATTCAGCGACGGCGGTGATGTTGGCACGGCCATCGAACAGGCTTTGGCCTGCCAGAATACGGGTCCGATAGTTCCATGCATCTCCCTGACCGGAAGCACCGGCCTGAGCATCGACATCCAGGCCCTGATAGTCCTTCTTCAAGATAATGTTGACCACGCCCGCAATGGCGTCGGCGCCGTAGATCGGCGCGCCGCCGACCGAGACCACTTCGACGTGGTCGATCAATTTGGTGGGAACGACATTGAGGTCAACCTGCGTGCCGTTTCCACCATTGCTGGTATTCGAATTGGCATTGTTCAAGCTTGCCGTACTCTCCGAGACGAATCGCCGGCCATTGACCAAGGTAAGCGTTCGTTGCGAGCCCAAGCCATAGAGGTCAACGAAGCTTTGCGCGACACCAAAGCCGGCTTGGGTATTGGCGGCGCTTGAGGGCGCAACGCCGAACGCCGGTAGCTCGCTGAGCGCTTGACCGACGTCCAGATAACCGCGCTGGTCGAAAGTCTTTGCATCGACGGTCGCCGTCGGCTCAAGGTTGTCGAATTCCGGTCGAGCGATGCGCGAGCCGGTGACGACGATTTCTTGAAGAGCATTGTCCTCGGGCGCCGCCGCTTTCGGGCTGACTTGCCCATGCGCGGTCAGGCTAAGAGCAAGAAGCACGGACAGCGCGAGTGGCTCGCGCCGCGCACGCAATCCACGCGGTCGGGTCGTAGTCATTGATGTTCATCCCTGCAGCTTATGTTTTGCCGCTATCGAGGAGCCGATGGATCGCGGGAAACCGCCGCCCCCAACAGCTTCCCCCAAAGCAATCGCAATTATTCTTGGAAGCTGAAGACCCTCGCATTTTCCGGGCCAGCGATTTATCTGTCGATCCCGTTTGCGGTAACTTGCGCCACCGACAGTCCCGCTCGTGCCGCACTCGCGGCGCTTTACCGCAGATTGGATGGAACAACGACGGCCGCCCCCGAAGACATCGTCAACCGACTGGACATCGCTGCCATCCGGGTCCTTCGACTGATGATGCGTCGAGTTGCAGTACGCTTTGCAGGGTCCGGCCTAACAGTCCGATTCCTGCTTTTCTTCGCCCCGTCTGTCGACATTTTGGCGCTCCCGTTCAATGATGAATTCGACCGGCTCCCGCAGCACCGGAAGGGCGGCCGCTTCGGCGAGAACTCTCTTCTTGCGGACCCATTGCCGCTCGAGCGTGCGGATTCGCTGCGTTATCCCCAGGGACTCGTCGCCTGCCTCCTCCAGCGCGAACCGCCAGTTCCTGAAGTGGCTGGGCTTTACACCTTCTTGTCGCAGGTATGCGGTCAGCGTTTTACCGTCAAGCTGCGCCGCTTGCGCGATGATCCGCGCCTTTTGCTCCGCGTTACGCGAGGAAACGACGCTGCCGCCCTGAGCTACGAACGGCGGATTGCGCGCTCCGCTGAGCCAGCGCGATAGGTTCTGCGCGCTGATTCCCGTCTCACGGGCAAGCTGAGCGGCGCTCGGCGCATTCACGCCGATCAGTCGGGCAACCATCTGCTGCCTCAGCGCCGTTGAATAGCGCTTTGTCACAGTGAATCGTCGATCTTGCCAGACAAGCTTTCCACGTTCCGATCTGGTTGCGTCCCGAACGGTGAGACCGAAAACATTACCACCCGTCTCGTCGCAACTCGCAGCCGCTCAAGCCGCGAAGAGTCCCCCCTGCGCCGGGCGGCCTTGGGCCTCCTCGGCTTTGGGTTGCCCGGTTGGCGCGGTAGACATCCGCAGCATGTGGTTCAGGAGGCGATGGCCTGGCGTTGAGGCTGCTTTCGTAGATCTCAATTAAGTAGAGAGCACGCGATGGCAACCGCAGTCGATACGCTGGTTTCTGATCTATGGATTGCTTGCCGCTGCTGCGGTGAATCAAGTGAGCAATTTTCCCGCAGACCCCCCGAATCTGCTAGCTTAACCAGCATTGGTGACTGACAACTATTGCATATGGACGTGAATGCTGCGCCAAGCGGTGCGAAAGCCGCACTGCGCGCCGCAGCAGTCATTGCGCTGACGGTGGCTGCGGTATTTCTTTGTTGTTGGCTGCTGTACAGCCATGAGGCCGGTCAGATTGCGCGCCGGGAAACCGAGCGCGAGAGCTTGCGGGTCGCGCTGCTCTCGACACTCATGCAAAGCGAACTGCGTCCGGTCGCGCAAGATCTTTGGCTGCTCGCAGATGGCGACGGCTTGCGCAACTATCTCGCGACGGGATCCTTGGATTCGCTTCGCGCCGCCATACACCGTGCAAAATTCTTAAGCGCACGCAACCTCGCTTACGACCAGATCCGCTTCATTGACCAGAGCGGTCAGGAGGTGGTGCGCGTGAATCGGGGCGGTGCCGTGGTCGAGGCGTCAGGCCTACAGAACAAGGCTGATCGGGGCTATTTTCTGAAAGCCAGTCAACTCCCCGCGGGCGTGCTGCTGCTGTCCCAGTTTGATCTCAATGTCGAGAACGGCAGGCTGGAGCAGCCTCTGAAGCCGATGTTGCGCTTCGCCGTTCCGGTGTTCGATTCGGCTGGTCGCCGGCGCGGGATCTACATCATCAACTATCTTGGCTCCGCCTTTATTGCCCACCTCGAACAGACTCTACCCACCGAAGCGGGCAGGCTGCGCCTGCTCAATTCAAGCGGCTACTGGCTCAAAGGCGACGAGCCTCAGCAAGAGTGGGGATTCATGTTGCCGGAGCGCAAGCAATTCTCGCTGGCCCTGCAGGATCCTGCGCTGTGGAGACAGGTGCAAGAACTTCACGATGGCCAGTCAATCGTCGATGGCCATGTTTTCACTTGGCGCAGGCTGTCACCGGCAGAATTACTCAGCGTCGAACCGGCACAAGTGCAGGCCGGTGATGATTTCCTCGTCATGGCCTCCGAGGTAACGCCATCAGGATGGGCGGCCTTGTTCGCCGGGCTGCGCCAGATGATGTTTATCATCACCGCCGTTCTTCTGGCGCTCACGCTCAGCTGCCTCTGGTTCTTTAGGCGCTGGCGCGCAATGGTGCAGATTCTACGCAACACCAACCAGAGTTTGGAGCAGCGCGTGCAAAGCCGCACCGCCGAACTCGCGCAAAGCAACCAATTGCTGAAAGACCGCGAGGAGCTACTCGAGGAAACGGGCAGCCTCGCCAAGGTAGGCGGCTGGGAATTCGAGCCGGCTTCCGGCACGGGACGATGGACCGCCGAGATCGCTCGCATCCATGGCGTCGATCCTTCGATCGAACCGAATAAGCAATTCGGGTTGCAATTCTATCCCGGCGAATCGGGCCTACGCATCGAGGCTGCGGTGAAGAAGGCGCTCGTTGACGGCACGCCCTATGATCTTGAGCTCGAATTCATCAGCGCTCGAGGCGAGCCCAAGTGGGTACGCACGATCTCTCACCCGGTAGTGGAAAACGGCAAGGTCATACGCATGCGAGGAGCGCTGCAGGATGTAACCGCCCGCAAGCTCATCGAAATCAGGCTTCAGTCCCAGCTTCAGCGCCTGAATCTGTTGGAGCGCATCACGCGAGCGATCGGTGAGAAGCAGGATCTTGCCAGCATCCTGCAAGTTGCAATCGGTGCAGTGGAGAGCGAGTTGCCGGCCGACTTCGGCTGCGTCGCACTCTACGATGCCGACGCGGCGGTCCTGACGGTGACGGCCCTGGGAGCCGCCAGTCACGCGCTGGCGGAAAGGCTTGGGATCGGCGCTCAAGTGAGGATTCCGATCGATACCAACGGACTGTCGCGCAGCGTGCGCGGTACGCTGGTCTGCGAGCCCGAAATCGCGGAAATCCAAGCGCCCTTCCCGCAGCTCCTGGCGAGCGGCGGCCTGCACTCGATGGTCATCGCTCCACTGCAGATCCAGGGCAAAGTATTTGGCGTGCTGATCGCCGCGAGGCAGCAAGCGGCGAGTTTCGGCAGCAGCGAATGCGAATTCCTTCGACAGTTGAGCGAACACGTCGCGCTCGCCGCTCATCAGGCGCAGCTGCATGGCTCCTTGCAGAGCGCTTACGAGGAGCTTCGCACCACCCAGCAGGCCGTGATGCAGCAGGAGCGGCTCCGGGTGCTCGGACAAATGGCAAGCGGCATTGCCCACGACATCAACAATGCCATCTCGCCCATCATGCTTTACACCGACTCCCTGCTCGAGAATGAAACCGCTTTGAGCGAGCGCACCCGCGGCGTGCTGCAGACCATACAGCGGGCGGCGAGCGATGTGGCAGAAACCGTGGCGCGAATGCGCGAATACTATCGCCAACGCGAGCCCCAGACGGATCTTACGGCTGTGAGGCTCAATGACCTCATTCATCAGGTGACCGAGTTGACCCGTGCACGTTGGCAGACCATTCCGCAGCAACGCGGCACCGTCATCGAGCTGCGCACGAGCTTAAGCAATCCGCTTCCGCACGCCATGGGCATCGAAAGTGAGATCCGCGAGGCGCTCACCAATCTCATCTTCAACGGCGTGGACGCGATGCCGGAGGGCGGGATTTTGACTCTCATCACCCGCGCCGGCGAAAACGCGACAGTCCTGGTCGAAGTCACCGACACCGGCACGGGTATGGACGAGGACACGCGGCTCCGGTGTCTCGAGCCATTTTTTACCACCAAAGGCGAGCGCGGCACCGGCTTAGGGTTGGCCATGGTGTACGGAATCATGCAGCGCCAGGGGGGCTCAATCGAGATCGATAGCGCGCCCGGGGCTGGCACGACCATGCGCCTCTCGTTCAGCCAGGCCGTCCCCACCGCGCCGGTTATTCCCGCCGCGAACAACAAGCCGCCGGCCGGACTCACCATCCTGCTGATCGACGATGATCCGAACGTCCTCAAGGCGTTGGCGGAATCGCTGGGACTCGACGGCCATACCCTCCTGACCGCGGGTAATGGTGAGCGTGGCATTGCAATGTTTCGCGCAGCCCATCGCGAGCGCGGCGCGAACGCCATATCGGCCGTCATCACGGATCTCGGTATGCCGGGGATGGACGGCCGTCAGGTGGCTGCCGCCATCAAAGCGGAGTCGCCGCGAACGCCTGTGATTCTGCTCACCGGTTGGGGCGAGCGCCTTATCGCGGAGGGCAGCGCTCCCATGCATGTCGATCGAGTGCTGAGCAAACCGCCGAGACTGACGCTGTTGCGTCAAGCGCTGAGCGAGCTTCTCGGTGCACCGGTCAGTAGCCATACCGACTGATTGTCCCCCAGCGCCGGCGCGGCCGGGAAGACGAAGAAGACGAAGCCCGGGCCGTGGCGCAAAGCGTCGATCTCAGTCCTTTCGTCGTGCCCCGTCGCGGGCGCCATGGATTCGTTGATTTCATCAGCCAATCTGAATCGTCTCTTCAAGACTATGCGATCAAACTCGAGAACGTCTTGCCTTCGGTGAAATGGAGCGAACTTATGCCAAGATGCAGATAATTTACCGTGGTCGCCCGCGCCGATCATTTTGAATTGTATAAAAAGAATTGGGGAAGCTATGCATGGCAACTTAACACGGTGGACCCGGCTCAAATTGGTGGTTCAATCGTTGCGCCGATTCCTGACCCCGACCACCGAGGACTGGTCAGTCGCCACCTGGCTCATGCGTGCGGTTTGGGTGCTGCTCTTCCTGTCGTTCATTTTCATCAACGTAATTCCTCACTTCAGTTTTGAGAAGCTCGTTGGTCTTGTTGCCCTGTTCGTAACGATGGCACTCGTCTCATTGGGTCTTTTGTTGGTGTTCGGATTGGCCGCGACCATGAAGCGCAGATTCCGCATAGCGCTGCTTCTTGCGCTGCCGCCGCTGCTGTTATTGTTGGTCCTGACTTGGGGTGTAGCAGGAGCGCTGATTGGCGCCAGCGTGGTCCTAAGCGCGCTCGTCCTAGCTGTCGGCGCGGCTGCCACGCTGCTTAGGCGTGGATCGTCGAATGGAACGCGACGAAAGGCCTTCGTATTTCTTACTCTTGGTATGATCCTCATCGGCGTCTCAGCCTATGCTCTGCTGAAGCCGGTTTCCGATCCCAATCCGGCGCTCATCAACTATCATCTTGTAGGCCGCTTGTTGCCCATGCCGGATCCTGGCAAACCAGGACCCTATGCAGTCACATACTTCACCTATGGCAGCGGCAAGGATCGGCGTCGGCCGGAATTCGCGGCGGCCGCGCGATTTCGATCCAAGTCCGTCGACGGTTCGAAGCTGGATAAGCTGTGGACCGGCGCTGATGGTTGGCTCCGCACCCACTATTGGGGATTTGATGCGACTGCCCTGCCGCTGCAGGGCCGAGTATGGATGCCGCAAGCGGCATCACCCGGTGCCGAGGCTGGTCCATTTCCTCTCGTGCTTCTCGTGCATGGAAACTATGAAATGGAGTCTCCCTCCGACACCGGCTACGCGTACCTCGGAGAGCTTTTGGCCAGCCAAGGATTTACCGTCGTCTCGGTGGACGAAAATTTCTTGAACGGTTCGCTCGCCGATTTTCTCAACCCCAGAACCTTCCGGTTCGGCAAGGAAAATAAGGTTCGTGGCTGGCTATTGTTGGAACACCTGACGCAGTGGCGGGCCTGGAATAGTGACCCTACGCATCCGCTGTTCGGCAAAATCGACATGAACCGGATTGCCTTGATCGGCCATTCGCGAGGCGGCGAGGCGGTCGCCATAGCCAATGCCTTGAATGACCTCGACCGGGATCCTGACGATGCCACGGTCGCGTTTAACTACCATTTCAAACTGGGAGCCATCGGGGCAATCGCCCCCGCCGACGGGCAGTACCTGCTACGCGGCCGCCCCACTCCCATGCGCGACACCAACTACTTCGTGATCGAGGGCAGCATGGACGGCGATGTCACTTCCTTCGTCGGTTCGGCGCAATACGCACGAGCCAGTTTTTCCGGCGCAACCAAAGCCTTCAAGGCCAGCGTCTATGTGAAGGGCGCCAACCATACCCAGTTCAGCACCGGATGGGGTCGGTACGATGTCTGGCTGCCCTCCAAGTTCCTGCTGGACGAGCGAGCGATCATGGAACCTGAGGAGCAACGGCAGATTCTCAAAGTCTATCTGTCGGCTTTCTTACAATCGACGCTGAATGGCAAGGATGCATTTCGACCGCTCTTCCAAGATGCACGCAATGGCGCCGATTGGTTACCCCAGGCTTATATGGTCAACAACTACGCTGACAGCGACACGACCTGGCTGGCCAACTATTCTGAAGATATCGACCCAACGACGGGCTCGGCGTCGGGCTCAAGAATCAGCGGCGAGAATCTTTCTGTGTGGCGTGAGAGCTTCATCGATTTAAAGTCCTCCCCGCTCGGCGCCTATGCCGCAGTGCTGGGGTGGGACGAGCGCTTCTCCAAGCGACTGGCAAGCTACGGAATCGAACTGGGGGACGCAGCGTCCCAAGCCAACACAACTACTGCCCTCGTGTTCAGCGCATCCGATGCAAGTATCAGCACCTTGCCGGAAGGATTTCACATCAAGGACAGCGGCACTCAGAAAACGAGCAGAACCCACGATCCACTCGATTGGAGCATAGTTCTGACTGACACGACCGGGACCGAAGCCCGGTTAGCGCTGTCGCAAGACGCCCTGCTTTATCCTCAGATCAAAGGCCGGACCCTGCGGATTAGCGCACTCGACAGCACGGTGCCATCTGAGATTGTCATGCGTCGCTACCAATATCCTTTTAAGGACTTCGCGGCAGCGAATCCGCATCTTGACTTGACACACCTGCGAAGTGTCCGCTTCGATTTCGACCGCACGGCTCGCGGCGTGATCGTGCTGAGCGATGTCGGGCTGGCAAAAATGTACTAGCCTGGACTCCAAATTAAAGAATGATAACGCCGCGCTTATCGCGCGTAATAAGTGCTGGGATCCATCCAGTACAGCGCAGAGCATCGGCACTTGCTTACTAGATGAAACAGCCAACTCAGCCGGTGGCCAACGAATCATGTCGTCCGTAGGCATCCAGAGACAGCCGAAACTTCGCCCGATTTTACTGCCTTGAAACTGGAACCGCTTCTGGAACCGCGAGCTCTTTGGATCTGGAACCGTAGGCGAGGCTAATGGGAAAACTCTAAAAAATCAGTAGTCGGGGTAAGAGGATTCGAACCTCCGACATCTGCGTCCCAAAAATAGTATGGCCCTTGCGTTGGCGTCCATGAGCCAGTACACTTTCGTTATGCACGTTTATAGCATAATAGGTATTGAAAAGGCCATTTTCGATGATAATTCGAATGAATTATCCCTATTACGAGCTGGTTGCGGTGCTTGCGGAGCTGGGCTATGGAGCTGACAGCTCCCCACGCGACAGCGATCATCGATGACGCGGAGATCGTGCGGCCCGCCCGGGCCGCGCAGAGGCTCGATAACATCGACGTCGAGATCCTGCGGTTGATGCAGGAGGACGCCGCCGCCTCCTCCGGAAACATCGCCGCCCGCATCGGCATGAGCCAATCGCCTGCCTGGCGCCGCATTGCATCCCTTGAGCGCTCCGGCGTCATCCGAAAGCGCGTCGCGGTCATCGATCGGTCCGCCGTCGGTCTGCAGTTCATGGCATTCGTCTTCGTTCGTCTTAAGGACCAGGCCCAGGCCACGGTCGACGGCTTCAAGCAGGATGCCCGTTCGTTGCCGGAGGTCGTGCAGTGCCACGTGATGATGGGCGATATCGACTACATCCTCATCGTCGTCACAAAGGATATCGACGCGTTTCGCGTGCTCCTTCGCGAGAAGCTTTCGAGATTTCCCGGCGTGAGCGGCCTAGATTCCCGCGCCGTGCTCGAAGAGGTGAAGAACACGACAGCGCTGCCGCTGGAGCTGCTGCTCGAGGCGGACGCTGTTTGAGAGGAGACGCCATGCCTTGCGCGAAAGATATGGGCTGGGTACTGATCTTGAAGCATACCGTGCTTAGGAGCCTTTGCGCGCTGTCGCTTCTGGCGCCGTCCGCGCAGGCCGCAGGACCGGCGCCGCGCCCGTCGGACCTCGTGCCGCAGGTCGATGCGATCTTCAAGGAGTACGTCGGCCAGCCGGGATGCAACGTGGGCGTCGCCCGCTCGGGAAAGCTCGTTTTCGAGCGCTCCTATGGCTTGGCGGACATTTCTGAAGACGTGCCGTTGGACGCGAAGACACGGTTCGACATTGGCTCAATGTCAAAGCAGTTCACCGCGCTCGCGGTGCTCATTCTCGCCGACCAGGGCAAGATCGGTCTGGACGATGACATCCACAAATACGTGCCCGAGCTGCCGAGCTATGGCGTCAAGGTCAGCCTTCGCCACATGCTGCACCACACCTCCGGCATCATGGACGACACCGAGCTGCTCAAGCTCTCGGGCTGGGTCTACGGAGATACCGTCAGCGAGCACGATGGGCTCTGGGCGCTCACTCGCATGCCGAGGTTGAACTTCGCACCGGGAACGAGAGAGAGTTACAGCAACGGCAATTATTTGTTGCTCGGTCTCGTCGTCAAGCGGGTGAGCGGCCAGCCGCTCGGGGCATACCTGCGGTCTACGGTCTTCGGGCCTCTCGCGATGACCCACACGGTGCTCACCGGCGATCATACCGTCGTCGTGCCGCACATGGCACGCCCGTACTATTTCCTCAACGGCACGCCGCAACTGATGGCCAATCGAATCGACGAGGTGGGTCCCGGCGGGATCGTCACGACGGTCGAGGACCTGGCCCTATGGGAACGGAACTTCGATGACCCAAAGGTCGGCGGTGCAAAGGTGATGGCCGAGATGCAGGCTGTCGAGCCACTCGCCGATGGGTCGGACAACAATTACGCCGCCGGCCTGTTTATCCGCAGCTACCGAGGACTACGTACGATCGAACACGACGGTGGGAATGGTGGTTTTAGCGCCGACAAGGTCCGTTTTCCAAGCGCCGGGCTAACGTTCATCGATCTCTGCAACCGTCGCGACGCCGCAAACATAATTCGGAAGCTGCACCAGGTGGCCGACCTCTACTTGGGGCTCGCGCCCGAGGGGCCGAGTCCTGGGCAAGTCAGCGCATCGGCGGCCGCGCCGAAATGGCCCGCAACCGACCTTGCAGAGTTGGCCGGCCCCTACCTCAGTGCCGATCGGTGGGACTTCCACATTTTCACTGTCGAGAACGGAGGGCTCGTCGA
The DNA here is from genome assembly GCA_036267515.1 of Rhizomicrobium sp. Lineage (GTDB taxonomy): Bacteria > Pseudomonadota > Alphaproteobacteria > Micropepsales > Micropepsaceae > Rhizomicrobium. The sequence goes on from DATAVW010000080.1 coordinate 21,560, forward strand.
CGAGAATGGCGCTCGATACGGCCGGACCGGCCGCTTCGAATTCAGGAACGCCAGGGGCGCGACCTACCGTTTCATTCGGGAGAGCGGTGTTGCGACTGCGGTCGAACGTCAGATCTTAGGATCTACGGCCGCTCCGATGCGATATACGCGGATGCCGCCGCCACAGTCGGATTTGCGCGAATACGCCGGACTGTACGTCAGCCCCGAACTCGTGACAGCTTGGTGCATCGAGGCGACCGACAAAGGCTTAGTGCTTCGCCGTAAGCGGTTCGAGGACGAGGCGGTTAAGCCCGCTTGGCGCGACGCGTTCGACATGGAGGGAGAAGCCCTGTTTGACCGTGTCAACAATCAGATCAGCGGCTTCACGGTGCTGGGCGACCGGCTAAGCGGGGGCGTGAGGTTCGTCAAGGAGAAGCACGAGGGCGAATGCACGCCCTATTAATTGGCGCAACGTCTCATGATCCGCAAAATTTTGCCGGTACGCGATCGCTCGGAATTCGATAGATCAAAGCTGCGGCCAGCTTCGCAGGGCGAGCTCCGCAGCGCTTCGTAGTTCCTTTCGCGTAGCACCACCTGCTGCCTGTATCGTGATGCCATATATTACGATCGACAGGTAACGGGCAAGATCCGCTGGATCGGCGTCCGCAGGAAGGCGGGACTGTCACAATTTCTGTGTGTCGAGCCGGTTTGATTAACGATTGACCTCGAACCGATCGCCGAACACGACTGCGAATTGCGCTTTGGCAGCGGCCCATTCACGTGGCGGCATCTTTCACTTTTGAGTGATCTCGCGCAATTGCAGCCAGATCAATTTCAGTGCCGCCTCATCGCTTGGGAAATGCCCGCGGCTGCGCACCGAGCGGCGCAGCTTTGCGTTTAGACTCTCGATGGCGTTCGTAACCGGCATGATAACCGCGGTGCCTTGATGATCCCGCCAAGCGTGAAGTTGGCGTATGGATGAGCCCATCCGGGACAAGGGGCACCGGGAGCACGATGAAGTGGGCAGGCCGGTGTATACGATGAGCTGAGAGCTCGAGTTAGTAGGTGGCCGCCCTTGCGACCCGCCCGGTTGCGCTGCGCGCGCGAATCCGTAGTTGTCGTGTCGCCCACAGCTCCCGTGATTGATGAGCAACATATGGAGGCTGCAATCATGAGAGTCATAGGTCTTGATGTTCATCGCACCTTTGGTGAAATTGTCTATCTGGAAGGTGGTCAATGCCGGTCCGGCGGCAAAGTAGGATTAACCGTCCACGAGCTCGCTGATTTTGGCAAAAGGCTGCGCGCCGACGACGAGGTCGTGTTAGAGGCGACGGGCAACACGGCGGCGATCGTTCACGCGCTAACCCCGTATGTCGCTAAAGTGATCATCGCCAATCCGCTGCAGGTACGCGCGATCGCGCACGCGAGGGTAAAGACCGACAAGATCGATGCCACGGTGCTCGCTCAGCTTCACGCGAGTGGTTTTTTACCGTCGGTGTGGATGCCCGATGCCGATACGGAGGCGCTGCGACGGCAGGTTGCGCGGCGCGGCCAACTGGTGCGGCATAAAACACGTCTGAAGAACGAAGTGCAATCTGTCCTGCACGCACATCTGATCCCCCGCTGCCCGTTCACCGATTTATTTGGAAAAAAGGGCCGTGCTTGGCTCACAGAGCAGCCCGTGCCGGCTGATGAACGCTGCGCGGTAGAGCAGCGGCTGCGGGAGATCGATCGACTGACCGAAGATCAGCAGGTCATTGACCGTGCCCTGGCACAAGCGAACTTGCATGATCCGCGCGTGCATCGCTTACTGACCATATCAGGCGTCAATGTAACGGTGGCGATCAGCCTCATCGCCGCCATCGGGCAAATAGAACGGTTTGCCACGCCGCAGAAGCTGGTTAGCTACTTTGGGCTCAATCCGAGCGTGCGCCAGTCCGGTCTTGCCCCGGCGCGTCACGGGCATATCACTAAAATCGGCCGCGCCCAGGCACGCGGCATGTTGGTGGAGGCGGCGTGGGCGGCCGCGCATACGCCAGGGCCCTTGCGTGCTTTCTTTCTGAGGATCCGAGCACGCCGCGGAATGCAGATTGCCGCCGTTGCCGCCGCCCGGCAAAGAAGGGGATGACTGGAGTTGACCCTATGAACCAGGACAGGGGTTAGGACTTAAATTGTCATCTCTGAACTCATTTGGCGAACGATAGCGCAGCGCACTATGCGGATGCACCTCGTTGTAGTCGGCGAACCAGATCGGCAGCTGCTCAAGAACGGTCAATGCGTCCGGCGTTGGGTTGATGTTCACGTAGTCACGCTTGAAGGTTTTGACGAAGGATTCCGCCATACCGTTGCTCTGCGGCGAGCCATACGGGGTGCGACACGGCGTCAGACCGATGTCCTGCGCAAAGCCTCGCGTCTCCCGAGCAATGTAGCCCGAGCCGTTGTCGCTCAGCCATTCAGCCGGACTCGGCAAACCGGGAACCCCCCAAAGCGCTTGCTCATCGTCTCCACCATCACATCTCGAACAAGTTCGCCGCTGATGCCGGCGGTTGTCGCGGCCGAGCTGGTGCTAGCCATGAAGGAACAGGCATTGGCAAAGACGGCATTGCCGGAGACACGGTGATCTTATAGGTTATTTAGGAAGCCAAGAAGCTGATCCTCGGCCCGAAACAACGAGTGCAGACTCCCATATCAGACGGATTAATCCGCACCTATGAAGTGTCGATCACGAGGCTCTACATAGGATTGGGCGAGACATGGTTCTTGCTATGTCGTTACCAACATAGCAAGCACACCTATGGTCATCGGCTGCGTGTCGCCAGGGTCAGCTTCGAGGACCGCAGGCTCCTCCTCTGGATCTTAATCAGAGCGACTACATGAGTAGCCTCCGCAGTGAGGCTAAGATAGGTTTCGCCAGTGCGCAGGATCAGGCCATCTTTGCCGCAGCGGGCAAGATTCTCTACGAAGACGAACACAATTTGTTCGGCGAAGCAATCGCCTATTTCCTACCCACTGGATCGATAACATTCGTTGATCGGGAGGAAGATGGTCAGCGCAATGGCCCCGACCGCGGACGTCTTCGGGCTGTAGACCGTCCGGCGCTCCCTTCACAACACCCGATGGGCAAGCCGGCTCGCAGCCCAACCAACAGCGAGAAATTGTGGCGCTAGTCCGCCAAGCCCATTACGAACGCTAAAGCGATATTTAGTCGCGCAACATCTTTGTCGTCGAGATGGCCAATATGCCGCCCGATTCGTTCGCGGCGGATCGTGACGGGCTTGTCGGCCATGACCTGCGATTTCAATCGTAAGCCGTTTCTTTCGCTCGGATCGATCGTCACGCGAAAGTCGGGTGCATCGCTGCACTCGAAAGTCATCTGGCAGACCACGACCGACGCATGCGCCGCGGGCAAGGCATCCGTCTGAACAATTACTGCGGAACGTGGCTTACCGTAGTCGCCCGTTGCTGCAACCGTCACCACGTCGCCGCGCCTCATCGGGCATCAAATTCCGAAACCGCTTCGATCCACCCGAGAGCATCCAACTCACGCGATCGAAGCAGGCCAGCCACCTCCTTCGCGATACGCCTACGGACAACTTTCGATCGCGCATCGGGCACGATCAACCGCAGCTCGCGGACGCCGCGCGCACGACGCCGCTCGCGCATGGCCTTCATTCGATCAGCCGCTAATGCCATACCATTTCTCCATCTGTAACGCGTTACAGCGTAACGCGTTACGAAATGCAAAGCAAGTTGCGGCCGCCATTGCTGAAGATGAGTTTTCATACATTATATCAAATATAATCAAGAAGTTATGTTGGACAGGGAGGGAATCTGACGGCTCGCTGGCGGTGACAAGCTCAGACACCGGCAGCGGAACGTCCCCGGTGTTGACCTTCTCAATACCAGGCAAACCGCCTCCTTGGTGGTGTCGCGTTTAAGTTCAATGATTGGAAGCTTACGTTGGAGACGTTCGAAGAGTTCCAGTCCGGTCAGATCGGGATCGTCCTCCAACGCTTGCCGCATACGCGATCGGAAGCCTCCCAAAGCACTATCAAGGCTTGCCGCGCTGCCCCATCGTAGATACGTGCTCGTCGATGGCCGCGTTGATCCTCCTCTGGACAGGCCGCGCCGTTTAGGATGCGAATAGCGGACTTACGATGGTATCCGCTGACCGACGCAAACTCCGGCAAAATGCGGGACTTCGTTTCCCGCGATCCGGCGGTATATCGTGCTCGAACCGCTTGAAACAATTCCTGCCGCGCTGTCCTCGTAAGTGCTCGTGCCATTTCTGCCTCCCATCGCCGTTACCTTCGGTAACAATTGCTGTGAGGCAATGACCCAATTCCGGTAACAAATCAAGCGAGGCAATGCGCCCGGTCAAAGTAGTTGACGTGAGACAGAATTGAATAGATCTAGAGCGTCCACAATTTTTCGGCGATTGCGAAGGCCCGCGAAAGTTACCCCCCACCGGTTATCCCCAATTGATCCGTGTAAATTGGCCGCTAGGCCCCGGACAACGACGCAGGGAGAAATGTTCGAAAGTGAATGATAAGCCCGCCTTATCATGCGCATAGAGTTGGGTTTCTGGCGTGTGCCGGCAGTACAACGTCGTCGGCACCGTTTAGTTACTCGCCTTCGATCTCAGCCAAATACTTTGCGATTTGCGGACCTCGCGGCGACAGCGGCGCGAGCGTCCCACTCGATGCGAGATTGTGCTGTAACGCCACGCGCCAGCAATTACTCATTACCCGGATTTCAACTTCTCTTCGGCATACAACGATAGCTCGATCATCCGCTCGAGCAACTGATCGGCAGATAATCCGGCGAAATTCTTGAGCACGAGCTCCTTGACATACAAACGAACGAGATAGCGCAGCTGCAGCGCGCGATTTCGCGTCGCGAACACAAAATCGCGATGCCCGCTGTTGACCACAATGATGTTGCGATCCGCATCGAGGCGGCAGCGCCAGAGTTCACCGGCGGCGCGTTCGAAAGTGTAGCCGGGTAGGCCGCGAGTGTTTACCGCGGCCGTGCCCATGTTGGTTTCCAGAGCGTCCGTCACGGTGATCAAGGCATCCGCGCTCGCGGTGACCTCCCGCTGCCGTACCGTCAAGCGCAGGCGCGTGAGTCCCGGGGTCGGCGGCGCCAGATATTCGACTTCCTGGTCAGCCACGCCCGAGAGCGTGCCCCCGCCTTCGACCAGAGCCCACGCGAATGTGAGATCCTCCATCACCCGGCGGCGCGAGCGATCGCGCGGCAGTGCCTTGAGCTTGCGAGTGCCATTGAGCGGCGTCGTGCTAGCCGCCGGGGAGACGATGACCCCGAACAGCGCGCCGGCGTACTCGAAGAACTCGCGCTGCGGCGAGTCGCGCGGGGAGGGTTCGGCCACCCCCAGAAGCGGCTCCGACCAATCCGTGCCGGCCGGCACGCCAGCACTTCCGCCGGTGCCCGTACCGCCCTCCTGGCGCGCGCTCCCTTGAATATCGAACCAATCGTATTCTTCTCGCGGCAACGCGAGCATGGCTTCGTGGAAAGCCTTTTGGATGGTTTTGAGCGACTGCTGACTGGCCTGCTCTTCCTCCGCGCGCCGCTGCTCCTCAATCAAACCTTGCACGAACGTTTCGAGAGGCGCCAAGGCATCGATCAAGGCGGCATAGCGCTCGTCTTGAATGATGCCACTGCGAGTGCCGGGGGTGAGGTTCAAGAAGGGGGCGTCGATGAGGCCTTGCAAATAGCGCGAGGTCCAGGGGGTGCGTTCGAGGCCGGAAAGCGTAGCGAGGTCTTCGATCACGCGCGTGCCGACGCGGGTCAAGGCCACCCGCGAGGCCTCGGTGGGCTCGGCGAGATAGAGTTCCGCATAGGCATCCCCGAAGGGAGTGCGGATTGCTGGTAATTGATGCAGCAGGCGCCCTTCGAACTGGCGCGGCTCGACTTCATATTGCTTGCGCGCAAGCTTGTCGATCACGGTCACTCGCGCTTTGGAGTCGCGGATTCGGTCGCGCAGCTCCGAGGCCAGGTACCATTGAATCTTCTCACCGCTTAAGGTCCGAATCCCCTCGAGCAGCGGGCTGATCTTGAGTTCCGTGCCTTTCTCGGCGAACAGCAGCCGTTTGGGACTCACCTCGTAGCGCGAGTCCCCCTTGCTCATGGTCATCTGATAGGCCTTCTGATCAGCGCCCGTCGAGGTCATGGTCAACATGTCCCCCACGGTCCAAAAGCTCAAAAGTCCAATGCCAAACTCGCCCTGCAGGCCGCTGCCACTCCCGTCGGCCTTGAGGCGGCGCTTGATCGAGTCGCAAATATGGGTCGCCACGTATTTGAAATCCGGCAGGCCGTTGTCATCCCGCGGCACCCCATCGCCATCATCCTTGATGGCGAGGTAATGCGCCCCCTGCTCCTTGCCGCGGGTGATGGTGATCGTCTTCGCGTGCGCATCGATGCTGTTCTCCACGAATTCCGCGATCGCCTTCAGGGGATTGCTCTGCGACAGTGCGATGATCCGGATCGCGTTCCAGTCATCGCCTATGCGCAGCTTCCCGCTGTCTTTGCTTTTCGCTTTCATGTGCGCAGCGGGGAATTACGCCGGTTCGAGGCGAGGCTCCGTGTCAGGCTGCCTGCCGCAGTGGCTTGAGCTTGGGCGCCGCTTCTTGCCGCACAGTCCAAAGATCATGCTGCGACTGAAGATTTGCCCACAATTCCGCTTCGGTCTCAAACACCACCGCTAGACGCATCGCCATGTCCGGCGTCACGGCAGAATGCCCGTTGATGATCGAGGAGAGGTGCTTGCGGCTGACCCCCAGCGCATTAGCCGCTTCGGTAATCGTGACGTGCAACGGCTTCATGTACATCTCGAGCAGAATCGCGCCAGGGTGCGCGGGGCTGTGCATGCCGCCCGCACCCTTAGTGATAGTCGCCATGGTCCACCTCCACCGCGTTTGCGGCATCAAATCGGAAAGTAACTCGAAAGTTCTCATCAACCCAGACCGCGTAGCGACCAATGGGTTTCCCCTTGAGGGGATGCAGGCGCAAGCCTGGGCTATCGACAAATGGCAGGTGAATCGACCTGCCATCGAGTTCTGACCGACTGGAATTATAACCGCCAATTATCGTGCGTAATAGACTATCTATTGTGTCGCTCGTTGATTATCTGGGCGCTGGGAATATCGCGGTGTTGGCTGAACAAGCACAATGTCGAGATCATCCATCGAAAAGGCGAGCGCCGAGGACTTTGCTGTTATCGTGCGCAGCGGATAAGGTGCTTTGTGCGTTCCAGGATCTTCAAGATACTCCCCCCACGCCCGATTGAAAGTGCCGCTGGGCAGCACGGAATATCTCAGTCCCGATAATTGATGACCTCGGAATCCACAGCACTCCGAAGATAGCTCGGGTTCGTCGACATAACCTGGATTAGGTGCTCCGGATCGCGCACGGTTGAGGAAGGTCAAGATCGATCATGAAATCCCAATGCAACCTGTGATTGTTAAATAGTGCCGCCGCGAATTAGGGCCGGCCCCCTATGTGCAGCATCGCTCGGCATAACGCTTAGCTCTGTTTGCCCGTCGTGTCCGTCGTTACGTCGTTACGCCGTTACGCCGTTACGCCGTTACGCCGTTACGCCGTTGTGTGAATCTCGCGCTCGATAGTTCAATCAATTTCGGGACTATAGGTCGGCGACTTCCCAAAGATGCGCGCCTCGCGCGATATCGCAGGAGTAGCTACGCTTGGGAGGGCGCGCAAAGGATTGCCAGCACCGCTGACGCGAGTGCCGGCAACGCGCGACACGCCGGCGGCTTGCTCACTACTGATCTCGGAGAAGAAGTATTCACGTCTCGGATCATGATTTATTTTCTCGAATTCGTTTGCTTGGGTGATGGGAACCATCGCGGTACCGAGCAGAGCCTTGATGAAAGGGCTCATCATAAGCGTCGTCGATCTTCATTGGGAAGATCCCTTATCAACTCCCCGATTCTTCGCTTTCGAAAGAACCCACGACGCAATATCATTCACAACTCCCAGGGTTACGTGGCTAGGCCGTGACCAGTCGTCCGGTGCGTCGGCGCCCTTTTGTTTCGATGTGCTGGGCAGGAACAGGTGGAATAAGCCGGGATAGAATTTCAGAGTCGCATTGTTATGGCCGGCCAAAGCGGCCTCCCATTCTTCGAACGCATCCGGCAGCGACTCCGCATCGTGCCCGGCCACCAAGATCATAACTGGTATCTTCAGTTTCGCAGTTACTGCGCCAGACTGATACGTTGGCATTTTTATCCAATAGTCGGCTGGCGTTCTCTCCCCAAAAAGATCGACGATCTCCCCTGGAGCGGAGCTTCCGTTTTGAAGCCTTTCGAGCGCCGGGATCATCTCCGATGCTTGCCTACCCTCCTCTCCACCCGCGCTGGCGCCATCTTGGGCGTGCTTCAGGATGACCGCCAACGGGTCCCCCGGAGGGCTCCCCATCACGATGATTCCCGCGATCCGTGGATCAGCAGCCGCGATTGTGGGCACTGCGATCCCACCCATACTGTGACCAAGCAAATACATTTGCCGGTGGTCCACATCGCTCCTGGCGGCCATAAGCGAGACAGCGGCGCGAGCGTCGTCGATCAGCTCGTCACGCAACGAGAACGAAGATATTTGTCCGCCGCCCAGCCCCGCCCCAAACTGATGCGTACGTTTGGTATAGCGCAGCACGGCGATGCCGCGGCTGGCCAATCCCCACGCGAGATCCTTGAATACCTTATTCGGCCCAACTGTCCCGTCCTGATCCAGCGGCGGAGACCCAGGGACTAGTATGACAACCGGAAAAGGGCCACTGCCGTTTGGTAGGGTAATAGTTCCGGGTAAATGCCACGGACCATCTTGTACGGTCACCTGAACCTCATGGAAGCTCTTCAAGAGCGCATAGCTTGGTGTCGTCCATTGATCTACGACCTCCGTCGGCCGAGGTCCGAAGTAGAAACCGGAGATGCGGCCATCGCTATTGAAGGTGACGAGCACGTTATTATCAGAGGCGCGCTGAAAGGCGCACGTCATGACAACAACATGGTAACCACCCAACTCCGTCGTAACGGAAGTTGCTTTGACCTTAACAAAAGGGCCCGACCGAGCCAGCAGCGCTTGCCACTGTTCGGTCAGTTTTGTCTGTGGCAGATCTTTTGCCAGCGGCGGATCGAAGCTCTCCTCGACTGCGCCGTATTCGGCGCCAGCTAATTTTTGAACGACATGCGCACCCAGCGCGGCGTAGTTCGGGGTCTTCGCCAAAGTTGCCGATTGCGCCGTCGACGACCGCATAACGGCTAAAAGCAAGATAACGGCACAGAGCTGGAGCTTTTCCACGACGTTCATGGCGAAAAGGCCGTGTTCCAGTAAGAAGGCATGTTTAACATCGACAATCTCCAGTAGTGATTAAGAAGTTCAACTTCTGTCGATAAATAGACGTGGTTGTTGCTGACGCATTGATCTTGGTTAATGGTGGCCGGCCGCCGAACTGTCGGGCCGCTCCGCCGGCTCTGGCTGGCCAAACGGGATGTACAGAGCGCTCAGGTGTGATCTATCGTGGTAGAGAGTTACCGTTACTGTCTTCGAATCCTCGATGGTCTCTCTCGGGACTTCGCCACCAGAGTTGTAATTCTTTTGGATGCCCAATGAGTTGACGGGTGAAATGACCAGGCGCAGTCGACTTCCCTTCTTGATCTCCTGAGATACAAAAGTGAAATGCTCGAATTCATAGCGCAGCGGCAGCTTGGTCGTCACCACCTTCGGGTGGCGCGGATTATCCCGATAGCGTGCGCGCAGCAAATCTCCCGAAAGAAAGATGCTGGTGGCATCGGGGCGAATCTCGTAGCGGCGAGCATGCTCCGCCAACAGATGCCGGACAGTCGCGTACAAATACGCGCGGCCATTGCGAATAGTCGAGAAATCAACCGCCCAGATACGAGCAAAAGCTTCCTGGACTAAATCATCGACGTCGTTCGAGCTGAGCGCCCCGAGCCGCCGCCGTAGCCAACCTCGCATCTCGCCCTCGTGCGGAAGGATGTTCGCGGCAATCCATCGATAGCGGGCAGCCTCATTCATGGACTTACAGCATAGTGGAGATTCCGTGACACGCAACCCGAAAGCTCGGCCGCACTTCGCGGGAGGGCTGACTCCGTCACCGTACGAGGTCGGCTGCCTATGGATTGGGCGGAGGACAGGCCGCTAAGCGCTGCCGCGTCCGACCACACCAAGTGCTTCTGGATCTCCCGCACTTCCTCGCACGCCCGGCGGCGTGCATATCGCATCTCTGCGCCCGGTTGGGACACCGTTCATTGGAGATCGATCCGCAGAAGCTCACGCCGATGGGACCACCGGAAAGCAATAGTCACAACCGTATGAAGTACCCGCACACGCAGTCGACCACATGACCGTTCCGCAAAAACACGAGATTCCACCACGTATTCAGACTCGCATTGAGGACGCCTGCGCTTGGTATTACCGAGTCCACTATCTGTAGTGGTCGAAATCGACGCAGCAGCAGGATCGACAGTGCTACCGCAAAACGGCGACAACTTCGGTCGATAAGCAACGCCTTATCGTGCGTGTACACCATGAGAGCCGGGCGTATCCGGAGGCGCCGATAGGATACGAACCGTGAGCGGGCTCGCACACCGCACATGAGAAACTTGCGTACCATAGCACTCAGTGATACGGTGTGATGTGCGCCAAATGTTCAAGACGCTGACCTTCGCTCGCTGGAGTCGCAAGGCCCAGGTCTCGGATAAGGCACTGGTGAAGGCGATCACCGAGATGGCAGCAGGGCTCATCGATGCGGATCTTGGTGGCTCCGTTTACAAGAAGCGTGTGCCATTGCCGGGCCGCGGAAAAAGCGGCGGCGCGCGGATACTGGTTGCGACAAGGTATGTGGATCGTTGGTTCCTACTCTACGGTTTCGGCAAGAATGAGCAGGCCAGCATAGATGATCGAGAACTCGCGGCACTGCAGAAATTGGCCGCCGCGTTGCTCTCGATGACGTCCTCGCAACTTGAACATTCGGTTGCCGAAAAGGAATTGATGGAGATTGTCGATGAAGAAAAGCCGAATCCTCACTGAAG
>DATAVW010000081.1:0-4084 GCA_036267515.1 Rhizomicrobium sp.
CTGCCGCGGCCCAATAGCGGATGACGTTGATCTGGGATTGGTCGAGGAATTCAACACCGTATCGGCGTTTGCCAGAAAGCCGGTCAAGATCACGATGACCGGCCCCCACCTGTTGGCGGCGGTGGCTTACGACGAATACTACAACGACACAGCCAGGATGATCGACGATTTCGGAAAGCTGCTTCACCGCAATTTCCGATGGCTTGCGGAAGCGGGTTGCAAGCATATTCAGATCGATGAACCGTACTTCACGGTGGCGGATGATGCCGAAGTGCGCTCAGCGGTGGCCGCCATCAACATGGCGATTGAGGACATTCCGGACGATGTGCATGTGATGGTGCATTACTGCCAGGGCAACTACGCCGTGGGCGCCGATTACGACGGCCAGATCGGCCACCGTTATTTCGATCACGGCCGCTACAAGGCCGACCTGGTGTGCCAGATCGATTGTGATGGTTATCTGATCGAACACGACATGACACCTCACTACGAAGGCTTGCTCGGTGATAAACAGCTCGGCGTTGGCGCCGTGGATGTTCAGTCACCGAATGTCGAGACCGGCGAGCAAGTCGTCGAGCGCATCCGGACGCATAAGTGGCTTGCGCCCGAGCAGACGATCGTGACCAGTTCGTGTGGCTTGAACCACCTACCGCGACATATAGCGCTCGGAAAACTCCGCGCTATGAACGAGGCAAAGTCGATCCTGTTGAAAAGCACAAGAAGCTGACTACTGCATGACTGACAAGAAGATCGAAGGTAGGGGCGGGAGAAAGCGCGCTTCAGATCTGGAGCAGCGCCTGAGGCTGGCCGAGGCCGCCGGCGGCATCGGCGCGTTTGAATTGGACTTGACGTCGAAACAGTGGGCGTTCAGCCCGCAGCTTGCGGTTTTGTTCGGGCTCGATTCGCACAACGCACCGGCGAATTTTGAGGAGTGGCTCCAATTCGTGTTCGTCGACGATGCAACGAAGATCCGCGCCGCCATCGAAACGGCCGGGCAGAGCGGCAGTTTCTATGTCGAGTTTCGGGTCAAGCGCGCCGACGGGAAACTGCATTGGCTCGCCGGCAAGGGACAAGTGGTTGCCAATGACAAGTCTGGCCTGCGGTGCCTGCGCGGCACCTATTATGAGATCGGCGAACGCAAGCAATTGGAAGCCAGGCTGCTCGCGCTGAACGAGACTTTAGAAGCACGTGTCGCCGAGCTGCGCGAGGAGGCGCGCACGCTTGAAATACTCAATCGCATCGGCATCGCCATCCGCGCTGAGCTGGATCTCGATCGCCTAATACAGATCGTGACCGATGCCGGCGTAGAGCTCAGTGGTGCGCAATTTGGCGCGTTTTTCTATAATGTTGTGCAAGCGGAAGGCGAGGCCTACACGCTCTACACATTGTCAGGAGCGCCGCGAGAAGCCTTCGAACGCTTTCCAATGCCGCGTAACACCGAAATCTTTGGACCGACTTTTCGCGGTGAGGGATCCGTGCGATCTTCCGATATTCTCTCTGATCCGCGCTACGGCAAGAACGAGCCTTACAAGGGAATGCCCCCCGGTCATCTACCGGTGCGAAGCTATCTCGCGGTGCCGGTGATGTCCCGCAGCGGCGACGTGCTCGGCGGGTTGTTCTTCGGTCATCCCCAGCCTGCCATGTTCAACGCGCGCGCGGAGCGCATCCTGCTCGGCTTGGCGGCCCAGGCCGCGGTCGCGATTGATAATTCGCGGCTTTACCAAGAGAGCCGGCGTGAGCTGGTCGCCCGGCAACAGGCGGAAGAACAACTGCAAGACCTCAACCGCACGCTCGAAAAGCGTGTCGCCGAACGTGCTGAACAGCTGGCCACGAGCACGAGTAAACTGGAGGAAACCGAACGCCGCTTCCGGCTCCTGGTGGAGAGCGTTACCGACTATGCCATTTACATGCTCGATCGGACCGGAAAGGTTATTAACTGGAATCCCGGAGCGCAGCGCATCAAAGGCTATGAACGCGAAGAGATCATCGGGCAGCATTTCTCGCGGTTCTATACGGACGAAGAGCGGCAGAACGAGATTCCATTCAAGGCGATCGAGACTGCCGCCCGGACCGGCAAGTACGAGGCGGAGGGCTGGCGGGTCCGCAAGGATGGCAGCCGGTTTTGGGCCAGTGCGGTCATTAACGCTATCCGTGACAGCGAGGGTAATGTCGTTGGTTTCGCGAAGGTGACCCGCGATCTTACTGATCGGCGCGCCGCCGAGGAGCGTCTGCTCCAATCGCAGAAAATGGAGAGCATCGGGCAGATCACCGGCGGCGTCGCCCACGACTTCAATAATCTTTTGACCATCATCATGGGCAACCTTGATGCATTGCAGCGGCACATGCGGGATGATCCCCTCGATCGCGGCAGGCTTCAGCGCTCGGCCGACAACGCGATGCGCGGCGCGCGGCGTGCCGAATCGGTAACCCAGCGGCTGCTTGCGTTTTCGCGCCAGCAGCCGCTGGCGCCGGAGTCGGTTGATGTCGGGCGTCTGGTCGGCGGCATGTCTGACCTGTTGCGGCGCACGCTCGGCGAAGCTATCGCAGTGGAGACGGTGCTGGCCGGTGGTCTGTGGCGGGCGCATGCCGACCCGAACCAACTGGAAGTGGCGCTTCTCAATCTAGCGGTGAACGCCCGCGATGCGATGCCCAATGGTGGAAAGCTCACGATCGAAACAGCAAATGTCCATCTCGATGAGCGCTATGCCGCTGCGCAGGCCGAAGTGCTGCCCGGCCAGTACGTGCTGGTCGCAGTGACAGACAATGGATGCGGCATGACCCCAGAGGTCAAGGCCAAAGCGTTCGATCCGTTCTATACCACCAAGGATATTGGCCAGGGCACAGGTCTGGGTCTGTCTCAGGTCTACGGCTTCGTCAAACAATCGCGCGGCCACGTTCAAATCTACAGTGAGGCAGGCGAAGGAACGACCGTCAAAATCTATCTGCCGCGATTTCACGCCGAAGCTGACGATCGCGATGAGGAGCCGGTGCACACCCCGCCTCGGGGAAGCGGGAAGGAGACCATCCTTGTGGTGGAGGATGACGACGATGTGCGCACCTTTTCAACCGAGACCCTGCGTGAACTTGGATATAACGTGCTTGAAGCGCCTAATGCCAACGCGGCGATACAAATCCTCGACGCGCATCCCGAAATCGCGGCACTGTTCACGGACGTCGGACTTCCGGGCGGGGTGAACGGACGCCAGCTGGCCGAACGGGCGCGCAAAGCAAAGCCGAATCTCAAAGTGCTGTTCACGACCGGCTACGCGCGCAATGCCATCGTTCACGACGGACGGCTGGATCCGGGCGTTGAATTGTTGACCAAGCCTTTCAGCCCCGCCGCGCTTGCCGAAAAGCTGCGCGACATCCTCGACGCTAACTCTACGCCAGCGCGCGTCCTGTTCATCGAGGACGAACCGCTGATGCGCAGGATGGCAACGGAGTGGATCGAAGAAACCGGGATCAAAGTCGATGTAGTCGGCTCGGGGACGGACGCCTTGAATAAGCTTCGCCTGATTCCGGGAGGGGTGGATGCGGTGATCGTGGACCTCGGGCTGCCCGACCGAAGCGGAAAAGCCCTCATTGCGGAACTACGCTCGATGTATCCTTCGCTGCCGGTCATAATCGCGGGCGGCCAGGAAATGGATGATCTCCGGGAACAATTCAAAGGTATTCCGTCGATCAGTTTTGTCAGCAAGCCCTATAATGCCGAGCAACTTCGCGCGGCGATGCGGGCAATAGGAATTTGTGATTAGTCGCACCTGTTCGCTGCAACGAAATGGTGAGCAGTTCAAGAAACTCGCCGCAACTACCCAGCCCTTGGTTCAGCGACTGTGCTTCCGTTCTGATGGCCAACGCCTTCGACTACTTCAACGTACCTCTCGACCGGCAACGTTCCCTTGGAGGAGCGGCCCCTTAGGCCGGCCCGGAGGAAAGCCCCACCGGAATTGCATAAGCTCCGCGCCACCCTCAGCCGCTCTAATTATGGGGCCGGTATCCGTCGGCCAGATATCATCGCGTGGCTGAAGGTTAGGAGGACCACCGGGCGCAAATAGACGGATCTTTAAATGACTGAACGCCTCGA
>DATAVW010000082.1:0-4023 GCA_036267515.1 Rhizomicrobium sp.
ATGACTGGCGGTCAGTCCCTGCATCATGACCGCAGCAGCAGTACGATCGTCAATCACATCCGGAATGTGTACGAGTGCATCAGCCGACAGGACGATACGTTCAGCGTAGCTTCCGGGCGCATACACCCAGGCGACTCGTTGCCCCGGCTGGACGCTCTGCACGCCGTCACCGACCGATAGCACGCGTCCCACCCCCTCGACGCCCAAGTAGCGAGGCAGCGGCATTTCAGTCCAGAACTGGCCGCGCCGTACCGCTGTATCCATGAAGTTAACGCCCGCCGCGGCGACCTCGACCAACGCCTCTCCCGGGCGGGGGATTGGATCCGGGCGATCAACCATTTCCAGCACCTCTGTGCCACCTGCCCGGTTCATCACTATCGCTTTCATTCCTACACCTCATTCTTGAATGATCAGTCCAAAATAAAGCAAAACAAACGCCGGGTGCTTCATTGCAAGGCTCGCGACGCGAGACGCCCGAGGGCGCGCAACTCTTCGGCCGTCGCGCCACCGCGCGCAGCAACCCGGATTCCGGTGAAGCTCGCCATCAGAAATCGCGCTGCATCTTTCGGATCGAGCTCAGCGGCAACGTCGCCCTCGGTCTGCGCTTCGCGAACGCGCCTAACGACTGCGGTTCTGATCGCACGTGCTGCAGCATTGTGGATATCAGCCAGTTCCGGGCGGCTACGCCCGAACTCGCAGATTGAGTTGACGCCCAGGCAGCTCTGGGCGGCATCGGCCACCACGCGATCGATCATGGCCCGGATGCCATCAATGGCATGCGGGCCGCTTCGAAGTGCAAGAACATGAGCCCGCGTCTCGGCGCCGTTGTAGCGGCGCACCGCAGAAAGGTAGATCTGCCACTTGTCACCGAAGGTATCGTAGAGACTTTGCCGACCGATTCTCAACGCGCGAACGAGCATCTCGGTCGACGTGCCCTCGAACCCATGCTCTCGGAATACCTCGATCGCCGCGTCCAGCGCCTGCTCCTCGACAAATTCTTTGGGTCTTGCCACGCTGATGATCGTACGCGATTATGGAATGAACAGTCAAGAATTGAGTAATGGCGCGATTCGTGTCGATAGCGGATCGCCGATAGTCTAGCCTTGATGTGCCGCGGCCTGAAGAATCAGATCCGAGATCTCGCGCGGATGAGACAGCAGCGACAGGTGACTCGAATCGAGCTCGATGGTTGTCGCCTTCATGCGCTTTGCCAGGAATCGCTCGAGGTCGGGGTTGATGGTGCGATCCTGCGTCGATACTTGGTACCAGTTCGGTTTTGATCGCCAAGCCGCCGTGGTCGTTCTCTCTGTGACCAACGCACTGGCGACCTGGCCTTGAACGGCAAACAACGCGCGTGCCCGGGTTGGGGCAAGATCACCCGCAAAATCCTTGAGGAAGGCCTCTTCGCCGAGCCAGAAGAATCCGTCCCCGCGCACGACTCCCTCGCTCGCTGGGGGTTTCGGAAACTTTGCGGCGAGTGCGGCAAAATCCTCGCCGGCATCCGGGGCGCGAGCCGCCACGAACACAAGCGCCGAGACAATGGGGTCATTTCCGGTCTCACTGATAATCGTTCCGGCAAATGAATGGCCGACGAGAACGGTGGGCCCCTTCTGCAAGGCGAGGATACGGCGTGTAGCGGCGGCCGCATCGCCAAGCGAGGTGAGCGGGTTCTGTACGGCGGTCACGTTGAGTCCTGCATTTTGCAAATACGGAATCACGTCGATCCAACAGGATGCGTCCGCGTACAGGCCATAAACCAAAACGACGTTGCTCGCCTTTGTCAACGTTTGGCCCTCCATGACTGTTGGGGCCAAGGAGGCGACGGCCGCCGCGCCGAGCAGTGTGTTGAATGATCTGCGAGTGAGCATAGGTACCTCGTTTGCTACATCTAAAGAGCTGACAGTTCCAGAGCCCGATTCAATCGCCGGTCAGCTATTGACCAGTTGCCCGAGTTGCTTCTTGACGGCTCGAAGAATATCGGCCGAGCCTGAGTCATCAACATCACGGATCGCGCGCGATAGAGCGAGCCCGCCAACCATCGCAGCGAACATGAAAACCGCCCGGTCATGACCATGTTCCGCGCCTGCCGCTTCGAGGCTCTCGCCCGCGAGCGTGACAAAGCGATCGACGCCCCCCCGAAAAGCTGTTTGCAACTCCGTCGGCTGGCGCGGGATCTCCGATACCAGCGCTGCGGCTGGACAGCCCTGTTCAGGATGGTCGCGGTGATCCGTCGAGAGATATTGCTTCAGGAACTGCGGGGCGGAGAGGCCCGTGAACTCGCGCAGGCACTGCGCGAACGCACACTTCATTGCCTCGGTCGTCAACGCATCCTTTGACCCAAAGTGGTTATACAGGGCGCCATGCGTCAGGCCCGACGCTCGGGCGACATCGGCGATGCTGGTCTGATCGAGCCCGCGGCCCCGCATCTGCGCGGCGGCCGCCTGCAGTATTGCATCGCGATTATCAGCTGCTTTGGACTTAGAGACTTTCATTGACTCGCACCATGGATGACTTCTTTGGGCTTGACTCTATTCATTACGACTGTTATTAATACAATCATTATGCACGTAATCATAATGGAAGGCACCCCCGAAAACAACGGTGAAGGTGCCTTTTAGGTCCCTAACGTCTTTAAAGAGGTCAAGCATGAAAATCAAAGGTTCTGTGGCTCTGGTTACCGGGGCCAATGGCGGGATTGGGCAGGCATTCGTCCGTGAGTTGCTGAAACGCGGCGCAACGAAGATTTATCTCGGCGCACGCGACCCCGCATCCCTGCGCGGGCTATTGGCCGAGTCGAATAGGCTCGTTCCAATCGCATTGGACGTCACCAATCCGAAGCAAGTGGAACAGGCCGCAACAGCCGCTTCCGATATCACGCTGCTGATCAACAACGCCGGCACAGTCGCCTTTAGCGGCGCCCTGGCAGCCAAGGACACGGCGGCGGCACGTCAGGAGATGGAGGTCAATTACTTCGGTATTCTCGCCCTGACGCAGGCGCTGCGCGGCACTCCCGCTTTCCGCAGCGGCGGAGCCATCGTCAACATCCTGTCGTTCCTCGCACTTGCGACCCTGCCGGTTGCGGGAACCTATTCAGCGTCCAAGGCGGCCGCGCTGGCGCTCACGCGCACGCTGCGCGCTGAGCTCAAGCCCCGAGGCGTGCAGGTGGTGGGGGTACTGCCGGTGCAGACCGATACGCCAGCCTACTCCCCGCTGCCCGAGCCGAAGCTAAAGCCCGAGGAAGTGGCCGCAGGCACGCTCGATGGCCTCGAGGCCGGGGAGGAAGACGTGTTCCCCGGAACCCTCTCGCGTGGCGCGGCCGATGCGTTCAAGAACGACCCCGTTGCCCTGCAGGCCCGTCTGTCCACAGTCGTTCACGCGATCAACTGAGCGGGTCACGCTTGCTGTAACGATTGTCTAGCACGCCGAATTGTCCGTTGCGTAAGCAATGAGGAGAGAGATCCATGAAGGAGCATCTAGCAAACATGTTGTCGAAGTTTCTTCAACGAATGGCGATTGCAGCGCGACTGCTATCACTCTCTCGGTCTCCTCCGCCAAGGAGATGGAAAGGACGCGTGCGATTCGGCCAACGACGATTGAACCGTGCGGTAACCCCATGAGGATTTGGCACCAGGCGCGCAATGCACGCGACACAAGCATCGTCGCTCCGGTTGCCTTCTCGAAACCCCGCACAGTTTTCTGTTCTTTTTACTTTCAATTGGAGTCTCATCATGAATTCGTTTGTTTCTATGAAAAGCCTAGGTCCCTGTTTAATACTGATATCCGCGGCAATCTTCATCAATGCCAATACTGTGCACGCCGCAGACCGCATCGGCGACGCGCAGATTCAGGCTCAAGATCTCTTGGCCGGAACCGTCGGCGGGAAGACCGAGAGCATTGATAAGTCACTCGCCATTTCGGCAGATCAACGCTCATACCCTGATCCACAGACACAAGCACGCCAGCTTCTCTTGGGGAAACCGAGCTTCAATGATCCCGCCACTCGGCAATTGTCAGTTCAGTCGA